>JAOXSA010000197.1 GCA_025800245.1 Amphritea sp. | reverse complement strand
CTGCTGGTATGTGCATTCCTGCTGACCGTTGTCGGTATGGCGATCTACGCATCCCTGATCACTTTCTGGCCTTATAACCTGACGCTGTCTCTGAACAACTATCAGTTCGATATGATGGACGGTGGTGGCTGGGAGTCCTATTTCAACTCCCTGCGCCTGGCATTCTGGGCGGCGGTGATCGGTACCGCGGTGGTATTTATCGTTGCTTACATGAATGAGAAAGTGAAGGTGATGCCGCAGGTCCGTAAAGTGCTGCAACTGCTGGCGATGATGCCGATGGCGGTACCGGGCATGGTACTGGGTCTGTCCTACATCTTCTTCTTTAATTCCCCGGGTAATCCGCTGAATGTGATGTACGGTACGATGGCGATTCTGGTGCTGAACACGCTGGTGCACTTCTATACCGTTTGTCACCTGACCGCTGTCACCAGCCTGAAACAGATCGATGCTGAGTTTGAGTCTGTGTCTGCTTCTCTGAAAGTGCCGTTCTATACCACCTTCCGTCGTGTGACTGCACCGCTATGTCTGCCAGCGATTCTGGATATCTCGGTGTATATCTTTGTAAATGCCATGACCACGGTGTCTGCCGTTGTATTCCTCTACTCAGCGGATACCACACTGGCGTCGATTGCGGTGATGAACATGGATGAAGCGGGCGATACAGCTCCGGCTGCGGCAATGGCGGTCATGCTGATGATGACCTCTCTGGTGATCAAAGGGATCCACTGGACGTTGAGTAGTCAGTTGCTGAACCGTACCCAGCGTTGGCGCCAGCGTTAAGGAAAGGGTATTGGATGAGTTCTGCCATAGGGCGGAACTCATTCCTGTGAACAGGTATAAGCAGAACTTTGGTTGATCACTGAAACTGAACTCTGTCATAAGAATTTAATTGGTAATTTTCTGGTGTATACCAGATAATTCTTATCCAGGATAACTGCTGCAAAAAGATGGCAGGGATAATATGACGCTAACGGCGTCTGTGAATTTAAGAACCAGCCTATGCGCGGTGCAGGGCTGGTTTTATTGAGCATATAAAACTGGTATATACCAAGAGGTTAAAATGTCTAAGCAGCAACCTTATCTGTTAACACCGGGTCCCATTACGACCACCATGAGTGTGAAGCAGGCGATGTTGTGGGATTGGGGTTCATGGGATGGTGATTTCCGTGCTATGACCAAAGCACTGTGTGAGCAATTGGTGTCCTACGTTGATGATCAGGGTGAATTCGTCTGCGTACCGGTTCAGGGAAGTGGCACTTTTGCTGTGGAAGCAACACTGGCAACTCTGGTACCGGAAGAGGGTAAAGCACTGGTACTGATGAACGGTGCTTACGGTCAGCGTATGACTAAAATCCTGGACTATATGGGCCGTGATTATGTTGCGCTGGACAAAGGTGATTATGAGCCGCCACGGGGTGAAGAGGTTGCAGCGATTCTGGAAGCGGACGAGAAAATTACCCATGTGCTGGTGGTTCACTGCGAAACCAGCTCCGGTATTCTGAATCCGATCGCTGAGATTGCTGACGTGGTTGAGCGTTTTGATCGTCGTCTGATAATTGACTCCATGAGTGCATTCGGTGCTATCGATATCCGCAGCACTGACTTCCGTTTTGACGCCATTGTTTCCTCTGCCAATAAGTGCTTTGAGGGTGTACCGGGTTTTGGTTTCTCTTTGCTGCGTAAGAGCGAACTGGAAAAGGCTCAGGGCAATGCGCACTCACTGAGCATGGATCTGTATGATCAGTGGACATACATGGAAAAGACCGGTCAGTGGCGCTTTACACCACCAACGCACATTGTTGCTGCATTTATGCAGGCCCTGAAAGAGCACGCCGAAGAGGGTGGTATCGAAGGTCGTTTTGCGCGTTACAGCCGTAACCAGCAGCGTATGGTTGAGGGTATGCGTAAGCTGGGCTTTAAAACCCTGCTGGCCGATGAGTGGCTGTCGCCGATCATCGTGACTTTCTTTTCACCGACTCATGAGAATTTTAGCTTTGAGCGTTTCTACGAGCTGCTTAAAGCCCGGAACTACATTATCTATCCGGGCAAGCTGACCGAAGCTGAGAGCTTCCGTCTGGGCTGTATTGGCCAGCTTTATGACGCAGAAATCGACGGTCTTCTGGACGCGATGGCTGCTGTACTGGATGAGATGCAGATTCCGAACGGCAATTCTGCGCAATAATCTGTTCACTTTTTGAGCCACTTTTTCAAGATTAAAGCGGGTTACGACCCGCACTATGGAGACAATCCAATGTACCGTTACGAACGTCAATATACCGGCCCGTTGCAGGCAATCATCATGGACTGGGCAGGCACTACTGTCGACTTCGGTTCTATGGCCCCGATCCGTGCTTTCCAGAAACTGTTTGAAAACCACGGCGTGCCGATCTCTGAAGAGGAAGCCCGTGGTCCGATGGGTACTGAGAAACGTGAACACATCCGTCAGCTGTGTGCGCACTCCCGTATTCGTGCTGCCTGGACTGAAGTAAAAGGTGCTGAGCCGACTCAAGCAGATATCGATAGCATGTACGATGAGTTCGTACCCCTGCAGATTGATGCGATCGCTAAGACTGCTGTGCTGATTCCGGGTCTGCTGGACACTCTGGCATGGGCAGAAGAGAACGACGTAAAAATCGGTGCCAACACCGGTTATGCTGATGTGATGATCGAAGGTCTGCTGGCAAATGCCGCAGAGCAGGGCTACAAGCCAGCGTCCAACATCTGCGCAACCCAGGTACCGCAAGGCCGCCCTTATCCTTACATGGCAATGATGAATGCTATCGAGCTGGGTGTAGAAGATCTGGGTGCTTGCGTCAAGATCGACGATACCCTGACCGGTATCGATGAAGGCCTGAACGCTGGTATGTGGACTATCGGTGTGGCGATCAGCGGTAACGAAGTAGGCATGAGTCTGGAAGACTGGAATGCGCTGGAAGAAGATCAACAGGATCGTCTGCGTGCAAAAGCCTATGACCGCTTCCTGCGTGCTGGCGCTCACTACGTGGTGGACAGCATCGCTGATGTGATCCCATGCCTGGAAGAGATTGAAGCGCGTATGGCGGCAGGCGAGAAAGCTTGACCCCTGAAGCCTTTATCCTGATTCTGGTTTCGGCGCTGCTGCACGCAGGCTGGAACCTGATCGGCAAACGGACCGCACAGACGGTCCGTTTCTACGCCTGGGCTATGGCTGCGGGTATGGTTTTATACAGCCCGTTACTGCTGCTAAGTCTGGACGCCTTTCAGAAACTTCCTCCCCTGTTCTGGGGGCTCCTGTTTGCTTCCGGTTTCTGTCAGACCTGTTATATGACCGGTCTTGCCCGCGCTTACACCCACGGCAATCTCAGTATGGTATATCCGTTAGCCCGTGCGCTGCCTGTGGTATTTGTACCAGTGCTGGTGATCATGGTGTATGGCCAGACGCAACTTGACAGTATTCACCTGCTGGGAATTCTGCTGATTGTCTTCGGCGCCATTGCGCTACCCCTGAAGCGCTGGCGTGACTGGCATTTCAAAGATTATCTGACCCCGGCGATTGGTTGGGTGCTGGTAGCCGCTTTAGCGACAGCAGGTTATTCAATTCTCGACAGTATGGCGATCAGCATAATGCGGGATACCGGGCTGACAGCCTTCAACGCAGGCAGCAGCTTTGTAGTACTGCAGGCGGGAGCGACGCTGTGCTGGATGCTACCAACCGTGGCATTTTTGTTTCGCGAAAATCTTTTTGAATTTCCCGACCGCCGCTGGACGCTGTTGGCAGGATGCTTTGTTATCGGTACCTATATGCTGGTGCTGGTGAGTATGTCTCTGGTCACAGAAGTCAGCTATGTAGTGGCGCTGCGTCAGATCAGTATTCCAATCGGTTTTCTGATCGGCATTATCTGGCTGAAAGAGAGTCTGGGTTTGCCAAAACTGCAGGGCTTTGTGGTGCTGTTAAGTGGGTTGTTGTTAGTGTCTTTGTGATTTAGTGATCATACAAAGTAAAGTCGTGATCAAACCAGAGTACAAAAAAAACTTCGCGTTGGCGGTATCCAACCATTGGGTGTAGCCCGTGGTAGCGAAAGACTAGAAAATCCTCGAAATCATCTGTTATGAATCTGGGAATGGCTGCTTTAATACAGCGTTTCGGAATTTTTTCTGTACCGAGGGCATGACGATTTTGCTTTTTGATCTCATTCCAGGAAAGGGTTTTTCTACGGAAAATGGCTTCAGAGAACATCGCTTTGTGTTCTTGACTCAGATTAGACAAACAGTATTTTCCTGCCTGTAGTTTTTCCAGAGAAAAAATCGGAGGAAATTTGTCGTAGTTTTGAGGCTCTTGTGACTTAACTACGCTTCCTTGCTTGGGTTTCTTACCCTGAATCCTTCGGGCCATTTAGTTAATTCTACTTTTAAAGTGCTCCGTAATTTCAGCGAGAGGAATTTCGTCTGCGCTTTGTTCATGATTTAGCCAAGGGCTTTCTTCATGGGTCATATTACGTAGCTTCCAGGCTGAATATTGTCCAAAAACTTCGAATACTTCTTCAACCAGTTCAAACTGATCGTCAGTCAGAGAGTTTCGATCAAAGTCATTAGGCATGGGGATATGGTTTTTTCCATGCTGTTTGTATGCATGATAAAGTTCAGGCACTACTGGTCCGTGAGCCCAAGCGGCAATGCCTTCATCAAAAAGCGCAGTATCAAAGATTGCACTATGAAATCCCTGTGCATAATAAACTAGCTTCTGTAGTTTAAGGTTAGAAATGCCATCTCCTTCATTTGCATCATCCAAATAAAGGAAGCATTTAGCTATATCTGTTACGTTTGCCATAACTCCTCCTTTTAATGATGTATAGCATCTATAGCGCGCAAGTCTAGCAGCAGATTGCTATTAATGTCCACAAAAGCTGTTTTTTTATACAGTTTCTTAGAGGTAGGGCGATTAAATACAGACGCCGGCCAGAATAGCCAGACCAACCAACGCCATGATCGGCAGCTTCAGCACCCTCAGCAGGGCAAAACCGATCACAACCATTGCAAAGTCACTGCCGCTGAGAACTGCTGAGCTGAATACCGGCTGATAGAGGGCCGATAGCAGCAAGCCCACCACGGCGGCGTTGACGCCGTTGATTGCACCGCTGAGCGCTGGTTGATTAGCTAGAGCTTCCCAGTTTTTCAGTACCCCTAACAACAGCAGGAAACCGGGCAGGAATACAGCGGCGGTGGCGATCAGTGCTCCCAGAATCGGTGCGCCGGGTAGCAGTTGATAGCCGAGATAGGTCGCCAGCGTAAACATCGGGCCCGGGACTGCCTGAGCCGCGGCGTAACCGGTAATAAAGCTATCCTGAGTGATCTGATCACCGACAATGTTCTGCAGCAACGGCAGGACGACATGGCCGCCGCCGAACACCAGACTGCCCGCCTGGAAGAAGTCGGAGAACAGTTGAGTCACCTGTGTTACACCGGCCAGCAACGGGAAGATCAATAGTAGAACCGCAAAGGCGATCAGTGGTTTGCTTGATAATCCTTTATTGCTGTAAAAACGATGCGCCACCAGACTGTCCATCAGCCAGAGTCGGCCGATAATCGCCGCGATTATCAATACCAGAATCTGTGTCCACAGCCCTGGCGCTATCAGGAGTGCCGCCGCGGTAAAAACACACAGGCCGATGCTGATACGGTTACGGCAGAAGTTGCCGAACATGCCCAGCGTGGCGTCCGCGACGACAATGACTGCCAGCAGTTTCAGGCCGTGGATAATACTCTGGAACATTGAGCTGTCGGTCAGACTGCTGCTCAGGGTTGCCAGAATCAGCATCAGGATTACCGAGGGCAGGGTAAAGCCAAGAAATGCGGCACAGGCTCCCTGTAAACCGCCTTTACGATAGCCCAGCGCAAAACCTACCTGGCTGGAACCCGGTCCCGGCAGAAACTGACTCAGGGCAACCAGTTGTGCGTATTCCCGGTCACTGATCCAGTTCAGTTGCTCGACGAAGGTGCGGCGAAAGTAGCCGATATGGGCCGCCGGGCCGCCAAATGAGATCCAGCCCAACAGGAAAAACTGACGGAAGATAGTGGTAAACGTCATCGCGAAAAATTCTTAAGAAGATCAAATGCGGAAATTATCTGACAGGAATATTACAACATCGTGTCAGGTTGGAGCCTGCGGTATCACTTGTCAGAGCTTCCAGGGGCGCACTTTTGTGTTTTATATGTAGCGAGGCACGCCCTCGTGCCGATTCAGAGTTGTCGGCACGAGGGCGTGCCTCGCTACAAGTGCATTCAGTCGGTTACTGAGCGCCTTTCAGCTCGACCTTTTCGATGATGATTGGCTCTACCGGAACATTACGGTAGGGCCCCTGTTGACCTGTCTGGGTGAGACCAACAGCGGTCACTACATTCATGCCATTGATAACATGACCGAATACGGTATAGCCTGGTTTCCAGCTTTTGGCATTAAGGGCGCTGTTGTTCTTCAGGTTAATGAAGAACTGTGAAGTGGCGCTGTGCGGCTCGTTGGTACGGGCCATCGCGATAGTACCGCGCAGATTCGGCAAGCCGTTAGCGGATTCGTTCTGAATCGGCGGCAGAGTATTCTTGCGCAGCATATCTTTATTAAAACCGCCGCCCTGAATCATAAAGTTATCGATCACCCGGTGGAAAATGGTGCCTTCATAGAAGCCGTTTTCCACATAGCGCAAAAAGTTTCTGACGGTGATTGGCGCTTGAGCAGGCATCAGTTCCAGTTCGATCACACCGGCTGAGGTCGTCATAACGACAACTGGATTGCTAGCCGCTTGCGGCTTTTGTGCGCTGTCGGCAGTGCCTTCTGTCTGAGCGACAGCCGTAACACTGGTCAGGAACAGCAGGGCGCAAATAAATTTCTTGAACATCGGATATCCCTTAAAAATTAAATACCTGTTTCAGCAGATCGGTGGTGCGGGCTGCCGGGTTTTCGCGAATCTGTTTTTCCTCCGCGGCCAGCATCGTAAACAGACCATCCAGCGCAGCGTTGGTTACATGGTCTTCCAGTTTATAGTTCTGTGCCAGATCGCCAACCATGGGAACAGATTCTGCTTCTTTTGTGAGATCGCCATAGTAACGGGTCACGCCGACTTCATCCATGGAGGTTTTAATGGATGGCTGGAACAGTTCGGTTAAACGCCCGGAGGTCTTTTCCCGGAAATACTCCGTGGCAGCATTGTCCGGCCCGTTGAGGATATTACGGGCATCTTCGATGCTCATCTCTTTGATGGCGTTAACGATAATTTCGGTAGCCTGAGGTGCGGCTTTTTCAGCAGCCCGGTTCATACTCAGTTCGAACGCTTCTACCTGAGATTTCAGGCCGAATTTTTTCATCAGGCCGCTGGCCTGTTCGAGTTCGTCTGGCAGAGGAATACGGATCTGGGGATTGGAAAAATAACCATCCTGCTGGCTGATGGTTTCAATTGCCCGGCGGCTGCCAACGTCCAGCGCTTCTTTCAAACCGTCGATAATGGTCTGGTAATCAAGGTCGCCTCCCTGGCTGGCGGATGTACCGGAATCCTGTTGCTGGCTGTCCTTGAGAATCTCCGTACCTTTATCTTCGATCTTTTTCAGCAGGTCGCCGAATCCTGCCTGAGCAGGCAGTGCTGTGGCCATAGCGCAGGCCAGTGAAACTGGTAGTGTAATTGAGAGTAGTTTTTTCATTGTCCCTGACCCGTATCGGTTACATAGCAGGCAGTATAGCGTGTTGCCCGGGAATGTCGTTAGTACAACTAAGCCGCTGAATTGACTGCGTATTTTCGTTACATAACTTTACCAAACTTTACGCCGTTGCCGGTTAATTAATCAGTATTTTCTAATTAAAGTGAACCTCAGCTTAAACACTTACGAAATACGAGGATTTTGTCATGGATGCACAGGTGAGGCTGACCCGGATTACAGTGGCGTTGCACTGGTTAATTGCGATCGCAATGATCGGCAGTCTGATACTGGGGCTGGTGGTTGAAGAGATGGAGCGGGGACCGGATAAGTTTATGCTGATCGGTCTGCATAAATCGGTGGGCGTACTGGTATTAATTGTTGCTGCTTATCGCTTTATCTGGCGATTAAGAGAGGGATTTCCGCAGCGTCTGACACCGGCCGCTGACTGGCAGGAGCGGGTGACCTCTGTGGTTCACTGGCTGTTATTGCTGGGTACTTTGCTGCTACCTCTGTCCGGTATTGCGATGTCGGTAGGTGGCGGACATCCGGTTGGTGTCTTCGGCTTTGAGCTGATTGCAGGCGGTGAAAAAAATGAGCTGCTAGGAGAGGTAGGTCATATTGTTCATGGTCTGGGCGGTAAGATCATGATTGCCGCGGTACTGCTGCACGTCGCTGCTTCCTTTAAGCACGCTCTGGTGACACGTGATGGTACGCTCAGACGGATTCTGGGCGGGACCGCAGGTTAGGGTTTTTGTGTCAGGGCTTTTGCAGGCAGCGATCTTTCAGGTCGCTGCCCGGTGGCAGAAACAGACTTCGTTTGTCCGCAGAAAATCGACTGATTAGCGGGCAATTCTCAGGATCAATCCCGATGCTGGGTAAAACCAGTTCCCAGCTATTCTCCAATGGTGAATCAGCCCGCTTGATACGGTAACCAAAGATCGTGGAGAAATGTTTGCCGCCACTGCCATTCCGGGCCTCTTTCTTCAGAAACAGATGCCATTGCTCTGTGGAACCGACATAGCGGGGCTGATGCTTATGGGCTGATAGAATTCTGCTGGAGATCTGCCGGAACTCCTGCACGCTGGCAGCAGTAATTATCAGCGAACGCTGGTCGGTATTGCTTTGGGCCAGAGTGTTAACGGGTAGCAGCAGGCAGACAGAGAACAACAGAGAAAAACAGCGGAACAACGGCATAACGGGATTTCAGTAATAGCAGTGGATAACCAGAGGGCATTTAAATTTCAGAGTCCGGATGGGCCCCTACACAGAGACCCACCCGGTCCGGAATAATTCCGATAAGGTGGGGATTATTTTGCGCTGCGGTTATTCCAGTCGATACATTCCTGCAGGGTGACGCCACTGCCGCCAAAGATATCCAGCGCGCTGCCAATGGTCAGATCGACGCGACCGTTGGATAACTCTTCGACCAGCTTCAGATCCTCCAGTGAGCGAGCACCACCGGCGTAGGTGCACGGGATAGGACAAGCCTCGCCCAGCAGGCGTACCAGATACTCATCGATACCGCCCTGCAGGCCTTCAACATCGGCAGCATGGATCAGAAATTCTGCACAGTGCTGACCCAGTTGTTCCAGCGTTTCCGCATTCACCGGAGTGTCGGTCACGGTCTGCCAGCGATCAGTGGCGATGTTCCAGCCAGTGTCGGTGCGACGGCAGCTCAGATCCAGAATCAGTTTATCGGCACCGGTGATCGCTTTGATCTGCTCCAGGCGTTCCCAGCTGAACTGACCATTATCGAACAGATAAGACGTAACGATGACATGTGAGGCACCAGCTGCCAGAAATTCAGCGGCATTGTCGGCGTTTACGCCGCCACCAAACTGCAGGCCCTGTGGCCAGGTGCCCAGAGCGCTCAGCGCCTGTTCCTTGTTGCCGGGACCCAGAGCGATAACATGGCCACCGGTCAGATTATGCTGCTGATAGAGGCCGGCATAGTAGGCGGCGTCATACTGGCTGACAAAATTAGTGTCGGCACCCTGGTCATTCAGGCTGCCACCGACAATCTGCTTTACCTGGCCCTGGTGCAGGTCGATACAGGGACGAAACTGGGTCATGGGCTTGGTCAAAGGCTGATTCAAGGGGAAGCTCCGTTGCTACATTCTCAATGTGCGGCGATTGTAGCAGATGGTCGCGCCAGGCTTAAGTCTGATAATGTTCATGAAAGGGCACCGCCCAGCTCGGTAGCAGTTAACGATGTTTCTGAATCGTCTGTTGATAACCTACAGGAGCAGATTGTAAGTGCTGAATGATCTCCAGAGACAAGCTGTCTATCGGGGTGGCTGGTTTAAATATCTTGCTGACCCCCATGCGGGTTAGGGGCTCAATATCCTGATCAGGAATAATACCGCCAAGAAAAATCCCGGGTTGTTGATCTGTGCGATGCTGCTGCATTGCTTTAATCAATTTATCCATTAACGGCAGGTGTGCCCCCGACAGCAGTGAGATACCCAAAGCGTCGTATTGACAGGACCGGCACATCATTGCGACCTGCTCCGGACTGCTGAAAAGAGGCGCCAGCTCGACATCAAAGCCGACCTGTTTCAGGTTGCTGGCAATTACCTTTATACCGCGATCATGGCCATCCAACCCCAGCTTTGCCAGCAAAATAGAGGGGGCACGCTGGTGATTGCGTCGGAACTGCCGAATCGCCGTCAGTACTCTTTGGCGATCGAGAGAATGGCTGTTCTGGTCGTCATTGTTGTGATGCCGGATGAAATCCAAATTCCCGGGGTGGCGGCGAAACTGTTTCAGCAGGGCCTGGGTGCATTCGCCCAACGTGGCCCGGGTTCGGATTGCCCTGATGGTGGCTTCCAGCAGGTTCGCTTTGTTATCCGCTGCGGCCTGACTCAGTTGCAACAAGGCCTGTTGAACCTGCAGCGGATCGCGACTCTGCTTCAGCGTGCTGAGCTGCTGTTGCTGATGTTTAAACGCATCGTAATTTACAGTGTATGCCGATGCTTTGCCGGGCGTTTCACGGGTTTGATAACAGTTAACACCGATAATTGTTGTTTGTCCGTTATCAATACTGCTCTGCGTCTGTAAAGCACGTTTATGTATCTGTTGGTCAACCCAGCCAGAGTTCAGTGCTGCGATGATGCCTCCCTGTTGCTCAATCAGGGCTAAATAACTCCGAGCTTTTTGGGCTGTTTCATGGGTCAGGTTTTCCATCATATAGGATCCTCCCCAGGGGTCGGCGATATCACATAGCCCGGCTTCGTGTTGCATAATCAGCTGTGTGTTACGCGCTAGTCTGGCCGCTTCAGGGGTTGGCAGGTTAAGCGCTTCGTCATAGCTGTTGGTGTGTAGCGACTGGGTGCCACCAAACACCGCGGCCATCGCCTCCAGTGTGGTACGCATTAAGTTGTTTTCTGGCTCCTGTGCCGACAGCGACCAGCCTGATGTCTGGCAGTGCATTTTCATCCGACGGGCTTTAGCTGATGTTGCGCCACGCTGCTCGACGGCCTGACTCCACAGCAGTCGTGCGGCACGCAGTTTGGCGATCTCTTCGAAGAAGTTCATGCCGACCCCGAAGAAGAAACTCAGGCGAGGGCAGAACCGGTTCAGATCCAGCCCCCGCTGGCTGATTGTATCCAGATACTCGCAGGCGTTTGCCAGAGTCAGGGCCAGCTCCAGCGCTGGCTCTGCGCCAGCTTCCTTGAAGTGATAACCGGAGATCGACATGCTGTTAAATTGCGGCAGTTCGCGGTGCAGATATTCGACCACGTCGGTGCTGATCCGCATCGAGGAGTGGGGTTCGAAGATATAGGTGTTACGTACCATAAACTCTTTCAGAATATCGTTCTGAATGGTGCCGCGTAGTTGCCTGGGGGACACGCCTTGTTCTTCAGCGGCGACGATAAACGCAGCCATCACCGGTAGTACCGCGCCGTTCATGGTCATCGAGACCGACACTTTGCTAAGATCAATGCCGTCAAACAGTTGCTTCATATCTTCTACCGAATCAATGGCAACACCGGTTCTACCGACATCCGCCTGAGCGGCTGGATGGTCAGAGTCGAAGCCCAGGTGTGTAGGCAGGTCAAATGCGAGGGATAACCCCTGGCCTCCCTCGGCGAGGGTCTTTTTGAATGCCCTGTTGGTTTCAACTGAGCTGGCAAACCCAGTGTACTGGCGGATTGTCCAGGGTTTGTGGCGGTACATCTCGGTGAATGGGCCACGTATAAATGGTGCTTCACCGGGTTCATGGTGAAGGTGCTCAAGGTGTGCGATATCTGCCGCAGTGTAGAATGACTTATGTGATGGCATCGTTTATCTCCTCTGCGCCCAACGGTATCTCGCGTTCTGAATGCGTGACTTGCAGGTCAGAATGTCCGCAATTTTCTGACCATCGGAATCCCGCCGTATCGTTAAACAGTGGCGCAGACTCTGTGCATCAGATTGCAGGGCCGAAAACTCCAGCAATAGCGCATCGCCAATATTGATATTGCCGTAGTAGTTGAGCTGACGGGCTTCGATCTGCCACAGCTCACGGTTTCGATTCCAGTGCCATTCCGCACGATCCGCAGCAGCCTGAAAGTTGGCAAAGTAGAGAAAGTCGGCGCCATTAAAGTCGTTATTAGGGCAGGGGAAATGGCTGTAACCGGGGAGCTGGATAGCGGGATCAGGTTGAAGCCCCTGCCAGGACTGCCAGCGATCAGATCGGAACGACTTTGCGCTGCGGATCAGTGCCTGGGCGCGCTCTTTTAATGGTGTAGTGGTCTGTTTAGACGGACTATTGGTCAGCGGCAGTTCGGTGCGGACGACACTCTGATTATTGCCCGCTTCGGTACGGCTGACCTGGGTTGAAATCATGCTAATGGTAGCGCAGCAGTAATCCGCAAAATACAGTTGATGTTCGCTGTAAAAGCGTGCCGGACCGATGGCGATCAGGCGCGTTGTCAGGCTGAAAGAGGCATTCTCATCAATCAGGTGAAGTGCAAGATCCTGCAGTTCAACAGCTACAAATGCGGCGTACACTGGTGTGTTATTGCTGCTGCGAAAGTCCGGGAGCGGCAAGCCAAATAGCTCAGCCAGTGCCAACCAGTGTTGATTGCCGCACTCTTTCAGGAGCCAGTGTTCGCTCAGTCCGTGTAGCGACAGATTGGGCATGCCGGCCAGAAATGATGCTTCACGTGTGATCATGCAATTGTCCTCAATTGCAGCAGGCCAGAAGGGGAGGCGGGCCTGCTGCGATGGCGTGGATCAGGCGATTTTGGCAGTCGGTGCCTGGACGGAGCTTTGATACTCGGCAATATGCTGTGTCAGATACTCGGAATCCGCGCGTACGCCGGAGAAACGGCCAGATCCCCAGGTGTGAAGCCACGGCAAGCCAATGAAGTACAGACCGTCCTGAGTGGTCAGGCCACGCTCATGCTTAGGGTGGCCCTGGCCATTGAAGACCGGGGCATCAAGCCAGCCAAAGTCGGGGCGGAAACCAATGCACCAGAGAATGCTGGTAATACCGGCTTCGGCCAGATTCAGCTGCGTGCGCTCGATCTCCGGTTGCCAGTCCGGGGTGTATACCGATGGCCCTTCAGCAGTCTCGATACCCTGTTCTTCGATCCACTTATCGATGCGGGCATTAATATTGTTCAGCGTGGCGTCGGCTTTATCCAGGCTTGTTTTGAGGTTGGCCTGGAAGATCAGGTTTTCACCGTCGTAGTCGGTCATTAAACCGAACAGTTCCATACCTTCCCGGGCAAATTTACGCAGATCGATATCGCGACCGCCATCCCGGCCGGTAACATAGTGGTTGGTGTTATGGCGCACGTTTTTACCCAGCGGATGCTCGTTGACTGGCATTTTGTAGTAGCCCATATCATCCAGCCACTCAACCACGTCTTTGCCTCGGTAGAAGCGGGATACACGAGGCGCATCGCCGGTTGCCAGGAATACTTTACGGCCCTCCAGATGCAGGTCTTCTGCGATCTGAGCACCGGACTGACCGGAGCCGACAACCAGTACCCCGCCCTCCGGCAGTTGTGAGGCGTTACGGTATTCCGCAGAGTGCATCTGGAATACCGATTCCGGAATGCGCTCAGCCATCCGTGGGATTACTGGCAGATGATAGCCGCCGGATGCCACGACGATCTGATCGGCGGTATACTCGCCTTCTGAGGTCAGCACTTCATAAATGCCGCTGGCATTTTGCTCAACCCGCGTAACGGAAACACCTTCACGCACAGGGGCAGCAACTTTTTTGGCAAAACGTTCCAGATAGCCAACGGTTTCGTCGCGGGTCATAAAGCCTTTTGGATCATCGCCATCATAAGCGTGACCGGGCAGGTCGCATTGCCAGTTGGGTGTGACCAGAGTGAATGAATCCCAGCGTTCGTTTTTCCAACCGTGCAGAATATGGTTTTTCTCCAGTACCAGATGATCAATTTCCATCTGCTGCAGGCAGTAGCTCATTGACAGGCCAGCCTGGCCGCCGCCAACAATGATGACAGGGTAATGAACGGTCGTTTGTGTAGTCATAATGTTTATCTCGAACCTATAAAAAGTGATGTAATGGGGTGTTAGTTAATGCTGATGATCTCGATCTTAGGGCTGTCGACATTTTCATATCGGATGGCTTTGCTCTTGATCACTGCAAGTTGATCCATCGCGCTGGAGCAGAAGTAGCCGTAGGTTTCGCGAACGCGATTACTGGCGGCATCGAGGGCGATTTCTGCCTTGCTGATGAACTCATTCAGGGGCATTGTGTCGCCGGCTTTAAAGTGCTGACGGACAACGGTTGAGGGTGAATAGCAATTGTCTTCGCTGCCATCGGGCCAACGAACACTGAAGTTAACGGCGGGCATGGTGGGCCTCCATCTTACATTGATTAGCCTTTATCGGGTTGAAGCCGGTTAAAGGCGTTTGGTTTAAGTCTCGGAACAGGCATTGCTGACCGGCATGGGACACCCACAACTGCTGTGTATCGGTGATCTGACCAATAGCTGCCGCGCTGATTTCGCGGTTGTGGAAAAGTGCTAGTAATGCTGGCAGGTTATGCTCGTCGGTGGTTAGAAGATAACCAAAACTAGGGAACGAGCAGAGCCAGTCATGCCAGGACACCTGCTGTGGTTTAGGGATCGATTCCAGTTCAATAAGGGCACCTGCAGCCGAGCTTTCCAGCAGCATCAGTGTGGTTCCCAGTAGCCCTGCTTGGCTGATATCCTTGGCGGCGCTGGCTAAACCCTGAGCTGCAATGCGGGGCAGCAAGGCGATATCGCCCTGTAACCGTTCTGGTGGGGCACTGGTGGCGGCATTCCAGTTAAAATAGGGGGAACGGTAGTTGCCTCGCTGATCGATGGCGGCGACCAGAATCTGGCCGGGTTTGGCGGCAAAGGCGCTCAGCAGACTTTTAGCGTGTCCCAGAATGGATACCGCCAGTTGCGGCTGATTGGCCCGCAGGTTGGTATGGCCTCCAACCACCGGGACATTAAACGCTGCAGCGGCGGCGCTCATACCGGCGATTATCTGTGCTGCATTGCCGTGATCATGATTCCACAGAGCATTCACGATCGCCCTGGGAGTCCCCCCCATAGCGGCGATATCACTGATGTTCACCATCACCCCGCACCAGCCGGCAAACCAGGGGTCTTGTTCAACAAAATCGTTGAGGAAACCCTCCATCGCCAGCAGGTTATAGCCATCGGTGCAGGGGATAGCAGCGCTGTCATCACCGTTGGGGTGCCAGCCGCTGGGTGATTGTGGCAGGGATTCGGACAGCAGCGCGATATCCTCTTTATGTGCCAGCCCAGTGTATTCGCTGACCTGTTTCAGCAAGCTTGCTAGATCCATTATTTGACCTCCGTTCCAGCGCAATCAGCTGGAGGTGTTGGCAGTGTCAGCAGCTGTGGCGCGATCTCGTTGACGTTTTTTCGATTTCGACCGCGCAGCACAAAGCCGCTATAGGGCGTGCTGCAAGGGGGGTAGTGGGAAAGGTCTGCCTGCATTATTACGTGTGGAAGGCCACGCACTACTTCCTCGCCAACACGGTTCCAGTTTAAGCGCTTGAACAGTACTTCATTTTGCGCCTGTACTCGGGCCATAAAACAGCAGCACCCCCGTGCGTGAGCACTGGATACTGCCAGCTTTATCAGGGTGGCTCCGAGGTAGCCCTGAGTGCGAAAGAGGCGATCTACTGCCAGTCTCGAACCGTACCAGATGCCCGGTGCTTCTTCGTGAATGCGCACGGTACCGACAACCTGCTCATGCCAACCGCCGTGACCACCCAGAGCGACCAGTAACTGCGCGTTCTGATCAGCTATGTCTCGATCATCATTTTCGAACAGGGACTGTTCGTCGCAGAATACCCTTTGGCGCAGGGCCAGAGCCTCGCGGGTTTCCCAGTCCAGGCTGGCCCACTTGATGGTGTATTCTGAATAGCGGGGATGACGTTGTTGGGTCTGCATAATGGCCTCTGGTCAGTGTTCGTATTCGGACAGAGTGGAGCAGGCGCCGCAGCGACCGCAGCCTGCTTTGATATCTTTTGAAAGCATCTGTGCAAGTTTCAGGCGCTTACCCAGCGGTACCAGAATCGATTCCATAAACTCGGTGCTGGGCGGTGGCAGGTCTTCCAGTGGGGTGCCGCTGACTGGTACAAAGGGCACCACAAACGGATACACACCGATTTCGATCAGCATGTTGCAGGTTTCCAGAATTGCCTCTTTGCTGTCACCCAGACCCGCCAGAATATAGGTGCTGACCTGACCGCGGCCAAACACTTTGACGGCGTCCCGGAAGCCTGTCATGTAATGTTCAAGGGATATTTCGGCTTTACCGGGCATCAGCTCAGCCCGCAGTGACGGAGTGACCACTTCAAGATGCATGCCCAGGCTGGCGATACCGGCATCTTTCATACGCTGATACCAAACCGGATCGCTGGGGGGCTCGCACTGCGCCTGAATCGGAATGCTGACCGCTTTGAGGATCGCTTCAGCGCTTTCGCACATCACTTGCGCGCCCCGATCCGGGCTTGCGGGGGTGCCGGTGGTCATCACCATATGTTGAATGCCATCAAGTTCAACCGCCGCTTTAGCCACTTCTGCGAGCTGGGTTGGGGTTTTACGGGCTATGGTGCGTCCGGCTTGCAGTGATTGGCCAATAGAACAGAATTTACAGGCTTTACGGCGGCTCTCGTAGCGGATGCAGGTTTGCAGTACTGTGGTGGCCAGTACGTCTGTGCTGTGCAATGTAGCGATCTGGGTGTAGGGGATACCCTCTGCGGTACTCAGTTCATAAAACTTAGGTGTTGGTGAAAAAGTAATATCGGTCAGCGGGATACTGTTTTCCAGTAACCGGTCACCGACAACGTCAGATTCAACGGTAAACGGCGAGCGCCAGGCCGATTGGGTATATGTTGGAACCATCAGGGTTGTACCGTCGATGGTCACCGCCTGATGATCTGTCGGACCTGCACCGCCGCGGCGGCTGACATGGTCGGCATCGACATTATTGAGGCGTAGTCCGCGTGTCTGCAGCTCGGTAATCAAACGCTGACGGCTTGTTTGCTTGCTGGGTAGGCTCATCGTCGACTCCTTTAACACGGTGGTGTTCGTTACGGGTATTCATGGCGTGGCTGTACTGGGCTGGCTGATCGTTAATGGCCAGGCTGAGAAGTTCTGGCCGGGCGTAATGGCCGACCGAATCCATCATCCGTTTACGCTTGGTGATCAGCTTGAAATCGAGATCCGCGATGACTAATCCTTCGCCTTCTTGGAGAGGTTCGGCCAGGTGCTTGCCTTCAGGGGAGATGATGGCGGTGTTGCAGCCATCCCTCAGAGCCTGTTGAAGCTTTTCGTCCGGAGTGATGGATTCGATCTGGGCATCGCTTAGCCAGCCGGTGGAATTGACGACAAAACAACCGGATTCAAGGGCGTGGTGACGAATGGTTGCCTCAATCTGATCAGCAAATACCGGGCCGACCAGTGAGCCGGGGAACTGGCTGCAGTGAATCTGTTCGTGTTGCGTCATCAGGGTGTAACGTGCCAGGGGATTGTAGTGTTCCCAGCAGGCTAGCGCGCCGACACGTCCCACCGCCGTGTCGGCCACTTTCAGGCCTGCCGCATCACCCTGTCCCCAAACCATTCGTTCGTGGTAAGTGGGGGTGATCTTGCGGCGTTTGAGCAGCAACTGACCATCGGCGTCGAAAATCAGTTGGGTGTTGTAGAGGCTGCCGTGATCGCGTTCGTTGACGCCGAGCACTACAACCATGCTGTGCTTGCGCGCACGTTCAGCCACCGCGTCGGTAATCGGGCCCGGTACGACCACTGCTTGCTCGTAGAGGCGAAGGTGTTCAGGGCCGCAGGCGACCGCCGGGTAAACAAAAGAGAAATATGGGTAGTAAGGCACGAAGGTCTCGGGGAAAACGATCAGTTCCACCCCTTTGGAGGCCGCCTCGTCTATTGTGTTGAGTACGATAGCCAGCGTGCCGTCAGCGCTCTGAAGATCCGGAGCGATCTGAACGGCAGCGGCCCGTACCACCTGATTAGGGTTCATGGCCGCCACTCCTATTACAGTGTCCAGGTATCTATAATCACTGCATCATCACGCATATGCAGCAGTTTCAGATCCATCACATCGAGTGGGTTAATCGGGCGGATGCCTTCAACCAGGGCTGGCTCGCCATGTCCGTATAGGGCCTGCAGTGCGAAACGGCAAGCGTAAACCTTACCGCCTTCAGACATAAATTTTTTCAGCTGGTTGGCATAGTTCTGATGGCCTGGAAAGGCTTCATCGCCGATGGTCGGGAAACCTCGCTGAAGCCCCAGTGTGACACCAGGGCCGTACAGCAGAATAGAGGTTTCGTAACCTTTACGCTGCAGGCGGGTTGCCTGCAGCATATTCACCAGACCAATAGAGCCTTCAAAGGCGACGGTGTGGAAAGTGACCAGTGCTTTCTCGCCATCTTTAGCCTTGACGTCTTCAAATACTTTCTCTTCGTAATCAACAAAAAAGTCGCCATCTTTGTGCAGGGGGGTAGTTACCGTTGGCATATCTGTGCTCCGTAAAGTGTTGCTATAGTGCTCCTGACCCGAATGGTGCTGAGCATTCCAAAAGTTATATTGCAACCGATATGCCAATATTGTTTTAATTGAATGCAATCAATATGCAATCAATATGCGATCAATAAGTGCGTTCTAAATCTGAAATTGATAAAAAATATTTTTTCTTAATGTGTAATAAATATAGTTAAATTGGTTATATATGCTTATTTGTACTATAGAAGTGCGCTATCTATGTGCTTGCTTAGTTTTAGTGCATTCAAAAACTAATGATTGCTATCAATTTAGTTGTTCTTTGATTTTTGGATTGCTGTAAAATTTTTGTTTAATGAATGTCGCTTTAATGGAGATTGATCGATAGCATGACTACCCATGAATTATTGCGTTGGCGGAAGCGTCTGGCGTCTGACAAAGGTGTGCCCGCCTATCGGTTGATCGCTGATCTGATCGAGGAAGATATTGACAGTGGCCGTTTGCAGGCCCGTGACCGTTTGCCGCCGCTACGGGATTTGGCGACTGCGGTCGGTATCAATTACAGCACTGCGGCCCGGGCTTATAATGAAGCACGCGCCCGGGGGCTGATCGACTCGCATCCCGGTTCGGGTTCGTTTGTCAAAGGTAAAACCGCGATGGTAGCTCCCAGCCTGGGTAGCTACGAGATGACCATGAACATGGTGATTGAACCGGCTATACCGACGCTGGTGGAGCAGATACGTGATAGTGCCATTACGGTGCTGGCACGTCAGGACCTTTACTCTATGCTGCGTTATCAGGCGTTTGGTGGCAGTAGCCGCGCTAAAGAAGCGGCGCTGGTCTGGTTGGATCAACGGCTTGACCATGCTGAACTGGAGAATGTTCTGGTGTGTCCTGGTATTCACAGCGCGTTGCTGGGATTGCTGACGCAACTGGCGATGCCGGGCAAACTTATCTGCGTCGAGAGTCTGGTGTATCCGGGGATTAAAGCTATCGCCGCGCAGTTGGGTCTGACCTTGCACTCTCTGGAACGGGATGTCGCCGGGCCATTGGTGCGTCCGTTTGAAGAGATTTGTAAAAAAGGCCAGGTCGGTGCGTTGTATCTGAATCCGACGATCCACAATCCGACCACCACAACGATCCCACTGGGGCGGCGTGAAGCATTGGCAGATGTAGCCCTGCGCTATAGCATTCCAATCATCGAAGATGACGCCTACACCCTGCTCAGTGATGAGGCTATTACACCGTTTGCAGATCTTGCGCCGCAATTAACCTATTACATTATGGGCACGGCAAAGTGTTTTGGGCCGGGGCTCAGATCGGCGTTTGTGCATGCCCCCTCAAAGCGTTATGCCCAGCGTTTAGCGGGCGCGATGCGAGCGTTGAGTGTGATGTCCAGTCCCCTGGTCGATACTCTGGTGTCTAACTGGATCATGGACGGTACCGAGCAAGCGATGCGTAAGGCCATTCGTATGGAAGCGATTGCACGGCTTAAACTGGCCGAGGAGCATCTTGGCAGGCAACATATCGGGTCTGCTAAAGGTGCTTTTCATCTGTGGCTAAAACTACCGAAATCATCCAGCTGGAATCCTTCTGAGCTGGCGGCGCAACTACGTTCATACGGGGTCAGTGCGGTGGCCAGCGCGGCCTTCAGCACCGACAATAATCCACCAGATGCGCTGCGCTTATGTTTTGGGGGGCCGATTTCACGGGACGATTGGTTGGAGCGGGTGCAATATGTCGCCGATGTCATTGATCAACCGTCTTATCTCTCTTCTACAGTGACCTGATCGTTGAGGCGCTAGCGGTAAATGCATAATAATTGTTTTGTCATTGCCTATCGCAGAGGGCTGAAACAGATTTTTTACACTGCAGCAAAAATGTGCTGTATCAGGCATAATATAAGGAACAACATTCATATAAGGAATCTGCGAACAAGTCCGGTGAGGGCTATGCCGGTCATGAAGCCTGCAGATGCAAGGCGCAGTTCGCCATTAATGGCCTGAGTCCATAATAAAAACTGCAACACTGCAGATGTAGGCTTCACGCCCGGCCCGGCGGGGCTGACGGGAAGATCCACACTCGGTGTCAGAACTTTTTATAAGGTCTGGACATTATTGCAAAGTCCTTCCTGGATTGTGAACCTTCCCGTCAGTCAGAGCGCCTACAGGACTTATTCGCAGGTTCCATCATCAGGTCACAAATGCAGCTTTTTCTCCTTATTCAGAAAGGGCTGTGATAAACGCCTTCAGAGTGAAGGTGAAAGCAAGGGGATTCTGTGACACAACTGCGAACGCTACTCAGCTCGCTGAGAAATATTTTCGGCCATCTGCCTACGGCTCATCAGGTTGCGCTGGGTGGTGCGACATTGCTGATCGTTATCTCTCTGAGCTTATCGGATGACAGCTCTGCGGTTGCTCCGGCTATTGGCCAGCTTTCTGAGGAACTGAATATTTCCAGTGCCGAAGGCGTTATTGATCCGGATGCTGTGCCGAGTGATGAGCCGGAACCGGAAAGTGAGATCGCCTATGTGGTACAGAAGGGCGATACCCTGAGTACCATTTTTGATTTCCTGCGCATTTCTCAGCCGACGCTGCATAAACTGATGGAAGCCGACGTTAACGTACTGGCACTGGATACCATCCAGCCTGGTCATGAACTGGGCTTTAACTTTGATACCGACGGTAAACTGAAACAGTTTATTTTCCGCTCAGGGCTGACCTATAAAGTGATCTTCGATCGCAGTAAAAAAGGCGGTTTTGAGTTTGAAGAGTTGATCGAGAAAGGTGGTTACCGTACCGAGATCTTCAGCGGTGTAGTGAAAGGTAATCTGCCATCTTCAATGCAGAAAGTCGGAGTCCGTATTGCGGAAGCGTATCAGGTGACCAGTCTGCTGAAAGAGCGGATGAATTTCAGGAATCATCTGCGTGCCGGAGATCGTTTCCAACTGGCTGTATCGCGCCAGTACGTGGATGGTGAGTACACTGGGAACAGTGTTATTGAAGGTTTTGTCTATGACGGGGCAGTTCGCAAGCAATCGGCCTTTCTGTTTGATGAGAACTACTTTGACGCCGACGGTGAGAGTCTGGAGAAAGCCTTCCAGCGCATTCCTCTGAGTAAGCGCTATCGGATCTCTTCTCACTTTAATCCTCGTCGGAAGCATCCGGTTACCGGATTGGTTCGCCCTCACAATGGTACTGACTTTGCCCTTCGTATTGGTACGCCGGTACTGGCAGCAGGGGATGGTATTGTGACCCGGGTGGTCAAACACCGTTACGCAGGCCTGTATATCGAGATTAAGCACGGTCAGAAATATAAGACCCGTTATCTGCACCTGCATAAAGCCTATGTCCGTAAAGGCCAGAAGGTCTCCCGGGGGCAGAAGATCGCCGCGTCGGGTAATTCCGGCCGTTCAACCGGGCCACACCTGCACTATGAGCTGCATGTAAATAACCGTCCGGTAAACGCCATGACAGCGCCGATTCCGGTGGTTCAGACCATCGCCCGTAAAAAGCGCAGTGCTTTCAAGAAGCAGGTCGCCGCAATTAAAGCGCAGATGACCGAACAACTGGCGCTGGCTGAAAAGCAGGCACAGTAAGATAGCAACTGCAGGATAGGGGCTCAGCTGGGATTCTGGCTGAACCAGTCCTGCAGAGCCTGACGGGTCAGTTGCACCGGCTGGTGGCGGTTATCGCTGCGGCGACTGGCCACATACCAGGTCAGCGGCAGGCCTCGTTCGGTCAGAGGTGTTCCATGAACCAGCCCCTGGTTCAGCGCCCGGTGCAGAGCCCAGCGTGGCAGAATACTCACCCCCAGATTCACTGCAATCATCTCCACAATGGCATCGGTCATCTCCACAACCTGCAGATGTCTGGGTCTGACGCCTGACGGGCGGATAAAGCGCTCATATTCGAAACCGGGCAGCACATCGGAGCTGTAGGTCAGATACTCTTCCCCGATCAGGTCTTCAGCTTCGATGTAAGTTTTAGCTGCCAGCGGATGCTCGGGGTGGGTAATCAGTACCAGCTCATCGGCGATCAGGGGCTGGGAGCGCAGCACCTGATTGTCGATCTTTTCTGGTGTTATAAGCAGATCCACAGCACCGCTCTGTAACTGCGTGAGGCTGTTCTGAGCGGTTGTCGCAACGAAATCGATCTGGAGTTTCTCCCGGCTCACCGGTAATGACTGCAGAAAGCCAGGTACCCAGTGGTACGCGCTATACCCGGCAACCCCGATTCTGATCAGATGACAGGCATCAGCAGCCGTCTGCTGAAACTCGGCTTCCGCTTTAGCCAGTTCAGGCAGCAGGTTCTCGGCAGCCTGAATAAGAATTTTGCCCGCAGGCGTGACACGCAGGCGGCGGCCATCCCGTTCAAAGATGGTACTGCCCAGACGTCTTTCTGCCTCAGCCAGCCGGTGGCTGAGTGCTGACTGAGTCACTCCGATCGCATCCGCTGCATGTCCCAGGTTGCCATATCTGGATACCGCTTCCAGCAGCTGCCAGTGTTTAATATCTAATCTCATATATGAAAGATATTAATTGAAATTATAAGTTTTTCATTAAATTTTTTGTAACTGGTTCACTATTATGCAGCCCGTGAAGTGACTTTATCGAGCTTAAGGAGCAGGCATGTGAACAGGCAAAGACGGGAGAGCGGTGAACTGTTGATTCTGATATCAGCAGTAGGTTTTGGCCTGAGCCCGATGCTAGGGCAACTGTTATTGCAGCAGGGTTTAACACCGGAAGCGGTGGCGTTGTTCCGCTTTCTGATTCCGACTCTGATTATCCTGCCCTGTCTGCGCAGCCGCGAATGCTTATCCGCAGAGTATCTGCGCACAGTGCTGATCGGGGCAGTAGCCGGATGCGGAATGCTGGCATATTTCTACTGTTTTGTACTACTCCCGGCGACCACGGTGATTCTGATCTATTACAGTTATCCCCTGTTCGCGATGCTGATTGGCTGGTTCGCATTTCGCCAGACCATGACCCGCAACCGTCTGATCTCGGCCGCGATGATTTTGCTGGCAGTCATGCTGATGCTGGAACCGGCTGAAGCCGCCGGACTTTCGTTCTGGTCGGCCATGCTGGCGTTCGCAGCGCCAGTGGCTTTTGCTCTGCTGCTTAACTATTTTGCCCGGCCTGTCGAAGCGATTGCCCCCCGCAGTCGGATGAGCGGCAGCTTGCTGGGGCATATGCTGATACTGGTGCCTGCGTACCTGATCAGCGATCAGCCTTTTGCATTGCCTGAATCTGATTCGGTACTGCTGCTGATTCTGGCGATCGGCATTCTGGCGGCGGCATTGCCACAGTACCTGTTTGCCCGCGGGTGTATGTCTGCCAGTATGGAGCGTATCGCCACTTTCAGCTCAACAGAGGTGGTATTTGCGCTGCTGTTCAGTGCACTGTTTCTGGGAACAGAGATCGGGCGTATCGAGATGATCGCCTCCGGACTGATACTGATGGCAGGCTTTATCCGTTTGGAACCGGATGACGGTGCGCGTTTAAAGCAGCAACCCGGGGGCCACTCCCTGATCCATGAAAAATAGTTAAACAGATGTTTTCCTTTCCCCAGCGGATGATCTACGTTTAGGGAACGAAATCATAAAGATAAGGACTGTCCATGAAATCTGTGCTGACTATTAAATCGACCTTCATTGGTTGCCTTGCCTGGGGCGTCGCTGCTCTGGCTCAGGCTGGGTGGATGCTTAACCCTTCTGAATCCGACTTTAACTTCGCCTCGATCAAGAAAAACCACGTCTATGAAACCCACACCTTTAACCGGGTATCAGGGCAGATCGACGATAAGGGTAAAGCCGAGCTGATGCTGGATCTGACATCGGTGAATACTGGCATCGGTATCCGGGATGAGCGGATGCAGAGTATGCTGTTCGATACTGCAAAGTTCACTTCAGCAACATACAGTCTGATGGTGGATGCTGAAGGGCTGAAAATGATGCCCGCCGGGGCCCGGCAACAGATCAGCGCCGAGGGAATGCTGTCTTTGTTCGGAACAGAAAAGGCTCTGCCCGCCACGCTGAATATCTATAAATTATCGGACAACCGCTTATTGGTGAGCAGTGCCTCTCCCGTGGTAGTTCAGGCGGCTGATTTTGGTCTGGATGGTGGCGTTGAAGCCCTGCGGGAAATCGCCGGATTACCGGCTATCTCTCAGGCGGTGCCGGTGACTTTCAGCCTGGTGTTTGAACTGAAATAGTCTTAACTTCTGGTGCGGGCTCGGAGCTCTGGTGTGCCCGCCAATTGTCTATGGATGGAACAATGAAATATTCTTTGATAATACTCCTTTCTGTTTTACTTAGCGCATGCGGTTCTAAGCCTTATTCACCTCCTGTCAGTGAAGGCAATCTCAGCTTCAGTGGGCTGCAGTCAGAAGCCCGCTCGGCAACGCTGATAATGTTACACGGTATGTGTGACCATAATTCCGGATGGGCGGCTGACAAAGTCGATAGTATTTCTGAGCGTCTGGGGCTGCAGAAAACTGAAATAGATGGCGATCTTACAGGTCGGGATAATATTTTCGCTGAAAGGTATAAAAGAGTTTCTGAGAACTTTACGCTGAATATCTACGCGTTGAATTATTCCAGTGCTCTTCAGCCCTATAAGATTAATTTACCGGATCAATCCTATCAGAAGCGGGGGCGGTTCAACGCTCTGGGTAAAGATGTTCTGATGAATCAGTGCCTCTCTGACGTGACCCTTTATCTGGGGCGGGAAGGAGAGCGGATCAGAAACAATATGCGGCATCTGCTGGACGATATTCTGCAGCAGGCTCAGCCTTCACCGGATAAACCGGTTTATCTTCTAAGCGAGAGTCTTGGCAGTAAAGTGCTCCGGGACACGCTGTACTGCAAAGAAACAGACGGAAATAAAACTACGTTATCTGCTGCTGAGCGGATTAATACACTTCAACAGTCGAAAACGATCTTTCTGGTATCCAATCAGTTACCTCTGCTGAACTTCAGCGATGGTGCTTCTGGTTGTACTGTGCATCCTCAATTGATGGCCCTTTACAGTCTGGAGTCAGACGGACTGCAGAATCAGGTAAAAGGTGACCTGTCAGATATTTTCCGGTTATTCCGCAAGCCTTCTAAAGCGGTAAAGGGGCCGGACATTGTTGCCTTTACAGATCCGAATGATCTGCTGAGTTATCCTATCGATCCAACGGACTACAATGATCTGGATGTCATGAATGTCTTTGTCAGTAATGCTAATACCTGGCTGACGCTGGTGGAAAATCCATTGACCGCGCACACAGGATATCTGGATAACGAAGATGTCCTCGACCTGATCAGCTGCGGTAACTCCTCCTCCGGACAGTGTCAGTGAGGTTTGACTGAAAGCCGCCCCTGTAAAAAAGGGGCGGCACAGATGGCCTGTCTGACTCATTGATGGTTTCTCAAATCCTGCGATCTGTTTATGTCCGAGCGCGGGCAAATGCACTATTTTGGGGACTTAGCGCCTGTTCTGGCGCTTCTAACCATAGCCTTCGTAAGGTTATTAAATTATTCTGCCTGTACTTATGTATCTTTGAAGTAGCAGAGTAGCAATCAGGAACGCAACTCTTAATCTCTGGCTAAGCGGTAGTAGCCATATCTTTGAGTAGCTGAATGCAGTACCTGGAAAAACGCTCCTATAATTTCCCCCAGTATCTGATGTGGGGCGTGCTTGGCATCGTCTTCCTCATCTTCGTTTTTCTTCTGGCGTATTTTCTGATCATGCAGCATATCGCTGCCGAGCAGGAATTTAATGACCTCCGTAATCAGATTCTTGAAGAGCAGCGTCAGCGAATCGTCGCCGAAGCTGACGATGCCGCCGAGCATGTTCAGTTTGCTTATAGTCAGGCTGAGCAGGTGCTTCAAGCCCAGTCCCGCAGTCAGGTAGAGCAGGCGATAAGCGTTGCCTGGTCGTTATACAACCAGAACAGAGATGGGATGCCTGAGCCAGAGTTGCGGTATCTGATTATCGAAACCCTCAGGGATATACGTTTCTTCGGTGGCCGGGGCTATCTGTTCGTGGATGATATGGAAGGCAACTGTGTTCTGCTGCCAACAGCGCCGCATCTGGAAGGTAAGTCACTGATCGATAATCAGGATGATACCGGGCATTACATCATGCGTGGGCTGATTGACGCGGTCCGCAATCCGGAAGGCCGGGGCTTTTCGAAATACCGCTGGTTCCCGCCGGGCAGTAACGCTTTTATGATGGATAAGCTGGCCTATGTACAGAAGTTTGAGCCTTACGACTGGATCATCGGCACCGGCGATTACCTTTACCGTATAGAGCAGGATCTGCAGCAACCAGAGCTGGAACGTCTGGCACAACTTCGCTTTGGCCGGAACGGTTATATAGCAGTGATAGCCGATGATGGCACTTTGCTAAAAAGTGCCGGTGCACCGCACCTTGAAGGTACGCACTTTTCGATGATGAATGACCGGGACGGTAAAACCATCTCCCACATTGTGGATAAAGCCAGGGAGGGAGGCGGCTTCCTTGAGTATGACTGGTACCTTCCGAATGGTGATCCGGTGATGAGCAAGGTTGGTTATGTGAAGCCGTTACCGGTGTGGGGCTGGATCATAGTTACCGGCTTTTATCCCGATGATCTGAACAACCTGATCATGCAGCGGCAAGAGAAACTGGATAACCACCTTCAGCAGCATATCTATAAATTGTTAATCGCGTTTGGTGTCTTTGGCACTATCGCCATTGTGATATCGATGCTGTTCAGCCGTTGGATCCGGAAACTGTTTAATGCTTACCATGCTGAAATTGAGAGCCGTCAGCAGACACTGGAAGACAATGCGAAATCGATGGAGATCAGCGCCCGGATTGTGACCAGTGCTTCGGAGGGGATACTGGTTACGGATGCCGATAACCGGATCATTGAAGTCAATGAGGCATTTACCCGAATCACCGGTTATACCGCTGAGGAAATTCTTGGGCAGCATCCCCGAAAACTTGCGTCCGGCAAGCATGATGCGTCGTTCTATAAGCAACTCTGGCGTACCCTGCTTAAAGAGGGGACCTGGCAGGGAGAGATCTGGAACCGGCGCAAGAATGGTGAGCTCTATCCCGAATGGTTATCGCTCACTCTTTATCGGGATGAGACAGGCAAGATCCTGAATCATATCGCCACATTCAGCGATATCAGTCATCGTAAGCAGTATGAAGAACGTCTGAGTTATCTGGCGGACTACGATACTCTGACTGATCTGCCTAACCGACGTATGTTATCCGACCGGTTGTCACAGCAACTGGCTGAGGTACACCGGAATAAAGCTGAAAAGCTGGCGGTCATTTTTGTCGACCTTGATCACTTCAAGAACATTAACGATTCGCTGGGGCACGCTGCAGGTGATGCGGTACTGATCGAGATAGCCAAGCGACTCAAAGCCTGTGTACGTGAAGGCGATACCGTCAGTCGTATCGGTGGTGATGAGTTTGTACTGCTGGTTAAACACAGCGGCGATATGCTTACCCCTGCGGCACATCTGTCCGAACGGATTCTTGAGACCGTTGCCCAGCCAATTCTGTATAACAAAGAAGTACTGGTACTGACATGCAGTCTGGGGATCGCGGTCGCGCCAGATGATGGCGACAGCGTTGAAGCGCTTCTGAAAAATGCCGATACCGCGCTTTATCATGCCAAGCATGAGGGCCGTGATAACTTCCAGTTCTTCACTCAGGAGATGAATCAGCGGGTGACGCTGAGAATGGAAATGGAAGCGCGCATTCGCGCTGGCCTGAGTAATAATGAGTTTACCCTGCATTATCAGCCTCAGCTGAGCCTGGAAACGGGCCGGATTGAGAGTGTTGAGGCGCTGATTCGCTGGCGTCAGGCGGATGGCTCTCTGATTCCGCCGAATCAGTTTATCCCGGTTGCCGAGGAGTCCGGACAGATTATCGAACTGGGCAGCTGGATCATTCAACGAGCCTGTGATGACGCAGCCAGTTGGCTGGCGAAGGGGATGCCGGTATCGGTGGCGATCAATATATCGACCCGGCAATTGCGCTATTCCAAGCTGGCTGCTGTTATTCATGAAGCACTGCAGAGCAGCGGCCTGCCGGCACAGTACCTGATCATTGAAATCACTGAAACGGCGCTGATGGGAAATATGGAAAATACCATCCAGGTGCTGAGTGAGATCCGTAATATGGGGATCAGAATCTCGCTGGAT
This sequence comes from Amphritea sp., assembly GCA_025800245.1. Lineage (GTDB taxonomy): Bacteria > Pseudomonadota > Gammaproteobacteria > Pseudomonadales > Balneatricaceae > Amphritea. The sequence continues at coordinate 3,714 of JAOXSA010000197.1, read as the reverse complement.
GACTTTGGTACCGGCTACTCCAGCCTGACCTTTCTGAAGAGCTTTCCGGTAGATGAACTTAAAATTGATCGCAGTTTTATCGATGGCCTGCCGGACGACAGTGACGACGCAGCCATTACCTCTTCACTGATCTATGTTGCCCATAGCCTGGATCTTAATGTGGTTGCGGAAGGAGTAGAGACAGAACAGCAGCAGACTTATCTGCAGCAGCGTGGCTGTGATAAAGCGCAGGGATTCCTGTTTTCTAAGGCTGTACCGGCGCATGATATTGATTCTTTGTTATCAGGTTCTGCCGATATTTCCGGGAATAAACTGCCGCCCGCATAGCAGGCGGCAGTAGCGGTTAGATCACCCGTTTCATTACGATAAAGTCACCCTGTACTGACAGCGTCAGGGTAACGTTTTCCTTGGTCCGGTTACGCCAGAACCAGCCATGATTGCCGTCGAAAGCGGCTTTCAGGATACCTTGCTCGCCCGGCTGAAAACGGCCTTTGCCGTAACCATGGTAAAAACCGCTGGGTGGATTGTAAGGATCACCGTGGGTATCAAAGTTCAGCTTGCCGCCGTTGGCGCTCCAGCTGAATTCCACTTCAGCGCCTTTACGCATCTCCAGTTTCACTTCCGCACCCTGACCCGGACGCAGTTCAAAAGTGATGCTGTCCTGATTCAGCGGCGTTGTGGGTTTGATTGGTGCCGCTTTTTTCACTGTTGCTTCGGTCTGTACTGCTGCGGCGACTTTCACCGGAGCAGGCTCAGCTTTAGCCTGTGGAATCACAGCAATGGAGACCGTAGGTTGTGCAGCAGGCTCAGCAGCCGCTGCTGGTTTAGCGGCACTGGCGGCCCGGTCTGCGGCGGCCTCATCGGCCAGTTGTTCCTTTATTTCGCCCATTTCGGTCAGACCCAGCATACGGCCAATCCCCGTAGGATCAATGCCGTATTCACCGGGCAGTACCGTGGTCACCAGCAGAACGATAGCAACAACAAAAGCGATAACAGTGGAGCGCAGCAGCTGACCGGAAGTTGGCAGCTCCTGTTGAGTTGGGATATTTGTGTTAAACATGATTTTTCCTTCAGATATTCAGTGCCAGACCGGTGAGCTGATAACCCATAAGCATAAAACCGAGCATCATCATCACGACGTTTGCGCCATAGGCATGACGCCAGAAACTGCCAGAGCGGCGCCAGTAGCCCATCAGAATAAGTATCAGGCTGAGGGCCAGTAGCTGGCCTATTTCGACACCGACGTTGAACGCGATCAGGTTGGTGATAAGGCCATCCTCGGCGATCTCAAAGTCCTGGATCTTAGTGGCCAGACCAAAGCCGTGAATCAGGCCGAAGATCAGCGTGGCAACTTTGGTATTGGGTTGAACACCAAACCAGCGCTGAAACGCGCCCAGGTTATCCAGAGCCTTGTATACCACCGAGAAACCGATGACGGCGTCCACCAGATAGGAACTGACATTGATACTGTTGAGCACGCCGAATAGCAGGGTCACAGAATGGCCAACTGCAAACAGCGTGACATAGATACCGACATCCTTGAGCCGGTAGAGGAAAAAGATCACCCCGAACAGGAATAAGAGATGATCGTAACCGGTCACCATATGTTTGGCGCCGAGATAGGTGAAAGGCAGCAGCATTACGCCGCTGATCTCTTGAATATAGCCTTTGTCACCTTCGGCAACGCCGTGAGCAAAGGCCGTATCGATACTGAAGGCCAGCAGAATTACCAGCATCGACAGCAGCATATTGCGGCGCGCGCGCGCAGGCGCAGCGAAACCGCTGATACAGTTTAAGTACATTGTATAGCCTCAAAGATTGAGTTATTGAGTGTGTTGAAGGAGCCTGCGAGCAACTCAGGCGCGCCTCTGGCTTTCAGAGCGATTCGAGCTCACGGCGACGATTACAGGCATGCTGGTTGCATGTCGAAAATCGTGTACACAGAGATCGGAGCGCTCTGACAGCCCCAAAGGGCGGGCGCTAAAGCTGTCTTCTACGTTGTCAGCGCGCTAGAAAAGGATCAGTCATTTCCTGCGCACGCTTTCGTGTATAAGACAGCTTTATCGTCCCGCAGAGAAAGCGCCAGATTTACTCGAAGGCTCCATTAACTCAATAATCTCGGAGGCTTTTTTATGGTATCCAGCGGTGGAAGTGGAAAAGCCGGGACCGTGCTGCGAGGCGCGGCAGACAGCTCAAATGGCCCGTGATCAGCTTCCGGTGTCAGTTGCACTGAATCGTGAGTGTGATCGGCGGTATGGCCGTTGTGCTGATGTTCGATATCAAAGGCGGTGTGGGATACAAGCGGTTCGTGGCTGTGACCATGGTCTGCCATATCCGGCGATGACTGTGTTATTTCAGCGCCGGAAGGGGAAATAACTATATTGGTGAAGGCATGCACGCACCACATCGTCACCAGTGTGACAACGAGGCATAAAGCGAGGGTGCGATTAGAGTGCGTAGCCATAAATTCAATCAGTTATTCAGAACAGTGGTCATGATAAAGTAGCCGGTTTCAGTTGTATGTCCTGCAGCGGCATAATCTTTTCATGACTTCGGTCTCTAGTGACAAAGTCGATTCAGGTTAGTTCCTTTGGATGGATCGAATAACCCCATTTTCTTTTTTGCTTTGTTTGGCTGGGGGCTTGTTCCTCAATGCGGCATAAGATAATCGAAACCTTGTCATTAATCAGCAGGAAATTGCATTGGAGCGGTATCTATCCACAATGACAAAAGGTGTATTTCTGGCGCTGCTATCAACAGCGCTATTCACTCTGGTCGGCGTATTGGTCAGGCTGTTGAACGAAAGCATCGATCTGTTTCAGATCCTGCTCTCCAGACAGATAGTCTTTATTGCGTTACTGACGCCGGCGATGCTGAGGTCAATTGATCTGCTGATTAAACCGCAACGGCCAGCTTTGCATCTGTTGCGTATTTCCGGTGCCTTCTGTGCCCTTTATCTGGGCTTTTTCACCGTCAGTAATATCCCACTGGCAGATGCCACGGCGCTGGGATTCACTCAGGTGCTGTTTGTTGCCCTGATTTCAGGATTGTTTCTGTCCGAGCGGGTAAACAGGTCGCGCTGGTTCACGATTCTGGTCGGTTTTGCCGGGGTGATACTGGTGGTGCAGCCGGTATTTTCCGATACGCCTTTACTGTTTCTGCTGTCTGGTCTGGGTGGTGCGTTGGGCGCGGCGATCGCCGTTGTTTGTGTACGTGAGATTGCTCAGAGCGAGTCTCGGGTAGTGCTTCTGGCTTATCAGGCGATATTTGTCGGGTTGATTGCTCTGGTGCCAAGTCTGATGGTGTGGCAGTGGCCAACGCTGTCTGAGTGGGGATTACTGCTGGCGGTCGGGGTGATCTCATCTTTGGCTCAATGGCTGGGAGTCACGGCATATAAACTGGGTGAGGCAAATGTGATCGCCAATGTGGAATACGCGAAGATGCTGTATTCGGTGTTGTTCGGTTACTGGTTTTTTACCGAGATACCTAACGCTCTGGCGTTAGCTGGTATGGTGCTGATCATCGCCAGTGCAATCTGGCCGCTGGTGATTAAAGCCCTTAATAGGAGCCCTTTATAAGGTAATGCCGTTCACTTAAGCATTTGAGCTTAGTTCGGATTTTCTACGCTTCTTTCAGGTAGCGAGGCACGTCCCCGTGCCGATTTAAACGATTTGTCGGCACGAGGGCGTGCCTCGCTACAAGTCCAATCAAACC
>JAOXSA010000191.1 GCA_025800245.1 Amphritea sp. | reverse complement strand
ATGCCGTGAATATACCGGGTCTGCTCGTTTTCATCACCGGTCTGATCCATCAGTGTGACTGCTGCGGCCTGCCCCATCAGTGATTCCAGCGCAATATCAGCCTGCCTGGATACCAGCTCTATTTCAAAGCTGAAAACACCTGACACCTGCTCGGCACCGACCAGCCTGACCAACGAAAAGTCAGCACTGCTTCCCTGCACATTAAAAAGAAAGCGCTCTTCGTTCGCTTTTAAAAACATGACTCATTCCTTTGACGCGAAATGTCTTCCATTCAGGTTGCAACATTACCGAAATCTTCCACAAAAAGTAAGCACGCTTTATGCCATTGTTCTTCAGTGGGGGCGGGTTCGTAAAGGCAGGAAGCTGAGAAGTGATGAGCGATAGATTCCATTTAATTATGGTAGGGATCAGCGGCATCCCGCAGTCCGTCACCCATAAAGTTAAACGCCAGAATCACCAGTATGACCGGGACTACCGGAAGCATCAGCCAGGGATACACAGCGACATTATTGATGTTCTGTGCTTCGTTAAGCAGAACGCCCCAACTGGTGATCGGCGGACGCAGACCCAGGCCTAAGAACGACAGTGCGGTCTCGCCCAGTATCATTGCCGGAATAGACAGTGATGCGGATGCGATCAGATGGCTGAACAGGCTCGGGAACATATGTCGGGTGAGAATCCGGGAAGGTTTTGCCCCCATCAGCAATGCTGCCGTTGTGTAATCTTCTTCCCGCAGCGCCAGGATTTTACCCCTGACGGTTCGGGCCAGGCCGGTCCAGTCCAGCATGGCCAGAATCAGGGTGATACCGAAGAAGATCCATAACGGACTCCAGTTCAGAGGCAACAGCGCTGACAGTGCCATCCATAAAGGCAGTTCCGGGAAGGAGCGGATAATCTCGGTCACCCGCTGAACGCTGCTGTCGATAAAGCCGCCGTAATAGCCTGCCATCCCACCAAACGTCAGTCCCAGTACAAAACTGAGCAGAATACCTAACAGGCCGATAGTCAGTGAGATCCGGGCACCGTAAGTGATCCGGGACAGCATATCGTGGCCGAGCCGGTCGGTGCCCAGCAGGTAAATACTGCCGGGATAGTCGACGCAGAACAGATGGGTGTTGCCTTCGAACATTCCCCATAGGGTATAGCTGTCGCCTTCACAGAAGAACTTCACCGGGTAAATCTTACTGGTGTCTTCTTTATACTCCCTGACCAGCTTGTCCATATTCAGTTTGTAGGACCAGCCATGCACGTAAGGGCCAATAAACTCCCCTTGGTGAACGAAGTGCACCGGTTGCGGCGGAGAGTAAATCGTATCGGTATGACGGCTGTGCAATGCATACGGAGAGAAAAACTCTGCAAACAGCGCAACACCGTAGGTAAATAACAGGAATGCCATCGACAGCATAGCGATCTTATGGCGTTTGAATTTCCACCAGATCAGTTGCCACTGTGAGGCGAGGAAAAACTTTTCCTGCTCCGGTGAAAGCTCGGCGGTCACATGGGGATCGAAAGGTTTATCACTGACCCAGTGCTGATTCATTTTTTCGACCCTCCCTGCAGCCTTATTCTGGGGTCAAGCATGGCCAGTGCGATATCTGATATCAATACACCGATCACCGTCAGCATGGCCAGAAACATCAGGAAAGAGCCCGCCAGATACATATCCTGACTTTGCAGTGCTGCCAGCAGGATCGGTCCTGTAGTTGGCAACGAAAGCACTACAGCGACCACTTCGGCACCGGAAATAATGCTTGGCAGGATACTGCCGATATCGGCGATGAAGAAGTTCAGGGACAGGCGCAGAGGGTATTTAACCAGCAGACGGGTTTCGCCCATTCCTTTGGCACGACCGGTCACCACGTAGGGTTTACGCAGTTCATCCATCAGGTTGGCGCGTAAGCGGCGGATCATACCAGCGGTGCCGGAAGTACCGATTACCAGTACCGGTATCCAAAGGTGTTCTAACACCGACTTTATCTTCGCCCAGCTCCATGGCTGATCCATATATTCCGGGTCCATCAGGCCACCGATCGAGGTGCCGAAATAGCGATTGGCCAGGTAAAGCATCACCAGTGCTAACAGGAAGTTAGGGGTAGCCAGTCCCAGAAAACCCACCAGAGTCAGACCATAATCACTCCAGCTGTAAGGGTGGGTTGCGGAATAGATTCCGATCGGAAAAGCGATCGCCCAGGTCACCAGGATGGTAAAGAATGACACGATGATGGTCAGCCACATCTTGTCACCGATCACTTCAGATACCGGGAGGTTGTATTCAAAGGAGTAGCCCAGATCGCCCTGAACAAAGCCTGTTACCCAGACCAGATATTGCTTCCACAGGGGCATGTTCAGACCATACTCTTCCCGTAGAAACTCGATTTTCTGCGGATCAACACTCTCACCCTGACTTTCCAGTTCGGCAATATAGCTTTCCAGATAGTCACCGGGCGGCAGTTGGATAATGATAAATACCAGCATACTGATGACCACCAGAGTCGGTATCATCAGCAAAATCCGTTTGGCTAGGTACTTCAGCATTACTGGTCCTCTGCGGCGTAGAAGAATGTTGGCATATTATGGATACCGAAATAGGCGCCGGGATCCCAGTTATAAAAGGCCCGCTCCGGCACATTCTTGAGCTTTTTATTCACAACCAGCGGTTGCAGTACGCCGCTGACCAGACCGATGGAGTAGACATTGCGTGAGTGAAGTTGAAGCATTCGTTGCCAGATCCGTTCCCGGTGGCGCGAGCTGGTGGTTTTACCCCAGGCATCATTCAGCTTAACCAGTTCGGCGACGTCTGGCATTGTGGGTGCTTCACCTTCGCCGGTCTCGTAAAACCGACCCCACTTAGGCCATTGATACTGATCCTGATGGGTGGGAGCCAGTTGTTCAGGGCTCATACTGGCAATAGGCAGTCCGTTAGGCAGGCCGAACCAGGCTGACATTATGGCTTCACCAGAAAAGACCCGGTTACGCAGTACTTCCCGCTGGGTCGGTTTGACATACATCTGCACGCCGATCTTTTTCCAGCTGTCTTCCACCAGTGATAACACATCGGTTTCTTCAGTGCTTTCGCCAGCGGTCTGAACCAGAATCTCCAGCGGTTCGCCATTAGGGAACAGGCGGATGCCGCGACTGTCTTTTCTGTCCAGACCGATTTCATCCAGTAGCTGGTTAGCACGATCGAGATCGAAGTCACTCCAGGCATCGGCATATTCTTCCCGGAATAACGGGCAGCTTGGAAGAACGGTATTGGCCATATCCCGGGCCAGACCGAAGTAAACAACCTGATTGATCTCATGGCGGTTGACGCCCAGTGACAGAGCCCGGCGGAAGCGTACATCCCGCATCAGTTCCCGCCATTTGGGGTCGTTGGCATTCAGGTTCGGATACAGTGCAATCTGGGCTCCGCGACCGGTTTCCCAGAGATTGACGTTGTAGTTGCCATTTTCTTCACCCTCTTTGAGGAAGGTGTAATTATCAAGACGAAGATACCTTGCCTGCAGGTCTACATCACCTGAGCCGGCTTTTGCGGGGATCAGCCCGGTGGAAGCCAGGTTGATCTCGATTTCATCAATATAGGGCAGTTGACGACCTTCAGAGTCAACCCGATGGAAGAACGGGTTGCGGACAAACATAAAGCGCTCTGCGGGTGGTCGGGTAGTATTGATCCAGGGTTGCAGGCTGGGGAGATCAGGATTGGTCAGTTTATATTGCCGGCCTTTTGCCACAAATAATCCACGCCAGTTTCGCTTGCGGGCTTCATCCATCGCCTTCTGAAGCGTTTCTTCACTCTGATAGTCGGCATGAAACTGTTTCATATAGTGAGCTGGCATATAGATGAACAGCGGTCGGGGAGCAGCTACTGCCGGCAGAAAATAGGGATTAGGTACCGGCCAGGTATAGCGTACGGTGTATTGGTCGATGACCTCAAAGAGGGGCTTCTGCCCTTGTGCGAGCAGTGTTTTGGTCGGACCAAAAGGTGAAAGAACGTCATTGTTTGCAACATCTTCCCAGTAAAACCGGAAGTCTTCTGCAGTAAAAGGGTGGCCATCTGACCAGCGCATGCCCTGACGCAGATGCAGTGTGAAAACCCGGTTATGATCGACTTCAACGGATTTCAGAATATCGGCTCGTAGGGTCAGGTTTTCGTCATATCCCACCAGACGGGAATACCCGAAAACCACCATCTGGCGAATATCTTTCGCCTTGGACATCAGCATGCGTATCTTACCGCCGTAGTCTCCCAGCTTACGATGCTCGAAAGGGACCTGCGCGGGTTCGTCAGGCAGGCGTTCTTCCATTGGAGGTAACTGCTGGCTGTCTACCTGGGATTTCAGGTAGGGAATTTCCGCAGCCTGTGCTGAGATCCCGATAGCTGCAACCAACAGCGAAAGCGTTATCAGTCTGAACGTTTTCATGGTGTAGTCATCTCCCGGATAAAGTGATCCGGGCCAATTTCTCGCATCTGGCCGGGATCATCATCTATCAGTTTAAACGGTTCTGGCCAGCCTGTCGGGTCCATATGACGACGGTCCAGCTGGCTGTGGTCGAGAGGGCGGTCCAGTTCCGGATATGGGATAGCAGCCATCAGGGCATGGGTGTATGGGTGGCGTGGGTCCCGGAACAAGGTGTGGCGGGGAGCAATCTCTACCAGTTGGCCACGGCACATGACCCCGATACGGTCTGCGATATAATCAACAACCGCCAGGTTATGAGATATAAACAGATAGGTAAGGCCCAGATCCTGTTGCAGGTCTTTTAACAGGTTCAGAATCTGTGCCTGTACTGATACATCCAGCGCCGATACCGGTTCATCCAGAATTAACAGGTCCGGTTCGAGGGCCAGAGCCCGTGCAATACTGATCCGCTGACGCTGACCGCCAGAGAAACTGTGTGGATAACGGTTCAGGAAGCGTGTATCCAGTCCAACCAGATGCATCAGCTCCTTGGCCCGTTCTTTATTGGATTGCGGATCACCGATGCCGTGGATAATGAACGGTTCCTGCAGAATATCCAGTACTGTCATTCTCGGGCTCAGAGAACTGAACGGGTCCTGAAAAACGAACTGCATTTTGGGCCGGAAGCTTCGCATCTGCTCATCAGTGAGCTGATTAATGTTGATCTGCTGGCCACCGTCGTTATACAGAATTTCACCTTGGGTAGGTTCCAGCGCCCGCATCAGCATCTTACTCAGGGTGGTTTTGCCGCAGCCACTTTCGCCCACCAGACCAAAACTCTCACCCACCGGAATCTGCAGATTAAAGTCTCTTACCGCATGGGTAATACTGGCCTGACCCTGCCAGCTACCGTGGCGGGTCTGGTAGTCTTTGCACAGATTCCGGATACAGAGGTGAGGTGCAATGGCTTTTTGTTCCTCGGTCCATTGATGGCGATGCTGTTTCAGATACTTACTGTCCAGCGTCACAGGTCGCAGGGACTGCAGTCGGGCATCATCTTCCATATCAAAGGTGGGTATCGCCGCGAACAGTGCTTTCAGATAAGGGTGCTGTGGATTGTTGAACAGCGCCTCTATTGGTCCCCGTTCAACCACTTCGCCGTGAAACATTACCACGACATCATCGGCCATATTAGCGACCACCCCCAGATCGTGAGTGATCAGCAGGACTGACATCCCGAATTCTGATTGCAGGGATTTGATCAGTTGCAGTATCTGTGCCTGAACAGTCACATCGAGAGCAGTGGTCGGCTCATCAGCAATCAGCAGACTGGGCTGACAAATCAGCGCCATCGCGATCATTGCCCGCTGTCGGAGACCTCCGGATAGCTCGAACGGGTATTGGGTCAATGCGCGCTCCGGATCCGGAAACCCGGTTTTTTCCAGCATGCGTAGCACCGCGTCGCGTAGCCCGGATTTTGAAACCTGCTTGTGTAACTTAAGAGCTTCACCAATCTGATCAAGCAGAGTGTGAACCGGTGATAGTGAAACCATCGGTTCCTGGAAAATGATACTGATCTGGTTACCGCGCAGATCCCGCATCTGTGATCCCTTCGGAGACAATTGTGCGATATCGATACGGGTGGATTGGTGGTTATAGATAATCTCGCCACTGGCGATATAACCGTTCGCTGGCAAAATGCCCAGAATGGCCTGAGAGGTGACTGATTTTCCTGAACCGGATTCGCCCACAATCGCGACAGTTTTGCCCCGGGGAATTGAAAGACTGACATCTTTGACCGCAGCGACATCACTGCCGTGGACTTTGAAGTTCACCGCCAGATTACGTACCTCGAGCAGAGGCTGTTCCTGTTGAGTCTGATTTTGCTGATGTTCAGCGGCTTCAGTTACAAACATATTCGATGGACAATCCGTAGCACTTTTATGGTTATTTACTCTGATAATGACAGGGTTCAGTATGGACGAAAAGAGCTGAATGGTCTGAAAGTAGACAAAACTGGAATAAGTATATTGATCGTTTGTTCAAAAATTATTTCAGAATGGTTATGTTTGCTAACTTATTGTTCTCTAAGCTGGTGAAGAGAAGGGCATGAAGCGGGGTTATTTCAGAGGAAGATTCAGCTGTTTAATATGCCAGCCGTTGTCATCGAAGCTGAATACCTGAAGTGCTGTGAAATCCAGCTTATGAGGTGGCTTTCCGAGCATGTTCCAGTCGCTGGCGGCAGCATAAATGGCCCGTATAACGCCCTTATGACATATACATCCCACCGCTTCATCTGACAGCTGGTGGATACTTTCAGCCCAGCGGCTGACCCGGGTCTGCACATCCAACGGGCGTTCACCGCCGGGTGGCTGCAGATAGAGCCCCTGGTTTTCCTGACGGGCAAACTCTTCGGCGTATTGCTGGTCACTGCGTAAGACCGGGAGTTGTTGGCCCTCCCACTCGCCCCAGTTCATCTCAATCAGCGCTTCACTCAGCTGCGGTTGTAGTGAAAAGCACTCCGCTGTTTGCAAAGCCCTTCGCAGGGGGCTGCTATACCACTGCATACTTTGTAGCTGCGTTGGAAGTTGTCGTTGCATAAGCAGTGTTCTGCCTTCGGCAGATAAACTGATATCGGTGCGGCCCTGAATTCGCTTTTGCTGATTCCACTCGGTGATACCGTGACGCAGAAAATAGAAATCAGTCATACCGGGATAAGTTCCTGAAAAATATCGTCGAGTCGTTCAGCAGTACTTTGAAGGCTGTGATTCTGTTCAACGTAATCCGGCGCTTGTCGCTGCATCATACTGAGACGGTCTGAATCTGATAGCAATTGATCCAGCGCTTTTGCCAGCGCTTCAGAATCCCGCATCGGACAGAGAATACCGGTGACGCCATTCTGTACAACAGAATGTACTCCCCGCTCATCTCCTGCGATTACCGGTACGCCGGCTGACTGAGATTCCAGGAAGTTCAGTCCCAGGGCCTCATTGACCGCAGGCCAGAGATTGAGACTGAAATGCGGCAGTAATTGCATCACTTCATCGTTATCCAGCTTGCCGGCAAAGCGAACTCTGGAATCCTGTAACAGCCGATGTACTTCGTTTTCGCACTTACCGCCACCAATCACCAGAAGGTTGAACCGGCTATGGCTCTTGTGCAGTGCTTCAGCCAGCAGTTTATATGATTCCAGTTTATCCCCGGGGCGCATCATCGCGATAGTAACCAGCCATGGCTGATCCGGCTGGAGATTGTATTTTCTGGCGATATCGGCTTTATCGACTGGTGTTACAGCTGCACTGTGGATAAACGCCGGTAGAGTTTTAATTCGTTTATGTCCGGCGCCATGATGCCCACTACAGAAAGTGTCCAGTGCCGGAATATCGACAGGATTGATGCAGCAGATCCGGTCAGCTTGTTTCAGCGCCAGGTCAACCCGATCATGAAAGGGTTGCCAGGGGCCAAAGGCTTGTTTAGGTGAGTGAGATGCTTCGGCGACAACATAGGGAATACCCAGCTGCTGGCAGATATAGGGGCCGAGCAGATCAGGCGATTTATAGTACAGATGATAGGTGAACCAGAGATCCGGTCGGTAGCCGATTGCTTGCCAGTGCCGCAGAAGACGTTCTGCCAGGCACTGCCCAATGCTGATCAGCCGCTGTTGGCGTTGATTATCTCCAGTGCGCTCCAGTGGCCGGAACTGACTGGCCAGAGTGACGTTATGACCTGCCGTTTCAATTGCCTGAACAAACAGCCGGGCGATCTGGCGGTCCCCCGAAGGATTCGGGTGTCCGGGGGATTTCAGAGGCGCATAGAAGGCTATTTCAGGCATTGTGACGGCTATCGGTTATGGAACAGATCGACTAACTGGTCAATGCCGATCTCAACATCAAAGTTTTCCCGCAGGTGTTTTTTGCCGGCCTGTCCCAACTGTAAACGTAACTGATCGTCGCTGATCAGACGCTGCAGTGCCTGCGCCAGCCCTTGCGGGTCTTCCGGTCGGACCAACAGCCCGTTTTCATTATTGGTGATCAGCTCCGGTATGCCGGAAATGTCGGTAGCCAGACAGCAGAGTCCCTGACTCTGGGCTTCCATTAATACATTCGGCAGGCCATCACGATCACCATCGGCAACTATCTTACTGGCCAGAACAAACATGTCGCTGTCACGGTACGCCGCCAGAACTTCTTCCTGTGGCAGGGCTTCGCGCCATTCGATCTTGTCAGCAATGCCCAGATTTTCCGCTTGCTGCTTCAGTGTCTCCAGCAAGGTACCACCACCGATATGAATAAAACGCCAGTTCAGATCATCTGGCAACATAGCCAGTGCGTTAAGCAGGTCGTCATAGCCTTTCTTCGCGACTGCCCGGCCAACGCTGATAATCTTAACCGGCTCCGATGGAGTTTTTCCGGCTGGCTTACTTTCGCTGCTATCGAAACGGTTAAAGTCCAGTCCATGATAGACCAGTTGTACTTTTTCCGGTGTGCTGGTCAGGCCGCGCAGGTAATCAAAGTTGGCTCGGGTGCAGGTTGATAGCCACTCCAGTTCTGCCAGTTTCTCTCTGAGGTCCCACTCTTCTGAGGTCCAGATATCCTTGGCGTGAGCAGAGCAGCTCCAGGGGATGCCATTCATCAGTGCAGCATAGCGGGTTACCGACGCCGGAGTATGCAGAAAATGGGCGTACATCTGCTGAGTTCCCTCTGGTAGCTCGGCAGCAAGCACCAGAGACTGACCAAAACGGCGAATACGATTTCGCGTTTTATCCCGCTTATAGTCCTTTCTGAAAGTTTCCCATGCCGCTTTCAGAGAGAACTGTTTACGGCATTTAAACCAGGCTTTGAGGACCCGCAATGGTTCCTGATGCAGATATTCCGGCAGGTAGATAACCGGCGCCTGAATCTGACGATGAATCGGATGCACGCTCTTATCGGTCGGATGACGCAGAGAGATCAGGGTAATGTCCATACCCCGTTGTTCCAGTGCTCGTATCTCCTGAGCAATGAAGGTTTCAGACAGTCGTGGATAACCTTTAAGAATCAGTGCAATTTTCTTCACTCATCAATCCCGTGTGTTGTCGAACAGAAAAAGGTGGCTCAGTATTTTGTCAGAGGCTGACCTGCCAGCCATTGAATATTCGGCTGAGCATGGCTGAATGCCAGGAACCGATCGATGAAATCCCAGCAGGGTGCATCGTGATCAAGGTGGTGCGTCATCAGCCCCAGCGGTTCAGCTTCATCCAGCTGGCCCATCCGTCTGAGTTGCAGCAGGCTGAGTAAACGTCGGAGTATGGTTTCGTCACCGGCAAACTGACGGGCTTTCCAGTCAATGATATCCAGATGGACATTCAGTTGCGGTAGCTCGCCAGATTCCGGCTCGGGACGTGGTCCGAGGACTGACAGTCTTGAGTAACCGATGCCAGGCAGTTGTTCCTGTACTTCATCACTGAGTCGGTTCCAGGGTGGGACCAGAATATCAACATACTGATCACCAAAGTGTTGCGCCAGGATTTGCCGGCCTTCGCGCAGGTCACTGATGATATCGGCTACCGCTCGGCCGCCGCCCAGTTCTACTTTGCGCTGACCTTCCAGAGCATGGCTCTGATGGCTGATACCGTGCTGCATGACATAGCAAATGGGCTGGTATTGCGGCTGTCCGATACAATCCAGACTGGTTTCTAAACGCTGGGGAATTACCGCCAGATGCACCGCAACACTGTGCTGTTCAGCCAGAGACAGAAGTTGCTGTAAGGCCGGTGAATCAGCAATAGCGTCATCGTCCCGCCACCACAGACTCACCGGCGACGGTTGTTGTCTCAGTTCGTTCTTTAATTCCGCCCAGATATCCATCTCAGCTGTCCTGTCGTTGTCTGTACGCCGGGCTATTTTCAGCCCACTTTCTGACCAGAGATGCGCTGTGTGAGGCGCCGTCCATATCAATGTCCGGGCGGCCACTGGCTTGTGCCATCGCCTGTTCCATTGCCTGTTGCAGCTTATCAGGTGTCAGTGATTTCTCCCGGACAATGGTCATCAGGCCTTTGTCTTCCAGTAACAGTGCCCGGGTGATCTGTTCGGTTTCACCTTCCGCTTCAAAGGGAACGACCACGGCGGGTACCTGAGTCTGCAGAATATCCATTACGGTGTTGTAACCCGCCATGGAGACTGAAAGCCTTGCTCTGCTCATGCTGTCGATAAAGTCATCGGCCAGTTCGACCACCTTCAGTCCCGGGCGTTCTGCCTGCTGAAGAGTCAGCTTATCCTCAGCAGCCATATTCGGTCCTGTGATCAGAAGCCACTGGCAATCATTCGCAAAGCCGGTGTTATGCAGAGCCACCGCTGTATCGAGAATCTCTTTCCCTACTGCACCGCCACCAATAGAGAACAGAATCAGTGGTTCGCGGGCTTTTTGTGGCACTGCAGGCGGGCAGATATAGCCTGAATAAGCGGTTTTTTCGCTGATCTGGCCGGCCAGATCAAAACTGGCCTGTAGTGGGGTGAATGCCTCATCGCCATGCACCAGTACCTGATCGTAGTAGTCATTAATCAGATCAACGGTTTCCTGCTGTCTCTCAGGCTTGCGGGCCTGCTGTATATCGCGGATTGATGCGACCAGTGCCGGTGGAACCGACTGCTGCTTCACCCACTTTAATAGTGGCTTCAACTCGAAGCGCATCTGACGACGGCCAAACGGATAGGTTTCGGTAATGATCAGGTCCGGTCTGACATCTTCACAGATCTGCAACAGTGCGGCTGTGCGTTCTGCTTTATCCTGGTCGATCAGTGCTGATCCATCGGCTTTAACCAGACCGCTGAAACCTTCATCAGCACTGCGTACCGGCGTCAGGTGATGAACGGTTGCCGGTGCGAAACTGATATGCGGCAGCGGCATACCACCGAATACCACATGAACTTCCAGTCCCGCTTTGGTCATTGCCTGTACATTCAGCGCAGCCCGGCGCACATGGCCGATGCCCAGCAGGTACTGGACGTAAAAAAGAATTTTGGCGGGTGAATTCATAGTCGGCCCAGTCAGTTAACAGATTATCTATCAGAGTCGGTTACTGCTGAATCAGTTCCCCGAAGCGCTGTGTAACGAACTCCAGACCGGCGAGCATATCCGAGCAGGCATTCCGGGAGGGCGCATGTTGAGTGATAAGCTGCTCAATAGCCTGATGCATCTGTTCGACAGAACGGTCACCGGACAGATCCAGCGCATTCAGTAAGCCTAACGCCTGAGCTTTCTGTGCCCGGATCAGCTGTTCCCGGCGCGGTTTACTGCGGGGCAGAATCAGTGCGGGTCGGTCAAATGACAGAATTTCACAGAATGTGTTGTAGCCACCCATGGCAATCACAGCATGCGCGTTGGTCATCAGATGCTCGAGGTGTGGGCTGAAATCGATCAGCTCTACCTGATCCAGTTGTTCTGCCCGTTGTTTGAACGCTGTACGTTCGGCCATGGGCATGAAAGGCCCAAGCACAATATACGCCTGCATCGGCTGGGTTCTGTACTCGTAGGTACGTACGATCCAGTCAACCATCTCAATGCCATCGCCACCACCACCCGGTGTCACCAGGATATAGGGTTGTTCCGGGAGGTTGATATTGCCGGGGTCGATGCTTTCCGGTAACTGGCGGGGCAGATAACCGGTGTACTTCATTTTATGGCTCACAGAGTCGGCCTGATGCAGCCCCTGCAGCGGATTGTTGAGGTGTTCCGGGCCATAGACCCAGATCTCATCGTAGAGATCCTGCAATACCGGCCAGACATCTTTCTGTTGCCATTCGCTTTCCAGAAGATCCGGATCATCCATCACATCCCGCAGGCCTAAGACACAGCAGGTATCGGTGGATTTGAAGTATTCCAGCGTGTTTTTAACTTCGCCTTTGAGTCCGGTGGGTTCTTTATCGACCAGAAAAATATCCGGGGCGAAGGTTTCCGCGGTATGCCGAATAATCGATTCACGCAGCGCCATGGTGTCGGCCAGATCAATGTGCAGACCCAGGGAAGTGTAATCACCGTTATGCAGTTTGATCACACCGGGAATGCGGACGAAATCCACCCGTGCTTTAAAATCGAAACGGCCGATGATGGGGGAACCTGTCAGAATCAGAATGGACAGGCCTTTGTATTTTTCCACCAGAGCGTGCGCCAGCGCCCGGCAGCGGCGCAGGTGCCCCAGGCCGAAGGAGTCGTGGCTATAGATGAGTAAACGACAATTATCGAGTTTATTCAGCACTTCATTAGCTCATGGGGTGGTTGAAACTGCATATACTACAATCGGTTGGGCGGTTAATGATAGCTCTGAAACCGCCTTTCCTGCGCCGAAATGCTGTTTTTTGACTATGTCTCAGGCGCTGACTCAAACAAGGTCTCACACAAGAGCTTAGACACTGTCTGAATCGGCACCGATCACATTGGCTTTATCATCGTCAATTTTGTCCTGCCGCCGCAGTTCGGCAGAGCCTTCCAGCGCGGCAGCGCCAATCGCTTTATTCTCCAGTAGCTGACCTTCACCGGCATAGATCTCTTTTTCCCGTGGCTGATGCTCAGGCAGCAGTACGTGAACGGAGCGGTGTGCGAACTCAATGCCATTAGTGCTAAGCGCTTCTTTCACCAGACGGTAGGCTTCACGACGGATAATCCACTGTTCGCCCGGAACACAGGTAAACTTCATGCGGAAGATCAGTGCCGATTCCTCAACCCGGATAACGCCTTGGGATTTGAGAGGCAACAGGAAATGCGGGCCGTATTCCTCATGCTCAAGCATGCTCTGGCCGACTTTCTTAATGATCTTGCGCACTTTCTCAACATCGGTGTCATAAGCCAGACGGAATTCCAGTTTCATGGTAATCCAGTCCCGGGACAGGTTAGTAATGGTCGCCATCTCACTGAACGGAATGGTTTGTACTGCACCGAGGTGGTGGCGTAAACGGATCGAACGGATCGAGATTCTTTCGACTGTACCGCGCAGACCGGCAGCTTCGATATACTCACCGCGTCGGAAAGCGTCATCCAGCAGGAAGAAAATGCCGGAAATTACGTCCTGGACCAGTTTCTGGGCACCGAAACCGACCGCAATACCGATAATACCGGCACCGGCCAGCAATGGTGCAATCTCCACGCCGAGAATGCTGAGAATGGTCAGTGAAACGGTCACGATCAGGAACACCAGCATGAACGAGCGTACCAGCGGTAACAGGGTTTCAGACCGGCTGGCACCGGCTCCGCCGCCTTCACCTTCCAGGCTGGCCATGCCGTTTTCTTCTTCCGGATCGACATCTGGCAGGTGACGTTCGATTGCTGACTGGATAATCTCCCAGGTGGCATAGGCGATAATCAGTACGATAAAGACATCGATAAACTTGTTGAAGTAGTGCCCCAGCTGTTCTGTCAGCATCGACAGGGTATCGTAGCCGATGGTGTTGATAACGTGATACATAACAGCCGCCACCAGAATGGTGCGGAACGCGATCAGTGTCCGGTGAATAAAACGGTCGCAGCGCCGTTCGAAGGTACGGCTCTGGAGCCAACTGATGCTCTTCAGACGGCTCATCAGCATATACAGAATGCGGTCAGCAAACGGGAAACTGAGCGTCAGCCACCAGGCTGGCGTAATGTGATCGGCCTGAGTGTAGTATCCCAGAAACTCATTAGTTGCCCAGATAAACCAGAGAATCAGAAGCCAGATCGTCACCAGCCCAGGCCAGCTCTGGCGCAGGAACTGAGTGAAGGTTGAACTGGCGGTGTTACCGTTGGTGAACAGATTAGTGATTGTGATCTTATGGCTGAAGACAAAATAGACCGCCAGCAGATTCAGAACCAGACCATTGAACGGCACTACCAGAGCAAACATGATCGGGTCGATGCCGTGCAGGAACATCAGCGACCAGGAGGTAGTGGAAACGTAGTAGAGCGCCACAAAACCGACCGTCCATCGGTAAAAATCCTGGGATGCGCCACACTCCATCTTCATCAGGCGGATGCCGGAAGCATTAGGTGCCCAGAACAGTTGGGCAACAATAGCGAAGGCTCTGACACTGATGATCATATCCAGCAGAGTGGTCAGGGTCTGCTCAAATATATCGTTGGTGCCATAAAGCGAAATGGGAATGGTGTAGGCGACAAGGGCAAATACCGCCAGGCCAATCAGGCTGAGGATACTGCGTAAGACCAGAAATCCGAGGCTGTCATGCCAGACTTCACAGTTCTGCTGACTTATCCGCTGGGTAATCGAACGTAGCTTATAGACTGCCAGGGCTTCTACCAGCAGCCCGGCAACCATCATGGCAAACAACACTGTTGCCAGTTCAGTGAAGCCTTCCCAGCCCTGGCCTTTGGTCAGGCTCTGCCACATGGTTGTCTGCTGCTCAGCCCAGTTCCCCATACTCTCAATCAACTGATCCTTACGGTCAGCTGCATGCTTCATAAACAGGAATGAGGCCATTTTTTCGCCGGAGTACTGATACTCTTCATCCGCCGCAGTCGCTATACCGGGGAGAAGAATCAGAACAGACAACAGCAGAGCAAATATTCTGGTCATATACGCTTTGAACCTAAATCGGGCTGGAGTATCCATATGCATACAGATTTTTTTCAACGTCTATTGTCCTTGGGCTGTTGTCCGCAGGTCAAGTGTCTTCAGCGGTTTCCTGTGCTGCTCAGTATGACATAATAGGCCCCCGTTTGTTGCAGCAGGTCTGAGCATAAATAGATATGGATGGTAAAGATTATAAAATCGCAGTGATTGGACTGGGTTATGTTGGCCTGCCTCTGGCGGTTGAATTCGGGCAGCAGTACGACACTCTGGGTTACGATATCAGTAGCGCGCGACTGGCTGAACTGAAAGCGGGCCATGATATTACTCAGGAGGTCAGTGAGTCTGAGTTGCAGTCCGCCCATCATCTGAAGTTCACCGGTTCGTTGTCAGATCTGCAGGCTGCCAATATCTATATTGTCACTGTGCCAACGCCGATTGATGCCAATAAGCAACCGGACCTGACTCCGCTGCTCAGTGCCAGTAAAGCAGTGGGGGAAGTGCTTAGCCCCGGTGATACTGTTATTTATGAGTCCACGGTGTATCCGGGAACAACAGAGGAAGACTGTGTACCAGTGCTGGAACAGGTCTCCGGTTTATCTTTCAATATTGATTTCTTTGTCGGCTACAGCCCGGAACGAATTAATCCTGGCGATAAAGAGCGGCGTTTGCGGGATATTCTGAAAATAACCTCGGGCTCGACACCAGAGATTGCTGAACAGGTCGATCGGCTGTATAGCAGCATAATCACTGCCGGTACATACCGTGCTGAGTCGATCAAAGTGGCTGAGGCGGCAAAGATTATTGAGAATACCCAACGGGATATGAATATCGCGGTGGTGAATGAATTTGCATTGATTTTCCACAAGCTGGGGATCGATACAGATCAGGTTCTGAAAGCCGCTGGTACCAAGTGGAATTTTCTGCCGTTCCGGCCCGGGTTAGTGGGGGGGCACTGTATCGGCGTTGACCCGTATTATCTGGCACATAAGGCAAAAAGCGTTGGTTATCAGCCGGATGTGATTATGTCCGGGCGGATCATCAATGATGGCATGGCCGCTCATGTGGGTAGCTCAATGATTAAAGCGATGCTGCATCAGCAGATCAATCTGGTGGGAGCACGCATTCTGATTATGGGGCTGGCGTTCAAGGAAAACTGCCCGGACTTCAGGAATACCAAAGTTGTTGATCTGATTCAGGTATTGCAGGGTTACGGCGTAACGGTGGATATCTGTGATAGCTGGGTGGATCAGCAGGCGGTAGAAGCAGAGTTAGGGCTGACGTTGATTGAACAGCCTGAACACGGGACTTATGACGGGATTCTTCTTGCAGTGCCTCATCAGGATTATATTGAACTGGGGGCTCCTGGTGTCCGCCGCTTCGGTAAATCAGAGCATTTCTTTTACGATCTTAAGAGCGTATTTAATAAAAACGAATCCGATATGCGCTTGTAAAACCGATGTGTGGATAAAAAAGTGGATAAAGAAAAAGGTGCTGTTAAAGCACCTTTTTTTATTCCGGTTTTGCTATTACCAGTAAACTACCTGCCAGCCACGCTGCTCAGACAGCGCTAACAGTTTCTCATCCGGTGTTACTGCGACGGCATTATCCACCACCTCCAGCAGCGGTGTATCGTTGTGGGAGTCTGAATAGAACCAGCTACCCTCTGCGGTTTCGCTGTTCTGTTCCAGCCATTCGCGGAAATAAAATACCTTGCCTTCCTGATAACAGACCACGCCAGTGCCCTTGCCGGTAATCAGACCGCCCTCAAGATCGATTCTGACACCGATAGCATCCTCAATCCCCAGATAGCGGGCGATTGGGGCTACCAGAAATTCCACTGAGGCTGAGATAACCACGCAACGGTCGCCCTTAGCCTGATGCTGACGAATGTTGGCGACCGCCTCACTGCGGATATGGGGTACTACATAGTGTTCAATAAAGTGATCAATCCCGGCAGTGGCTTCGTCAACGGTCTTGCCGGTATGACAGCCCAGTACCAGTGCCAGATAATCGTTCATATCCAGCTCTGCATTGAGGTACTGCTGGTGCTGACGATCAGCCTCGGCGATAGTTTCTTCACCAGCGATGCCGGTATCGGTCAGATATTGTAACCACAACTGAGAGCAGTCGTGGTCGATCAGTGTGTGATCCAGGTCGTAGACAATAACGGCCATGTGTAAATCCTTATGTAAGCCTTTTCAGGTAAATCAGAGAGCGCCGCAGTAGCTACCTCCGGCGCATTATTCGCTTTAAAAATTAGCCACTTCAATCAGTTCCGGGCTGTTATTGCGCAATGTCAGTTCCAGCAGGTCATGATGGCAACGGATACGATTGTTGCCGTCATTCCGCCATGGAGGAGATTGCTCCGAACAGGTCTGATCTGCCTGAGGGCAGCGACGTTGATAGGCGCAGCCTTGTGCCGGCGGGTGTTGCTCCGAAGCGTCGTCGCCGCTGAGTTTTGGTTGATGCTCAGGATCCGGCGCGAGGACCGCATTCAGCAATGCGCTGGTATAAGGGTGGTGCACACCATTGAAGACTTCATCCACCGGGCCAATCTGACACAGACGGCCCTGATAGAGTACTGCTACCTGATCGGCAATCGCTTTGACCACTGCCAGATCATGGGCAATAAACAGATAGGTAACGCCTTTTTGCTGCTGCAGTTCTTTCAGAAGCTTAAGTACCGCGGCCTGAACAGATACGTCCAGCGCAGAGGTTACCTCGTCGCAGAGAATCAGATCCGGATCACCGGCAAAACAACGGGCGATCGCAACACGTTGTTTTTCACCGCCGGAAAGCTGGCCCGGCATGCGATCCAGATAGTGAGGTGCCAGACGCACCAACTCCAGCAGTTCAGCGGCACGCTGACGACAGCTTTCGTGGTTCAGACCGAAATACAGTTTCAGGGGTTGCTGCAGAATTTCGCATACTGTGTGCCGCGGATTCAGGGAGGCATCAGGATTCTGGAAGATCATCTGCACATTGCGCTTCAACTGATTACTGCGCTTTTCCACAGCAATGGACAGATCTTCGTTACCGAGCTCAATCTGGCCCTTTCGCGGTGCCTGTATACCGCTGATCGCCTTCATAATGGTGGATTTGCCGCTGCCGGATTCACCCACCAGAGCCAGTGTTTCACCCTTGTTCAGTTGCAGGTTAATCTCATCCACGGTCGCCACTGGCGGTTCAATATTGCGCCACTGATCCAGTAACCCGGCTTTATGGTAGCTGATCTGCAGTTCTTCGATGTTGAGCAGTGGTTCGAGGGTCGGTTTAACCGGTAGCTGGATGACATTGATGCTGGCCGATTCCCGGCGCAGGTCTCCGGAGCGATGGCAACGAACAGCATGACTGTTCTCGGCAACCAGCGCTGCATCCTGCTGACACTGTTCAGTTGCATGAGTGCAGCGAGGCGCAAAGGCACAGCCCTGTTTCACTGAGCCCACCTTTGGTGGATAGCCTGGCAGAGATGGTGGCAGACCTTCAGCATCAAGGCGTGGAATAGAATTCAGCAGACCCCGGGTGTAAGGATGCGCAGGTGTTCGCAGCACATCGGCACAACTGCCCAGTTCGATGATCTCACCGGCATACATTACCGCTATCCTGTCACTGATACGGGCGACCGCGCCGAGATCGTGGCTGACAAACACCATGGTCATGCCCAGCTCTTGCCGCAGATTACACAGCAGTTCCAGAATGTGTGCCTGGGTGGTGACATCCAGGCCGGTAGTGGGTTCATCCAGAACCAGCAGGTCCGGGCTGCCTGCCAGTGCCATGGCGATTGCAACACGTTGTTGCTGACCGCCTGATAGCTGATGCGGATAACGCTGCAGCATCGCATCAGGTGCTGGTAGGCGTACTTGCTTCAGCAGCTCCAGCGAACGTTGATGCCATGTGCTGCGGGGCAGGTCTGAATGCAGGCGCAGCGCTTCGGCCAGTTGCGCATGGATTTTCATGGTCGGGGTCAGTGACTGACCGGCGTTCTGTGGAATCAGGCCGATCTTGCCGCCGCGTAATTTACCCAGCTGCTTCTCAGTTTTTTCGAACAGGTTGCTACCGTGATAACGGATCTGGCCGTTCTGAACCTGAGAGCCGCTGCGCAGGAATGCCATCATTGCCAGTGCCAGTGTGCTCTTACCGCAGCCGGATTCACCCACCAGACCAATCGCTTCACCGGCCTCGATATCCAGTGAGACGTTACGCAGTACGCTGACCAGTTCGTTATTGGCCGCGGTATAACCCAGAGAGAAATCTTTTACTTCAAGAATCATTGGTTTATTCATTCTTACGTCTCTCCTTATACCGGTGCTTTGGCACGGTCGAGACCGATCGCTTTGGCGAATGCATCGGCTGTCAGGTTAATGCTGATAATCAGGGTGGACAGTGCCATGGCCGGGAACAGAACCGCCCAGGGAGCGATTGAGATCATGCCGCGGGTATCGGCGATCATCAGGCCCCAGTCCGGTGTCGGTGGTACCACACCGAAACCCAGAAAGGACAGCGAACTGAACGCCAGCAACATCCAGGCCCAGCGCATAGCAGCTTCAACCAACAGGGCGTCCAGAACATTAGGCAGCAGCTCTTTGGTAACGATGGTAAAGCGCGATTCACCACGGGTCTTTGCCGCAACCACAAAATCCCGGGGTACGTATTCCAGGGTGGCACCCCGGACAACCCGGATCACCGCCACGCCGTAGAAAAAGCCCAGCGTCAGGATCAGCGTCCAGCTTTGCTGACCGGTCAGGGCGATGATCAGCAGAAGGAAAAGCAGCCAGGGAATTGCCAGCAGAGCGTCGACGATGCGCATCAGCCATTCGTCCACTTTGCCGCCGACAAAGCCCAGCGTCATACCTGCCAGACCACCCCAGACGATTGCCAGCAGTGTGCCCAGCAGGGTTACCATTATCGCTTCGCGGCCACCCATCAGGGTGCGGCTGAACAAGTCGCGGCCCATATTATCAGTGCCGAACCAGTATTCAGTATCCGGTCCCTGGAACATGATGTAGCCGTTCTGCAGAGTCCAGTCGTAGGGCGCGATCCAGGGCGCCAGTACAGCAACAACCAGATGCAGACAGAGAATGCTGAGACCGATCATTCCGGAAGGAGAACGGCGCATATTTTTCCAGGCCTGAGCCCAGCGGGATTCTGTTTTTGTCACTGGGACAGAGTGGGTGGCGGTAATAGCAGTCATCTCGTTCTCCTTACTCATCGGGCTGTACGCAGGCGCGGATTGAGCGCCAGAGACGACAGGTCTGCCAGCAGGTTACACAGCACATAGACTGCTGCCAGAATCAGTGCTATTGCCTGTACCAGAGGCAGATCCCGGTCATAGATCGCGCGAATCATCAGGGTGCCGATACCTGGGTAGTTGAACACTTGCTCGATGATCACTACGCCGCCCAGCAGCCAGGCGATGGTCAGGGCAATAATATTGATCGCCGGTAACATTGCGCTGGGTAGGGCGTGCAGGAAAACGATATGCCAGTAGGGCACTCCTTTCAGGCGGGCCATCTGGACAAAGTCACTGGCCATCACGTCGATCATGGCGGAGCGGATCATGCGCAGAATATGGGCCATCATCACCAGCGCCAGGGTGATCATCGGCAGGATAATATTCGGAATCAGATCGGCAATTGGTGCGTTATGGCGCACCGTGGTGACCGCCGGAAACCATTGCAGCTGAATCGAGAAAATAAAGATCAGTACCGTGGCGGTGACAAATTCCGGTATGGTCATGGCAAAGATTGAGGTGCCGGATATCATCATGTCGGCGGGTTTATCCCTTCTCAGGGCCGCCATGACGCCGAGAATGATAGCCAGTGGAATACCGATCATTGCTGCGCCGAAGCCCAGCACTGCGGTGTTGCGCATCCGGGTCGCGACCAGGTCATTGATTGATTTATCCCGTTTAAGGGAGGTGCCCAGATCGCCCTGCAGGACCCCCGTACCCCAGTCAGCAAAGCGCTGCAGTGCCGGTTGATCCAGATTGCGCTGCTGGCGGCAGTTTTCCAGGCGGGTCCCCTGAGCGTCACGGCCGAGGAAGGCAGTACAGACATCTCCGGGCAGGGCTTCAGTGACCCCGAATACCAGTACGCAGACTGTGAACAGTGTAAAGACTGCCAGTCCGAGTCGTTGCAGAATGAGCTTTAGCATAGTGTCTCTTGTCGTAATTTATCGTTATTGATACAGGCTCAGCGTCAAAGCGCTCAGGGGAGCACGTCAGTCTGGCTGGGGTGCTTTCCGGACAGCTTTGTCAGTTGCTGTAAATAAGAAATGGCCGGGGCGGCTGTGTGGCATCCGTCCCGACCGGGTCTTGCTGGGGAGTACTGATTACTCAGCGTTCACCAGGTGCCAGCGGATAGAGAAGTTCTCTACCGGAGCCAGACCGGTAACGTTGCTGCGCAGTACGCGGGTCTGGTTCAGGTGGTAAGGGATCAGAGCGCCACCTTCTTCCCACAGAGTGTTCTGCAGATCGGCATACAGGCCTTTACGCTTGTCGAAATTCAGTTCAGAACGGGCTGCGTCCAGAGCATTATCGAAGTCGGTGTTCTTGAAGAATGTTTCATTCCAGGTGGCCGTTGAACGGAAACCTTCGTTCAGAATCTGGTCCGCAGGGCGCTGCGACCAACGGGTTGCTACAGCCGGATGTTTCATCCAGACATCGCTCCAGTAACCATCAGAAGGCACCATGTTCAGCTTAACGGTAATACCGGCTTTAGCGGCCTGCTGCTGATAAACCTCGATCATACGAATCCACTCAGGTTCGTTGTCGGCAGCACTGATTGTGACTTCGATGCCGTTTTCAAACCCTGCTTCTTTCAGCAGTTTCTTCGCTTCTGCGATGTTCTGCGAACAGTCGATGTTGGTGCGGTACTGGTCGCCGGACCATACCGGGTGGTCACAGGTCACAGTACCCGCGCCTTCACCGGATACCAGTTTCAGCATCTCATCGCGATCGACTGCCAGGCGCAGAGCTTTACGCACTTTGGCATTGTCCAGTGGTGCCATATCGGTACGGAAGACCAGACCACGCCATTCGCCTGTAGCGATGCTCTGCAGTTGGAACTGAGGGTTGTTGCTGAACAGTTTGCTCTGTTGCGCCAGGATACTGTCTTCAAAGTCGATCTGACCGGCCATGACTGCCTGAACACGAGCCTGAGAGTCCGGGATACCGATGATCTCCAGAGCATCCGCCGCCGGTGTACCTTCCCAGTAATTCGGGTTAGCTTTGAGGACAGTTGTACCTTCCGGATCCAGCTCTTCCAGAATGAATGGACCAGTACCGTTGCCGGTTTTAGTGATGGTGTCACCGCTACCTTCAGCAATCATACGTACCCGGTAGTCCATCAGCAGCAGCGGCAGGTCCGCGTGCGGCGCAGACAGTTTGATCTCAAATTTATGATCGTTAATGATATTTACGCTGTCGATAACGCCCAGAACGGCTGCCACAGGAGAGTCGATTTCAGGATCTTTGATTCGTTCCAGAGTGTACTTGATATCAGCAGAATCCAGATCGGAACCATCGTGGAACTTCACGCCTTTGCGCAGTTCGAAGGTCCAGGTTTTAGCATCAGCAGAAGCGCTCCACTCAGTTGCCAGATCAGGGCTTGGCTGGCCGTTTTCGTCCTGACGAACCAGACGAGAGTAGAGCATCTGGTTAGCGTAGAAGAAACGGTTAGGCGAGATTGGATCCAGTGATTCTGCACCGGCATAGCCTACGTCGTGTGCCAGACGGAAAGTACCTGCAGTGGCCGCGCCGCTGATCAGCGTCGAAGCCATAACCACTGAAGTGATCAGATGTTTCATCGGAGTCTCCTGAGTTGCCCTCTGTTCGGGCTAATTGGATTAAGTCTTTGAATTTAGGGTTTACTGATCCGCCAATCGGGGCTGGCCCGATTGCAGCGGATCGGAGTGAGATCAGTTCTTTTCAAGCAATGACCGGGCTTCCCATGAGGTATTAACTCCGAGAATGTCAGCCATGGTTGGAGCAAAACGAATATTCTGTGCTTCACCCAGCTGTTGTTGAGGCACGTCAGGGCCGCTGAAGATACAGAAACGATAGTCTGCACGGGTGCCCGGGCGCATACCGTGGTTTGACTGGTATTTAGAGGGGCCGTAGATTCCTTCAGTGCCGGTAACTGCAGCTTCAAAGCTGATGTCGGAACCTTCCGGTACCACAAAGGCCAGCAACTGTTGGCTGTCTTCTACAGGCATGAAGTCTGTATCCCAGACTGCCATCCCTTCATTGAGTAGCTTGCGAGTCACCTCTTCAGCTTGTTCAGGGCTGTCCGGTTTGATCAGCAGTACTGCACCTTCACTGGACCAGATCACGTCATCGCCCAGCAGGCGATCAACATAGAGGCCTTGGGTCATGGCTGCGTGGCCATGATCGCTACAGATCGCGAAATTGTACTGATCCAGCACGCCACCCTGCTCAAGGGCACTCAGCAGCGTACCGATCTGTGCATCGGCAGTACGCAGAGACCATCGGGTCAGCGCGTGATCAGGACCGTACCTATGCAGGAAATAGTCGGTGATGGCGATTTCGAGAAGAATGTAATCCGGGGCCTGATCCGAGCAAGCCAGACCTGCCGCGATATCAATCAGCTGCTGGTCTGCCAGCATTCCCAGTTGTAGTTTGAACTCCGGGGTGTGATTCGGATGCTCCACGGTTTCGGCGTTCAGTGCTGCAATACGACCTTGCGGATCAACCGTCCGGCTGGCTTTCTGCCAATTCATATCTGCTGGTAGTGGTTCGGCATCTTTACCGCGCATCAGCATCTCATCAGCCCACCATGGACCGTGGTAGAGAGTGCAGTCTTCAGGGCGAACCATGCCATAACCGATACAGGCAACATCCAGTCCCTGCTGTTTAGCCAGTGCGGGAAGAGTGTCGACTTTGATGTCATATGGGTTAGCCCAGCGGAAACCGCCGTCGGCATAGATGTAGTTGCCGTAGATACCATGCTCTGATGGCGCAACACCGGTCACTATGGATGTGCGTCCCGGACAGGACGTACCACACATTTCCGGACTCATCCCCATCACCTGAGTGCCCTGTGACGCTAGTCGGTCCAGGTTAGGCAGGTGTTTGCGATAATCTTCAAAATGATCGGCGCTGATGCCGTCGATCATAATCATGATCAGTTTAGCCATCGTTTTTCTCTGTGCTCGTCAGTGGATTGCAGCACATAGTAGGAGGGCTATGTGTCAGAAAAATGATAGTAATCGAGATAATTCAGCAGGATTTCGGAGCTCTGTATTAGAAAAACTAATCCATGAGGTTGCACAGACGACTCTGATCTCAGACAAGTCGGTGGCAGCTCTGCTTAACATGATGATTTCTAAATCAATGAGGATGATGGGAAGGAGGGGAGTTATTTATTACAGAAATGTTTCGAGCAGTGTTGCTTTCCGGTTCAGAAGTCAGAGAGTCCGTAACAGGCTTTGCACTATACCTGTTAAATGGAATAACTTTTTCTTATATCTAGCGGTGCTTAGTTGGGTTTGTAATAAAAATATCTTTTAGCTGTCCCGAACCGTTCATATTCAGTCAGTAATCTTCAGCTCAATTCTAAAAGTAAACCAGCGCTGGATGCTGGTTACCGATCTGGCTGTGAGATATGACGAACAAAGTAATACTGGTGATTCTGGATGGTCTGGCTTATGAAACTGCTGAGCAGTGCATGGGCTTTATGCAGGGCCTTTGTGAGCAGGGAAGCGCGACACTGTATAAAGTGCAGTGTGAGTTGCCATCTATGTCCCGCCCTCTGTATGAGGCGATTCTGACCGGCGTTGCGCCAGCCCAGAGTGGTATTGTCCACAATCATATTATTCGGGAATCCAATCAAACCAGTGTTTTCAGTATCGCTCGTCAGGCGGGGTTAACCACCGCAGCAGCAGCGTATAACTGGATGAGCGAGCTCTACAACCGTGCGCCCTGGGATGCGGTGCGTGATCGTTTTACCAACGATCCGGAGCAGCTGATTCAGCACGGTATTTTCTATTCTCAGGATACCTATCCGGATAGCCACCTGTATCTGGATGCCGAGTGGCTGCGTGTTAATCATGATCCCGATTTTTTGCTGGTGCATCCGATGAACATCGATGACGCCGGTCACCGTGCAGGTTTTGACAGCGCCCATTACCGCAACACTACCCGTATGTCCGACACTCACCTGTCGGAGCACCTGGTCAGATGGATGGCGCAGGGCTACCAGATTCTGGTGACTGCTGATCACGGCATGAATAACGATAAAAGCCATGGTGGCACGCTAAGCGAAGAGCGTGAAGTGCCGTTGTATGTGCTGGGTGAGTGTTTCTCTCATGATGCTGAATGTCAGCCGGGCCAGCTGGATATCTGTGGTGCTGTCTGCGAACTGCTGGGTATTACTGACCACGGTAAACCGGTTGCAGAGGGTCTGTTGCTGGACGGTCTGAATGTGACCGGAGGTCGCGCATGAGTCTGGCGATCTTTGATCTCGATGAAACCCTGATTGCGGCAGATACCTGCTCGCTGTTCTGCCAGTTTATGGTCGCAGAAGGATTGGCTGGCGCTGATTTTATTGAGCAGGACCATCGCATGATGGAGCTGTACAACGCGGAACAGCTGGTACTGAGCGACTATGTGGATTTTCTGGTCAGCCCGCTGAAACACACGAGCTGTGCTGAGATTGACGCCGTGATGCCGGTTTTTGTTGAGCAATATGTTGTTTCGCGCATCTATCCTGAAGCGCGCGAGGTGCTGGCTGAACTGCAGCAGTCGCGACGTACCCTGATCATCTCTGCAACCCCGGAGTTTATTGTCCGGGCGGTTGCCAATTCGCTGGGCGTTAAAGATGTACTGGCGATCTGTCTGGAAACTGACGGTGATTATTACACCGGTCAGATTGATGGCGTACCGACCTTCCGTGAGGGGAAAGTCACCCGTCTGCATAGCTGGCTCGAAGATCAGCAGGAGTCCATGGATGGGGCTCAGTTCTACAGCGATTCGATTAATGACCTGCCTCTGTTAGAGCAGGTGCAATTCCCGGTTGCCACCAATCCTGATGCGCAACTGTTGGCAATCGCCAACGACCGTGAATGGCCAGTACTGAACTGGAGCCGTCCACCGTTAACTGATTCAAATCCCAACTCCGAAAAACATTTCACAGAACAGGAGCTAACCCATGTCTAAATTTCTGATCGCAGGTGCTGCGGTGCTGATGGCGGGTAACGTAATGGCTGCATGCCCAACCGTTGCCGGTCCGGATGCTGGCGGTGCATTCCCGCACATTTTTGAAAAAGTTGAGTTCGAAAGCAAGCACGGTTGCCAGCTGAACTTCAGCGAAAACCCGGCTATTGCAGAGCTGAATGGCCGTATCGCGGGTAACCCGAAGCTGATGCCGCTGGCTAAGCGTCTGCCTCAGGAGCCGCTGGTTGTTGCTCCTTACAACACAATCGGTACTTATGGCGGTGTCCTGAGCGGTATCTCCAAAGCGACTGAGTCCGGTACTTCTGATCTGCTGGCAGTGCGTCACGTGAACCTGGTGCGCTTCAGTGACGACCTGTCCACGGTTGTGCCAAACGTAGCGAAGTCCTGGGAATGGAATGCTGACTTTACCGTTCTGAAAGTGATGCTGCGTAAAGGCCACAAATGGTCCGACGGCGAAGCGTTCACTGCTGAAGACGTTGCGTTCTGGTACAACAACCTGGTGATGGACAAGAACGTTATCGAGAAGCCTAAAGAGCGTTTCCTGTCTGCCGGTGAAGGCGTTAAAGTTGTCGCGCTGGACGAAACCACGGTTCAGTTCACTATGAACGAACCAGCACCGGGCTTTCTGGATAACTTCGCGCAGGACTATGCGCAGCCGTTCCAGCCTAAGCATCTGATGTCTAAGTTCCATCCTGAATTCAACAAAGACGCTGACAAACTGGCGAAGTCTCTGGGCTTCGAAAGCGGCTACGACGTTGTTAATTTCTACTACGGTCAGTCTGACTGGAAAGACGTTCCTACTCCACTGCTGAAAGACGGCGCCGCGTCTGAGCGTCTGGTTAAAGCGGGCTTTACTGCTATCGCACCGTCGCTGGAATCTCACCTGGTGGTAGAAGAGTCTCTTGAAGGTCGTCGTCTGGTGGCTAACCCATACTTCTTCCAGGTAGATACTGCCGGTAACCAGCTGCCTTACATCAACGAGATCAAAGAAGTTTATATCGGTGATGAGGACATTCAGACCGCTAAGATGATTGCCGGTGAAGTGACCTATAAAGCGCAGGCAGTGAACCTGCCTCAGGCACCTGTACTGCTGGAAAACAAGGAACAGGGTCAGTACGAGATCGCACTGCGTCCGACTATTTCCCAGATGAGCTTTGCGTTCAACCTGACTGATAAGGACATGGAGAAGCGTGCAGTATTCAACGACGTCAACTTCCGTCGTGCAATGTCTGTTGCGATCAACCGTGACCAGATTAACGAAATCGCCTTCTTCGGTCTGGGTTCTCCGACTCAGTACACAGCGTTTGATGCGGATACCACGCCTTTCATCACCGAAGAACTTAAAAAAGCTTACACTCAGTACGACCCGAAACTGGCGGCAGAGCTGCTGGATAAAGCCGGCGTTGTTGATAAGAACGGTGATGGCCTGCGTGATCTGCCTTCCGGTAAGAAGTTTGAGCTGACTATCAACTTCACCACTCAGGGTATTTCTACTGAGGTTGCGGAAATCGTTGCTAAGGGCTGGACTGATGCGGGCGTGAAGACCGTTATCAAAGAAGTGACTTCTGACGAATACCGTAACACTCAGTCTGCTAACGACTACAGCGTTGTGAACTGGAGCTCTGGCCGTCCGCTGGCGACTATCGCGTCTAACGTTGAAACGCTGGTTCCGCCATACGGCAGCTTCTTTGATCTGCGTACCGGCCTGCAGTGGGCTCAGTACCTGGAATCCGAAGGTAAAGAAGGTGTTAAGCCACCGGCAACTGTTTACGAAATGAAGAAACTGACTGACCGTTTCGTAACCCTGAAAGCCGGTTCTGAAGAGTCCAACAAACTGGGCCTGGAGATCGCTAAGCGTGTTGTTGATGACCTGTTTATCATCGGTACTGTGAAAGCCGTATCCCCGGTTTACTACAGCAAGCAGCTGGGCAATTTCGAAGTACCGAAGACCGCTTCCTATGAGTTCTATCGCATGTACCCATACATGCCGACTCAGTGGTTCATCGGTGAAGATGGTATGGCTAAGAACTGATCATCTGATTAGCTCGAAAAGGGGAGGGGCTGATGCTCCTCCCTTTTCTGCGTTTAAAGGTAATACCTCTATCTAAGCATTGTTTGTAAGTCTGTTAATCCATCTGTACTCAATAACCCTGAGTCGATATGGGTTAACAGATTTAGCACCCGGAGTTAATTGTGGTTATTGAATTTTTCGCGAACACCTGGCTACTGTGGATTCTTGTCTCAGTCGGCACAGGCTTGTTCTGGCTGGGACGTGACAGTCAGTATTTCAATTACGTTTTCAACCGCTACAGCCTTGCGCTGCTGACCCTGCTGTTAGTCAGTGGTGTTGTTTTCGTTTTGATGGAAGTGCTCCCCGGGGATTGTGCTGAAAAGTATATCGCCTATAAGAACACCCAGGGGGAGACCATTACCCAGGCTGATATCGACGCCGAGCGGGCGCGAATGGGGCTGGATCAGCCGATGGTTGTGCGCTGGGCGAGCTGGGTCACCGATCTGACGCTGCGCGGCGATATGGGCTTCAGTTGCTCCAAACGTCAGTCAGTAAATCTGGCGCTGGGTGATCGTTTCTGGATGAGTTTTCTGTTCTGTATGGCGGCTCTGATCTTTGCTTATCTGATTGCGGTGCCGTTCGGTATTCTGTCTGCGTTCACAATCAATAAAACCTGGACCGATAAAAACCCACAACACACTCCCACTGAGCGTCTGATCAATAGTATCGGTATGAGTACTCAGAAAGTACTGGATCTGGTGTTACGACTGGTGAGTTATCTGGGGCTGGCACTGCCGAACTTCCTGTTGGCGCTGACCATTATCCTGCTCTATGTCTTCGCCGGTGAGCCGATGCCGACAGGGCTCTATTCCGATGAATACCGTAACGTGCCCTGGTTCGGTGATAACGGTTTCTCCTGGGGCAAACTGGATGACTTCATTGGTCATATCTGGCTACCGATTTTCGTAATTGGCTGGTCTGCCACGGCGCTGCAGCTGCAGACAGTGCGTGCGCTGGTGGTGGATGAATCCAACAAACTGTACGTCGATGCTGCTCGTGCCCGGGGTGTTGACGGTATAGCCTTGTGGGCCGGTTATCCGGTACGTCACTCCATCAGCCCGCTGGTGAACTCTATCGGCTTTGACTACAACCGGGTTTTTAACGATCTGCCCATCGTTGCCGTGGTGATCGGCCTGACCGATGCCGCTGCGCTGTTGATTGAAGCACTGTCGATGACCAATGATCAGGAGCTGGCTGCGGCGATCCTGTTCCTGGTGGCACTGGTTATTATTTCGATGAACTTCTTTACCGATGTAATTCTGGCCGCGATTGATCCGCGGGTCCGCAAGAGTGTGCTGGGGAACTGATGATGAATGCACTGTTAGCGCGCTTTGGCTTCGGGCGTCAATCGAAGTCACAGAATGATGAGTCCTATTACACTGCCGGTCAGCTGGCCCTGATTAAGGCGCGTTTCAAGCGCAAAACCAGTGGCGTAGTGGCGGCCTGGATTCTCGGTACGCTGGTGATGATGGGCTTTTTTGCGCCGTTCTTTTCACCGGTCGATCCAACCATCAACGGTGCCGACCCGGACTACCGTCGTGGCGCACCACAGGCTTTCTATTTCTGGGATGAAAATGGTTTCTCTCTGCGGCCGTTTACCTACACCTACACCAAGGAAAAAGCGCGGATTGATCTCAAAGCGCTGGCCGGTGGTGGTCTGAATGCGCTGGATGCGCTGACTTCGAGCGGTGCTCTGAAAGCCTCGAATCAGAACAAATATGTGATCGACAAAGAGCAGCGTCGCTATATTCAGTTATTTGTCAAAGGCTGGGAATACAGCCTGATAGATCTGAGTGTCGGTGGTCTGGATCTGGATATCCGTTGGGACCGCCACCTGTTGGGCGTCGAGCAGGGCCAGCTCCATATTATGGGCACCGATGAGGACGGTAAGGATGTTTTCAGCCGGACGCTGCACGCGATCTGGATCACCATCAGTATCGCCATTGTTGCTCTGATCGTGAAACTGTTCTCTTCCCTGCTGGTGGGCGGTGTCAGCGGCTATTTTGGTGGCCGAATCGATGCCGTACTGATGAGTATTACTGACGCGGTACGGGTAGTGCCGGCGATCCCTATCTATCTGGCCTGTGCGGTAGCGCTGTCGGAGATGGATCTGACACCGGTGCAACGCTATTTCGCGATTGCAGTGATTATCGGTGCGCTGGACTTTCCAACGCTGGGCCGTCGACTGCGTACTCATATCCTGACTGAACGCAACCAGGATTATGTGTTAGCGGCGCAGCTGTGTGGTTCCAGCAGCTGGCGTATTATCTGGCGTCATCTGGTGCCGAGTTTTGGCAGCTATATCATTGTCGATACTCTGATCAACTTTCCTTACGTGATTCTGGCGGAAACCTCTCTGAGCTTCCTGGGTCTTGGTCTGACCGACCCGATCAACAGTCTGGGCGTGTTGCTGCAGAAAGCACAGGATCCGGATATTCAGCAGAACATGCTGTGGCAATTCTTCCCGGTGGCGGTGTTTGTATTCCTGATTATGGCGTTTGTGTTTGTCGGTGATGCCCTGCGTGATGCGGCGGATCCTTACTCGGAGAAGAAATAATGATGATCAATCAAGGTGTGAGCAGCCGCTTGCTTGATATTCGTGACCTGACCATCGATTTCAACACCGATGAAGGTCTGGTTCGGGCGGTCGATAACGTCAATCTGTCGGTGCGTCCCGGTGAGGTAATGGGGCTGGTGGGCGAGAGTGGCTCCGGTAAGTCAGTAACTGCCAAGAGCATTATGCGCCTGACGCCGGGCAATGCGGTTATCCAGCATCCGAGTCAGATTACCCTGCATCACCGCGATCAGGACATTAATATTCTTAAGCTGCGAGGGCGTGATCTGCGCACCGTGCGTGGCGATCAGGTATCGATGATCTTTCAGGAGCCGATGGCCAGCTTTGCCCCGGCGATCCGGATCAGTGATCAGATGATTCAGACTATGCAGATTCATCTGGGCTACGACAGGGATCAGGCCCGCCGTGCCGGTATCGAACTGTTTGAGCGGGTGGGTATTGTTAACCCTGAACAGCGTTTCGATCAGTATGTCTTTGAACTGTCCGGCGGTATGCGTCAGCGGGCGATGATCGCGATGGCCCTGTCCACTAAGCCGAAACTGTTGATCGCTGATGAACCTACTACTGCGCTGGACGTCACTATTCAGGCGCAGGTGCTGGATCTGATGCTGGAGCTGCGCGAACAGATGGGCATGGCGATGATCTTTATCACCCACGATCTGGGTGTGGTATCCAAAATTGCCGATAACGTGACGGTAATGAAAAAAGGTCAGGTGGTGGAAGCCGGTTCTGCTGAGCAGGTACTGTTCCAGCCAGAGCACAGTTATACCAAGCGATTGCTGGATGCATTGCCGCATCTGGAGGATCTGCCGGAAGCACCGAAGAAGACGCCACCGCCGCTGCTGTCGGTGAAAGACCTGTCGATCACTTATCCACTGGCGGGTAACGGTCGTAAAACCGAATATTTTAATGCTGTGAAGAATATCTCTCTGGATCTCCCGGAAGGTCAGATTATCGGTCTGGTGGGCGAGAGTGGCTCCGGAAAAACAACGCTGGGTAAGGCGATGCTGGGTGCGGCGCCGATCAGTACTGGCCATGTGCAGTATCACAACACCAAAAAGAAAGTGAAGTTTGGCGCTGACAAGGCGATTAAACGTAAGCGTCTGGCCAAGACGGCGCAGATGGTATTTCAGGATCCATACAGCTCGCTGAACCCACGTATGACGGTGCGGGATATTATTGCCGAGCCGCTGGAAGCGATGAACATCACCAAAAACCGTGAAGAGACCGATGCCCGTGTCATTGAGGTCGCTAAGCGTTGCCATATCGATGTTGAACATCTGCGTCGTTTCCCGCATGCATTTTCCGGGGGACAGCGTCAGCGTATCAGTATTGCCAGAGCATTGGTCTGTAACCCGAAATTCATTGTTGCCGATGAATCTGTGGCTGCGCTGGATGTCTCGATTCAGGCGGAAATCCTGAAGCTGTTGAAAGAGTTACGTGAAGAGTTGGGACTGACCATTCTGTTTATCTCCCATGACCTCAGTGTGATTGCCAATCTGTGTGACTGGGTTTGTGTGATGAAGCATGGAGAGCTGGTAGAGCAGGGTACGGTACGGCAGATCTTCCTGGAGCCTCAGGAAGCCTATACCCAGAAACTGATTGCATCTATTCCATTGCTGGATTCGCCGGAAGGGCGTCCCTCCAACACACCTGAACTGGTGCATATTGCTGAACGGCCGGTCTGTTCAGAAGCGCGTGTGGGGGTGTAATTTGGACTACTCAATGGCAGAAATTCGCGCCTTTAACGCGACCATTCAGTTCGGTAACTTTACCCGTGCTGCTGAAGTATTGAACGTTAGTCAGCCGGCCATTACCGCGCAGATCCGTAAACTGGAGATGCGCTTCAGCGCGCCGTTGCTGGAGCGTTTCAGCAAAGGTGTGCAGCCCACAGATCTGGGTAAGCGGCTGTATCGCATTACTTGCCAGTATCAGGATCTGGAAGGCGCTATCGAAGTGCTGTCGAATCCGACCATTAAACCGGGCGAGATGACACTGCGGGTTGCCACTGCTTCTCCGTTGATTTTTATGCCCCTGATTGCTGAATTTAATCAGCGTTTTCCGGATATATCCCTGAAGATAAATTCGGCGACAACCAGAGAATGTCTGCAGATGATTGAAAACCGTGAAGTGGACATCGCTTTGTGTCCTCAGGTAGACGATCAGAAAGGTGTTTCGCGGTTGTCTTTCCATTCCCACAGGCTGATCGCAATCGTTCCCCTGGGCCATACGTTGCTGAAACAGGATGAGGTTTCATTGCAGCAACTGATCAATGAGCCACTGATCTTCTCCCGACCGCACTCCTGTACCCAGACAGTACTGGATGAACTGTTTGCACGGCATCAGCTGTTGCCTAACGCGCATGTAGTAATGGATAACCGGATGGAGATCTGTGAGGCGGTGACTTACCAGCTGGGCATTGGCTTCGCGTTTGAAAACGATATCCGCCCGGATGAGAGCAGCTACCAGATTATGCCGATCGCAGAAGTTGAGGATGCCGTGGTTGAGCACGTTGTCTGGTTGAAAAACCGTCGTACGCTACCGGGCATCCGTGATTTTATTCAGCTGGCGCTGGATAAGCGCTGCGCAGCGTTGCCAATTCTGGAAGAGACGGTCTAAGTAAAATAACATTTTTTCGGAATTGCCGTGCCGTTGATAGTTCCGGCTTTTAAACCCTGTTATTCTGTAGCCATGCTGTGAGAAATGGTTGCCAGGACGGCGCCAGTTGTAAACCGATACACAGCGGTGGACAGGGATTTATGCTGCACTTTGATCAGTTGCAAACCCCGGTGTGGATTTACGATACCGTCAATTCTCGTATTCACTGGGCCAACCAAAACGCACTCAGACTCTGGCAGGCTGAAAGCCTGACAGAACTGACCTCGCGCGACTTCAGTCTTGACGCATCTGATGCGGTTCAACAGACCTTGCTCGCCTATCTGGATGAGTTCGAGAAAGGTCGCAGCTTTCATTATTGGTGGCGGCTGACTCCCAAGGGGCAGGTCAAAGAGGTGTATTGCCAGTTTTCGGGTGTCCGACTTGAGGATGGCCGGATGGCGATGCTGGTAGAGGGAATTGAGCAGAACGATCAGATCACTTCCCCTACTTTTAATGGTAGTGCTGTCGTCACCTTGTTTGATGAAAACGGGAGCCTGATCAGTGCCAGCGAGTACCAGCGAGAGCGGTTTGGCAGTGGTATCCAGATACTATCTGATCTGATGGTCTATCCCGGTCAGGCCTCACTGATTATGGATATTGCTCTGACACAGGGATATCACCAGGAAGATATTAAGCTGCAGACCCGTCAGGGAGAACGCTGGCACAGTATTGAACTGCGCCGTACTCTGCGACAGGAAAAGCGTGTACTTGCAGTTACCCTTCACGATATTCATGACCGTAAAACCCGTGAACTGCAGTTGCAGGAGCAGGCACGTACCGATGCTCTGACCGGTATTCTCAATCGTAACGGTCTGACAATAGAGTTGACCCCGCTGTTTGAGCAACAGATTCCATTCACGCTTATCTATATCGATCTGGACGGCTTTAAGCCAATCAACGACAGCTATGGTCATAGCGCCGGTGATGAACTGTTGATTGAGGTGGCAAGACGATTGTCCGAGCAGGCGGGACAATATGCCTGCGTTAGTCGGATCGGCGGAGATGAATTTGTCGTGGCGATCACCGAGGCGCAGCTGAATAAATTGGCACTGAATGCGGGCGTGTATGCTGAGCAACTGCTGGACGCTGTTTCCGGCAGTTATCATGTGGCGGTAGCGACTCTGCCTATCCAGCTCTCTGCCAGTATCGGCTATGCCTGTTATCCTTCTCATGACAGTGATCTTGCGTTGTTGCTGGCTGATGCTGACACCGCTATGTATGCCGCGAAGCACAGTGGACGACGTCGCTGCCTGCGATACCGGCCGGGCATGCGGGAAGAGTTCCACCGCAGAACACAGATTTCACAGTATCTGGACCGGGCGTTGGTTGAGGATCGGGTGAAGCTGAGTTATCAGCCAGTGGTGAATGTCCAGACCGGAGAGCTGGTACTTATCGAGGCCCTGTTACGCTGGGAAGATGAACGCCTGGGTATCGTGACGGCCAGTGAGCTGGTGGATGCGGCTGAACATTCAGGCCTGATTGGCGAGCTCAGTCGCTGGATCTATCGTAATGCCTGTAAAGACTTTATGCAGATTCGTCAGCATGTCTGTCAGCAGGTACTTCTGTCGCTGAATATCTCCGCCATGCACATTATGCAGGGGGGCTTTATCAGTGCGCTCAGGCAGGCTCTGGATGAAAGTGGGCTGCAGCCCTCCGATCTGGTGCTGGAGCTGACCGAACGGGTGATGTTACCGGATACGCCGGAATACGAAATGGTGGTGCCGGAGCTGATTCAGATGGGATTCGGAATTGCGATTGATGATTTTGGCACAGGCTTTTCCTCACTGGCTTATCTGAGTCGTGTACCGGCTCACTGGGTTAAGCTGGACCGCGAGTTTGTCGAAGTGATGGAAGATGATTGTGCCACCATCCTGTCGATCCATCAGATGATCGAGCGTCTGGGAATGGATATGATCGTTGAAGGTGTCGAGTATCATTGGCAGGCGGAGAAACTGCGTCAGGCTGGTGTGTTTCTGCAACAGGGATATTTCCATATCGAACCCCAGAATCTGCAGTCGTTAATTGCTTCTGCAAATACCCCGGGTTGGTTTACCGAGTTACTGAATCCGCTGGGACTGTGTGCTGAGCCTCAGGCCGAATATGACAGTGACAACTGATTAAAAAATTGCCTTAAATTCCTCTGTGATTAGCCGATACAGTTATTAACATCAACACGGCAAGCAAACGGGAGACAGAATGGAGATTTCAGTTGCCTCTGCGTCTGCCTGGCAGCAGGCGGTTCAGCAGCAGGATGTATCGACAGCTGTTGCGGCAAAGTTGAAGGATTCTCAGGAGTTGCAGGGGGAAATGGCGCTGCAGTTACTTGCAAGTGCTCTGAATGATGGCGCTCTGCTGGAGGGCGCAACCCGGGTGAGAGTGGATTCCGGTGCGCCCCTGGGGCAAACCATTGATGTCCACGTATAAGTTGTACACCTGACTAAAAGCCGCTGATTCAGCGGCTTTTTTGTGTGTCATCTCAAGAGGCGACAAGTTTAAATATCTGTAGCGACGGCCTTCCAGGCCCGATACATCTCGTTTCTCAAATAAGGGACAGACTTGAGTAATGCGCATATTCGGGGCAAAAAAAGCCGGGCTGAGCCCGGCAATAACACACGTAACAACTCTGTTTAAGAGTCGAGGTTTATCACGCTGAGAGCGAACAGTGTGATTCGGTTAGTCATTGATCAGAAAAATGACCAGTGTTTTAGGGCCATGAGCACCCATCTGCAGACGTTGCTCGATATCGGCACTGCGGGATGGGCCGGTGATCATATTGACCGTGCGTGGCAGGGTTGCACCGAACTGTGCCCGGATCTTTTTCCAGGCTTCTTCGTAAACGCCCACAATAGCTGATCGGCTCAGGATGACCAGATGGTTATCCGGCAGAAAGTTAAGCGTGGTCGGGCTCTGAGGTGACGAATGCAGCATCAGGGTGCCGGTCTCGGCAATACCTGCAAAACTGTCAGTCAGACTGGCAAAGTCACCTGCCTGAGCAACCCGTTGAGAGCGCTGAATGTCTTTCTCTGCCAACGGGCTCCAGTCCAACGCATCGACTTTAGCCGTTGAACTGGTCACCAGTTCAAAGATACCCCGGTCGCGTAGCCATTTTGCAGAAGCACTTGGCACTTCACTGATACTATCAAGCTCGATAATCTCAGCTGCGGCCTCGTTAGCCATCTCAATAAACAGCGCAATCTGTTCTTGCTGAGGCAGTTGAGCCCGGGCCGGAATCAGATTGTCAGCCTTTGCTGACAAACGATTCAGAACCGTCTGGCGGGCGGTGTCGTCGGCAGTGTTACGCTTAACGCCACGGCGGATGTTGTTAAGGATCTCTTCACGGCTCATCAGTGGCTGCCTCCGTTTTTCTGCTGTTCTTTCCAGGCCTGCATAAAGGTTTTACCCTGTGGTGCAGGCATATCGCGCCAGTCGGTCCAGCCGCCGGCTAACGGCATTTTCTCGATGCGGCCTTTCTTACCTGCCCAGTGTTTCATAAACCAGTTGGCCATGCGGGTGTAGGTTTTATACAGCGCCGGACGCTTAGCCAGGAACGCCCAGCCAGCCAGACCGTAACGGGCGGCTTTCGGTTGCAGGTGTTTGCTGAACTCATCCTGACGCCAGTGACGCATCAGCTTAGGTAGTGGAATACGTACCGGACAAACCGATTCACACTTACCGCAGAAGGTAGACGCATTCGGCAGCATGCCGCCTTTTTCGATACCGATCATTTTCGGTGTCAGTACCGACCCCATCGGGCCTGGATAGACCCAGCCGTAGCTGTGACCGCCGACAGCGCCGTAGACCGGGCAGTGGTTCATACAGGCTGAGCAACGGATACAGCGCAGCATATCCTGGAACTCTGAGCCGACCATCTCGCTACGACCGTTATCCACTAGTACCACATGGAAGTTTTCCGGACCGTCCTGATCACCTTCACGGCGTGGGCCGGAAGAGAGAGTGTTATAGACGGTAAACTCCTGACCGGTCGCTGAGCGGGCCAGCAAACGCTGGAACAGGGTCATATCTTCGAGCGTCGGTACCACCTTCTCTATGGACGTAATAACGATATGGGTTTTTGGCAGCGTCTGGGTCAGATCGCCATTACCTTCGTTGGTAATGATGATGGTGGAGCCGGTCTCAGCGACGCAGAAGTTCGCACCGGTGATGCCGACATCCGCCGCGACAAATTTCTCCCGCAGTACTTCGCGGGCTTCCTGCATCAGTACCGCTGGATCATCGGATTTTGGCCGGTTATGGTTCTTATGGAACGCTTCGGAGACATCTTCCAGATTCAGGTGGATCGCCGGCGCGATGATGTGACTCGGGTGATCCTCCCGCAGTTGCAGGATATATTCACCCAGATCGGTTTCCACCGGCTGAATACCGTTCTTTTCCAGGTAGTCGTTGAGGCCAGTCTCTTCTGAGACCATCGACTTACCCTTGGTCACGGTTTTAGCGTTAACCTGCTTGCAGATATCCAGAATGATTTTGTTGGCATCGTCGGATGTCCGGGCCCAGTGCACATGGCCGCCGTTCTCGGTGACTTTGCTTTCGAACTGTTCCAGATACAGGTCCAGGTGTTCGATAATATGGTTTTTCAGATCCCGGGCCTGATCGCGCAGGTCTTCAAATTCCGGCATGCGGCTGACTGCAATCGCACGTTTCTCCGGGAAACCGGCTTTCAGATTGCCCAGGGCTTTCTGAAGGTTTTCATCATGCAGTGCTTCACTGGCGCGCTGCTTAAAGAACGGGGTATTAATCTGCATCGTGTCGTCCTCCTTACAGTGCTTTGGCCAGATCGTAATCGGCTTCGCCGATCGCCGGGATATCAGTCATATCCGCGAGGATCTCAACTACGTGGCGGGCTTCAATGGTTTTGCCTTCACGTTTCAGCTTGCCTGCCATATTCAGCAGACAGCCCAGATCACCACCCAGCAGGGTAGTGGCGCCGGAGTTGCTGATGTTTTCAGTTTTATTGGAAACCATACGGTTAGATATTTCCGGATATTTGACGCAGAAAGTGCCGCCGAAGCCGCAGCAGGTTTCTGCTTCTTCCATCTCTTCCAGTTCTACACCCTGTACCTGACTCAGGAGTTCCCGTGGCTGTTGTTTTACGCCAAGCTGACGCAGACCGGAACAGGAATCGTGATAGGTTACTTTCTGGTTGAATTGCAGTTTATTCAGCTGTTCCTGTAGTGCTTCCATACCGATAACATCGAACAGGAATGAGGTGATCTCAAAACTGCGGCTTTTCAATTCAAGTGCGCGGACGTGATACGGGTCGCTCTCTTCGAACAGTTCCGGATAGTAGTGCAGCATACCGATACAGGAACCGGATGGGCCGACCACATATTCATAGCCGTCAAAGGCATCAATGGTCTGACGAGCAATATCGCGACTGGTGTCATTGTCACCGGAGTTGAAAGCAGGCTGACCACAGCAGGTCTGTTGTTCAGGGACTTCGACATTACAGCCTGCCTGTTCCAGAAGCTTAACTGTAGCGAAAGCCACTGATGGTCGGAACATGTCCGCCAGACAGGTGACGAACAGTCCTACTCGGGCAGAGGTTGTCTGAGAGGGGGAATTTGGCATCGGGTTTTACCGTTTCTTATCGTTATATAACCCGCTTAGCGGGCCACAGGCTCATTCGTGAATAACTGAAAGATAGTGAAGGTCAGCGTTTAAAGAAATGCTACACTGGTAACTGGTCTGACCAGAGCGCCTCAATCCATGAACGATTCACTCAGCGAAAACCTGTTACAACAGTTAAAAGCCAGTCTTTATAGTGGCGATTTGCTGCCAGGGGCTGCTATGGCGTCGCAACGGCGGATGTCCGAGCAACTCGGACTATCCCGGTCTACTGTGCGCGAAGCGGTC
The DNA here is from genome assembly GCA_025800245.1 of Amphritea sp. Classification (GTDB taxonomy): domain Bacteria; phylum Pseudomonadota; class Gammaproteobacteria; order Pseudomonadales; family Balneatricaceae; genus Amphritea. The sequence continues at coordinate 18,646 of JAOXSA010000191.1, read as the reverse complement.
GGGCAACTGGAGGCGGAAGGTTACGTCGAAGTACGTCACGGAGGCAAAACCCGGGTCAGGAATCTGCTGGAGCCCTGGTTTGAGATGCCGGTGGAGGGTGTGGGTGCTCTGGGCGATAACCCGGATTTCCAGAAGCAGGTAATGGATGTGCGGGCGATGCTGGAGGGTGAGGCTGCGTTCTATGCCGCACTTCGTGCCAGTGATGCTCAACTTGAAGCGCTGGATCAGGAGTATCAGCGGATGCAGCAGCGGGGACAGCGCGAAACCACACTGGAAAAGGCTAAAGAGGATCTGCGCTTTCATATGATGATCGCTGAGTCATCTCATCACTTACTGATTATCTCCTTCAGTCAGCTGTTTTATACTCGCTTTTTTAATGCCATTTATGGCGTTCTGAATCGCACGCTGAAAAAGTATGGTCGTTATCCAGACGGTATCCGGTCGCAGCATAGTGCAATCCATCAGGCGATTCTCGCAAGGGATCCGGATGCAGCCCGCACTGCTGCCACTGAACATATCCTTTATACCCGCCGGCACCTTGATGGTGATTGATTAACGAATTGACATCAAAAGTCGATGTTTATAGCCAAGAGCAACTCTTCTTCTGCAGATGAGGGATATTTTTCCTGGGTTTCTAAGAGTCGACTTACCTAATTGGCGTATATACTTCAGAGCCCAGCTAACTGCAGGCTTTGCTCCGGTAGGTGAAACAGGTCTTGGCACCATCTCTATAAGCTGTGTGCAGTCCGATGCATCTTCGATCATTTGACCGGTAAGGTCGATGACTCTGTCTGTAATGTTGTTTTTAGCAATTATCTCGTTTCCAAAGAAAGCGGTTAAAACTGCATGAGTGTACTCAATGTCCGTTTGATTAGCTGTAGTCATGATCAATTCCTTCCGTAGAATGCTTTAATAGAATCTCTGTTCCTAGATTCAAGCAGGTATAGAGTATTTGTTTCTTTTTTGCTCCGCTTGAATGTGAAGAAAATACGCTCTGTCCCGTCTGATATTTGATGAAATACAGCAACATATTTATCGTGGGGAAGTTCACGTCTTTCAATGACATCTTTTAAAACTGCCTGCTTTGTGGCGTTAACGTCATCTGACTGAGGAGGAGTAAACCCATACACCTGACGAATCAATTCCACGGTTGATAGGTTGTAATGTTTATTTTCTTCTGCTGTTGACTGACTGCTGAAAGAAATATAGCTCGTTTCGCTACCGAAAATAATGTAGTCCTGAAAATTTACATGATCTTGGTTCTTTACTTGTAAGTAGAGAATCTCATCCTCTATATTGATTAGAATCTGATTCTCAGTCTGAGGTGCAGAAGAGCAGGCCGTTAAGACAGAAATTAGTGTAAGTATAAGTAAACGCATATTCATCATCCTTGAAAATAGCTCGTCAGAACCCTATCAAACACGAATTTTATATTCAAATCAGGGCGTTTGATAGCTTTGAAATAATTGTTCCTATAGAATCACCGCCTCTTTGCCGCTACCTGGTTTGTAGCTGCTGCAGATTATTGATGATGTGGCCTCTGGTATGGGTCACCACTGACAAAATTTAGGAACTGAACAATGCCTGTTATTACTCTCCCTGATGGCAGCAAACGCGAGTTTGCCAACGCCGTTACTGTTTTTGATGTTGCCGCTGATATTGGCGCTGGCCTGGCGAAAGCTGCAGTTGCCGGTCGTATCAATGGTGAACTGGTAGATACCTGCGAACTGATCACCGAAGATGTCGAGCTGGCGATTATCACGCCGAAAGACGAAGACGGTCTGCATATTATCCGTCACTCTTTTGCTCACCTATTGGGCCACGCGCTGAAGCAGCTGTACCCAGAAGTGAAAATGGCGATCGGTCCGGTTATCGAGAACGGCTTCTACTATGACGTTGCCAGCGAGCATCACTTTACGCCGGAAGACCTGGTAGGTCTGGAGAAGCGTGTTCAGGAACTGATTAAGAAAGACTACGACGTAGTTAAAAAGATGACGCCGGTTGCTGAAGCGCGTCAGATCTTTGCTGACCGTGGTGAAACCTACAAGGTTCAGCTGATCGATGATATGGATGAATCCATTACCGAGGTTGGCCTGTACTACCACGAAGAATACATCGACATGTGTCGTGGTCCTCACGTACCGAATACCCGTCTGCTGCGCTCTTTCAAACTGATGAAAGTAGCAGGTGCGTACTGGCGTGGTGATTCCAATAACGAAATGCTGCAGCGTATCTACGGTACTGCGTGGCGTGATAAGAAAGAGCTGAAAGCTCACCTGACCTTCCTGGAAGAGGCAGAAAAACGCGATCACCGTAAACTGGGTAAGCAGCTGAACCTGTTCCACTTGCAGGAAGAAGCCCCGGGTATGATTTTCTGGCACCCGGATGGCTGGACTCTGTATCAGAGCATTGAACAGTACATGCGCAAGAAACTGCGCCAGCATGGTTACAGTGAAGTAAGAACTCCACAGGTGCTGGAACGCACCATGTGGGAGAAATCCGGTCACTGGGACAAGTTCTCCGAAGAGATGTTCACCACTCACTCTGAGAGTCGTGACTTTGCGATTAAGCCAATGAACTGCCCGGGCCACGTTCAGATCTTCAATCAGGGTCTGCGTTCATACCGCGATCTGCCATTGCGTCTGGCTGAGTTTGGTTGCTGCCACCGTAATGAACCATCCGGTGCACTGCACGGTATTATGCGTGTACGTGGTTTTGTGCAGGATGATGCACATATCTTCTGTGCTGAAGACGCTATTCAGTCTGAGGTTGCTTCTTTTATCGACTTCCTGCACGAAGTGTACGCTGACTTCGGCTTCACCGAGATTATCTACAAGCTGTCTACTCGTCCTGAAAAACGTGTCGGTTCAGATGAGATCTGGGATAAAGCAGAAAAAGCCCTGGCTGATGCGCTGGATGCTGCGAATCTGGACTGGGATGAACTGCCGGGTGAAGGTGCGTTCTACGGTCCTAAGGTTGAATTCTCCCTGAAAGACTGCCTGGGCCGTATCTGGCAGTGTGGTACTGTTCAGGTAGACTTCTCTATGCCGGGCCGTCTGGGTGCGCAGTTTGTTAACGAAGCGGGCGAACGTGAAACACCGGTTATGCTACACCGTGCAATCCTGGGTTCCTTCGAGCGCTTTATCGGTATTCTGATCGAAAACTCTGCTGGTGCGCTGCCGGCATGGCTGGCTCCGGTGCAGGTTGCGATCATGAATATTACCGATAAACAGGCGGATTATTGTCGCGAAGTTGAAGAAAAACTCAACGATCTTGGATTCTTTGCCAAGGCGGACTTGAGAAATGAGAAGATCGGCTTTAAAATCCGCGAGCACACAATTCACAAGGTCCCTTATCTGCTGGTTGTTGGTGATAAGGAAGTTGAAAACGGGTCTGTTGCAGTACGTACCCGTACCGGGGAAGACCTCGGCACCTTGTCAGTTGAAGAGTTTTGCGAGCATCTGAGGCAGGACGTTGCCCGGAAAGGCCGCAAAGAATAACAAACATACTGGAGATACCACTATCAGGCGCGATAACAGAAGAGGGCGTGATGATCGGAATAAACCGATGATCAATGAGAATATTAAAGCCCGTGAGTGTCGATTGATTGGTCCGGATGGCACACAGATTGGTGTTGTGCCTCTGAAAGACGCCTTAGAGGCGGCACAAGATGTTGGCCTTGACCTAGTACAGATTTCTGATTCTGATCCGATCGTTTGTAAAGTGATGGATCACGGCAAATTCCTGTACGAGAAGAAGAAAGCTGCGAATGCTCAGAAGAAGAAGCAATCGCAGATGCAGGTCAAGGAAGTGAAATTCCGTCCTAATACGGAAGAAGGGGATTATCAGGTAAAACTACGCAACCTGGTACGTTTCCTTGAAGGTGGCGACAAGGCCAAGGTAACCCTGCGTTACCGCGGTCGTGAAATGGCACACCAGGAGCTAGGTATGCAGCTTCTTAAGCGGGTCGAAGAAGACCTGATTGAGCTGGGTACCGTTGAGCAGCGTCCAAAAATGGAAGGCCGCCAACTGACTATGGTCATCGCTCCGAAGAAGAAAAAGTAGTCTGACATCTTAGCTTAACCCGTACGGTCTCCCTGTGAGGCGGGTACGGGTTTTGTTGTTTGTCCGGACGAAAGATAATTAACGAATGCGTGGGGATATTAGCAATGCCTAAAATGAAATCTTGCAGCGGTGCTGCGAAACGTTTTAAGAAAACTGCAAAGGGCTTCAAGCACAAGCAGTCTTTCACAAGCCACATTCTGACTAAGAAGACTACTAAGCGTAAGCGTCAGCTGCGTCCAATGCTGCAAGTTGCAGCGGCAGACCAGAAGCTGATCAAGCGTATGCTGCCTTACATCTGAGTTGTCTAAGTAACCACTGAATCTAAGTTAGGAAGAATTAAATATGGCACGTGTAAAACGTGGTGTTATCGCACACCGTCGTCACAAGAAGATCCTGAAAAAAGCTAAAGGTTACTACGGCGCTCGTAGCCGTGTATTCCGCGTAGCTAAACAGGCTGTTATCAAAGCTGGTCAGTATGCATACCGTGACCGTCGTCAGCGTAAGCGTCAATTCCGCGCGCTGTGGATCGCTCGTATCAATGCTGCAGCTCGTATCAACGGCCTGTCTTACAGCCGCTTTATTGCTGGTCTGAAGAAAGCATCTATCGAAATCGATCGTAAGGTGCTGGCTGATCTGGCTGTTCACGAAGCAAATACTTTTGCTGCTATCGTGGAAAAAGCTAAGGCTGCACTGTAAGACACCCTTACCTTCTGGTAAGTATTGATCGTTGTGATAGGGGAAGGGTGCGAGCTCTTCCCCTATTTTTATCTGGAGCGGTAAATGGAAAACATTGAAATCCTGCTGGCGGAAGGCAAGCAGGCGGCAGAACAGGCTACAACAACTCAGGATCTGGATCAGGTACGTGTTCAGTATCTGGGTAAGAAAGGTCATCTTACCCAGCTATTGAAAGGCCTGGGTGCCCTGAGCCCGGAAGAGCGCCCTCAAGCAGGTGCGAAGATCAACGAGGCTAAGCAGGCACTACAGGACGTGCTGAATGCACGTAAAGACAACCTGGAGTCCGCAGCACTGGAAGCCAAGTTGGCTGAAGAGACTATCGATGTGACTCTGCCGGGGCGCGGCCAGTCTCTGGGTGGTCTGCACCCGGTGACGAAAACCCTGCAGCGGATCGAAGAGTTCTTCGCCCGCATCGGTTACTCCGTGGCGGAAGGCCCTGAGATCGAAGACGATTATCACAACTTCGAAGCGCTGAATATCCCGTCTCATCACCCTGCACGGGCGATGCATGACACGTTCTACTTCAATGCTAATACTCTGCTGCGTACCCATACTTCCGGTGTTCAGGTACGTACTATGGAGTCCCAGCAGCCGCCAATCCGTATTATCTGCCCAGGTCGTGTTTACCGCTGCGACTACGACCAGACTCACTCACCAATGTTCCACCAGGTTGAAGGTCTGATCGTTGATAAAGATATCAGCTTTGCCGATCTGAAAGGCACGCTGGAGCAGTTCCTGCGTGAGTTCTTTGAAGAAGATGTCAAAGTACGTTTCCGTCCATCTTACTTCCCGTTTACTGAGCCATCTATCGAGGTTGATATCGACCGCGGTGACGGCAAGTGGATGGAAGTTCTGGGTTGCGGCATCGTACATCCAAAAGTATTTGAATATTCCGGCATCGATCCGGAGCAGTACACCGGTTTTGCCTTCGGTATGGGGGTAGAGCGTCTGGCGATGCTGCGTTACGGCGTTAATGACCTGCGCCTGTTCTTTGAAAACGATCTGCGGTTCCTGGGCCAGTTTAACTAATTCCTTCTTGTTAAGAGTAGTTAACTGGGCCGGTAGAGCCTGAATGACGTTTAAAAAGTAATTACAGATTTTGGATAGAAAAGATGAAATTCAGTGAAAGTTGGTTACGTGAGCTGGTCAATCCGGATACCGATACTCAGGGTATCGCCGATCAGATCACTATGGCAGGACTGGAAGTTGATGAAGTGCTGCCGGTTGCTGGTCAGTTCAGCGGCGTGGTTGTTGGTGAGATTCTGAGCGCCGAGCAACACCCGAATGCCGATAAACTGCAGGTATGTAAAGTGTCTGACGGCACTGAAGAGTTTCAGGTTGTCTGCGGTGCGCCTAACGCACGCGGCGGTCTGAAAACAGCCTTTGCTAAGGTGGGCGCAGTGCTGGCCGGCCCCGACGGCAGTGACTTCAAGATTAAGAAAGCCAAGCTGCGTCAGGTTGAGTCTTTCGGCATGCTGTGCGCCGAAGATGAGCTGAACATCTCTGAAGATCACGGCGGTATCATGGAGCTGGCTGCGGATGCGCCAGTGGGTACTGATCTGCGTGAATATCTGCAGCTGGACGATCACATCATCGATGTGGATCTGACCCCTAACCGTGGTGACTGTCTGTCGATTGCCGGTCTGGCCCGTGAAGTAGGTGTGCTGAATAAAGCGCCTGTCAGCTTCGTTGAAGTTGAGCCTGTTGCGCCGACCATTGACGATACCTTCCCGATCACGCTGGAAGATCCACAGGGTTGCCCACGCTATCAGGGTCGTGTAATCCGCAATGTGGATATGTCTGCCCAGACGCCACTGTGGATGGTTGAGAAACTGCGTCGTTGCGGTATCCGTTCTATCGACCCGGTTGTAGACGTAACGAACTACGTTCTGCTGGAGCTGGGTCAGCCGATGCACGCTTTTGACCTGAACAAGCTGAACGACGGCATTGTTGTTCGTAAAGCCAAGCAGGGCGAAAAGCTGACGCTGCTGGACGGTAACGAAACCGAACTGAATGACAACACGCTGGTGATCGCTGATGGCCAGAAAGCGGTTGCAATGGCGGGTATCTTCGGTGGTGAAGAGACCGGTGTGACTGCTGAATCTAAAGATATCTTCCTGGAGTGTGCGTACTTCAATCCGATCACTATTGCTGGTCGTGCCCGTTCTTACGGTCTGCACACCGATGCTTCTCACCGCTATGAGCGCGGTGTTGACTGGCAGCTGCAGAGCAAGGCGACAGAGCGTGCGACCCAACTGCTGCTGGATATCGTCGGCGGTGAAGCCGGTCCTGTGGTTGAGGCGGTCAGCGAAGAAAACCTGCCAACCTCTGCCACTGTGACACTGCGCCAGAGCAAGGTGAATCAGGTGCTGGCGTTTGAGATGCCAGCAGAAGAGATCGAAGAGATCATGACCCGTCTGGGCATGAGCATCGAGCGCAGCGGCGAAGGTGAGTGGACCGTTGCGGTACCGTCTTACCGTTTCGATATCAGCATCGAGGTCGATCTGATCGAAGAGCTGGCACGGGTATACGGTTACAACAACCTGCCGGTTAAAGTACCGACCGCCGAGCTGAACATGATCGCTAACGACGAGTCGAAAGTGACGCTGAACACCGTGCGTAAGCAACTGGTTGGCCGTGGCTATCAGGAAGCGGTGACCTACAGCTTCATCGAAAAAGGTCTGGCGGCACAGTTTGATGATAAGTACGAAGCTAAAGCGCTGGCGAATCCGATCTCTGCCGAGATGGCGGTGATGCGTACCACTATCTGGCCAGGTCTGACAAAAGCCCTGCAATACAACCAGAACCGTCAGCAGAGCCGTGTACGCCTGTTTGAAACCGGTCAGCGCTTCCTGCCGCAAGGTGATGAGCTGATTCAGGAGAACGTGGTTGCCGGTCTGATCAGTGGTCCTCGTGAAGCGGAAGGCTGGAGTGCGGATAAGACGCCGGTGGATTTCTACGACCTGAAAGGTGATGTTGAGTCCCTGCTGGGTCTGGGTGGTGCAGCCGATCAGTTTACCTTTGTTGCAGAACGTCATGTTGCTCTGCATCCGGGTCAGTCTGCGGCGATTCAGCGCAATGGCGAAACGGTGGGTTACATGGGTGCACTGCATCCTGAACTGATCAAATCACTGGGCCTGACCGGTCCTGTATTCCTGTTCGAAATCGTACAGTCTGTCCTGCTTGACGGTCAGCTGCCACGCTTCGACAGCCTGTCTAAGTTCCCGGAAAGCCGTCGTGACCTGGCGCTGCTGGTTGACGAGAAAGTAGCTTTCGAAGAGATTCGTGCCGTGGCGAAAGCCAAAGGCGGTGAATACCTGCAAGCGGTTACTCTGTTCGACGTATATCAGGGTAAGGGCGTCGAACCTGGTCAAAAAAGCATCGCTCTGGGCTTGACCTGGCAGCATCCTTCGCGCACTCTTAATGATGAAGAGATCAACGAAGTCATTGATTTTGTTGTATCTGCACTGAAAGATCAGTACGGTGCTACATTAAGAGAGTAATCGACAGAGGTGATTCTGATGGGCTCTTTGACTAAAGCGGAAATGGCTGAGCGCCTGTATGAAGAACTAGGCCTGAACAAGCGGGAAGCGAAGGATATGGTGGAAGCCTTCTTCGACGAGATCCGTATGAGTCTGGCCGAAAACGAACAGGTTAAGCTCTCAGGTTTCGGCAATTTTGACCTGCGTGATAAGAGCGAACGGCCGGGCCGGAATCCGAAAACCGGCGAAGAAGTGCCTATCTGTGCGCGGCGGGTGGTGACATTCCGTCCAGGACAGAAACTGAAAGATCGTGTAGAGGCTTATGAAGGAGACTGAAACAGTCTCGGATAACCTGCCCTCCATACCAGACAAACGCTACTTCACCATTGGTGAAGTAGCGTCTTTGTGTGAGCTGAAACCCCACGTACTGCGGTACTGGGAGCAGGAGTTCGACCAGATCAGCCCGGTCAAGCGCAGCGGGCGACGTTACTACCAACGCCAGGATCTGTTGATTATCCGACAGATCCGATCACTGTTATACGAGCAGGGATACACCATCAGCGGTGCCCGGCAGTGGTTTTCCAGTGATCAGGCCAGCGATGATTCCACTCGCTACAAGCAGCTGCTGCGGCAGACTATAAGCGAGCTGGAAGGCATTCGTAAGCTACTGAAATCTGTGCAATAAATCGTTTAAAAAACACTTTCAAGCGATCGCTGGCTGAAGTAAGATAGCGATCTCTTTCCGGGAGCTGTGACAATGCAGTTCCCAATAGTCGGGATGTAGCGCAGCCTGGTAGCGCACATGCATGGGGTGCATGGGGTCGGAGGTTCGAATCCTCTCATCCCGACCATTATTATTCAGAACTGCCTGCTGGCAGTTTTTTTATGCCTGTCTATCCTGAATATCTTATTTATTAAGTCGTCTGGCGGCTTCCATAGAGAACTGGATCAGCAAGAGAGCGTGTTCTGTACACCAGACCATCAATTTAAATTTCTCTTTAGCCCGCGAATTTGGGATAATAACGCCCAAATTTTCAGGGTATACCGCTGTAGCGACAAAACGGGCTAAGTCAGACACTTAGCCCTTCTGCTTTCTGGCTTCCCTGGTCATCCATTTTTTGGCCCATTGTCGGCTTATAGAGGTTTAGGTTATGAGTGATGTGTTAGTGAGTATCATTATGGGTTCCCAGTCTGACTGGCCCATAATGGAAGCGGCGACAACGCTCCTGGAGGAGCTGGGTGTTGGTTACGAAACCCGCGTGGTTTCTGCGCACCGTACCCCGGAGCGTCTGTACGAACACGCTGCTAAGGCTCATGAGCGCGGTATCGATGTGATCATCGCGGGTGCAGGCGGTTCTGCGCACCTGGCGGGCATGGCTGCGGCGATGACCCACCTGCCGGTTATCGCAGTGCCTGTACCAAGCAAGCACTTCAACGGTATGGACAGCCTGATGTCTATGGTGCAGATGCCTAAGGGCGTTGCTGTTGCCTGTCAGGCAGTGGGTCAGTCCGGTGCTTATAACGCTGGTCTGCTGGCAGCACAGATGCTGGCGCTGAAGGATGCTGAGCTGAGTCAGCGTCTGCAGGACTGGCGTGCGAACCAGACTGATAACGTTCCTACCGAGGTAGTGTAATCATGCGGGTTGCAGTATTTGGTGCCGGTCAGCTGGCCCGAATGATGGCGCTGGCGGGATGGCGTCTGGGTGTATCCTTCTCTTATATCGCGTTGCCGGGTGAAAACGTTCAGTGTGTGGACGATCTGGGTGATGTGGTTGAGCTGACCCCGGAACTGCGTGGTGAAGCGCTGTATGAAGCGCTGGGCAAACCAACTGTCGTCACCGTTGAGAAAGAGCATGTTGATCTGGAAGTACTGCGCTCTCTGGAGCCTTTCTGTCCGGTAGCTCCATCTCCGAAGGCGATCTCTTTTACTCAGCACCGTGGTCGTGAGAAGACCTTCCTGAATGACAATGGTATTCCGACCGCGCCTTTCCGTCTGGCAAACTCGCCGGAGAGCCTGAGAGCTGGCGTGGCTGAACTGGGTCTGCCGGTATTGGTGAAATCCTGTGAAGAGGGCTACGACGGCAAAGGCCAGTGGCGGCTGAAAGAGCAGGCGGATCTGGATGCGCTGATGCAGGATCCTGCGGCCCACAAAGAGCTGATTATTGAAGGCTTTATCAACTTCGACCGTGAAGTGTCTCTGGTGGCAGTACGCAATGCTAAAGGCGAGTGCGCGTTCTATCCACTGACCGAGAATGAGCACAACAACGGTATCCTGGAAACCTCTGTCGCACCGGCTACCAACAGCGAAGCGCTGACGGAGCAGGCCGAAGATATTGCCCATAAGATTCTGGATGAGCTGGGTTATGTTGGAGTACTGGCCATCGAGCTGTTTGTGACCGGTGATAAGCTGCTGGTTAATGAACTGGCGCCGCGGGTACATAATAGCGGTCACTGGACTCAGTCTGCCGGTATCAGCTCCCAGTTTGATAACCACATTCGTGCGATTGTCGGTCTGCCATTGGGTGAAACCAAGCCTGCAGTGAATGTTGCAATGGTTAACCTGCTGGGTCATACCGTTAGCCGGGATCTGCTGAACAAAGGTAATGTTGAACTGCACCAGTACAACAAGTCCCTGCGTCCGGGCCGTAAGGTTGGCCACGTGAATCTGTGGAATATCGACCGCGATGCACTGCTGCAGCAGATGGAAGAGATTGTTAATGCCCGCGAAGAAGGCTGATTAAGCTTCTTCTTGCGAGTGAATTAAAACCGGCTGATCAGGCCGGTTTTTTTATGGCGATGGGGTGGCTTTGTATCGGCTGATTTTTGTAGCGAGGCACACCCTCGTGCCGATTTAAACCAGCCTATCGGCACAGGGACGTGCCTCGCTACAGTGCTTGTTCTATTGGCGCTCGCCGAATAACTCCAGATAACCCTGTGCCTGATGACTGCCGCTACCCGTGACTGCACCTTCCCAGTAGGGGACCCGGGCATTGACGAACTGATCATCATTGATCGGTTGAAGGTTGAGTGAGATACCGTGATCGGGTATCTCCAGCGTCCAGGCGATTGGGTAGGTGCGCTCGCCGAATACCTTGTTGCGTTTGGCCAGCCATTTGATTTGCTCTGGCTGCAGAGGCTGCTGACGGCCATCACGGTACATCAGGCGGCCATACAGATAGGTTTCTTCGTCAATGCGGGTGCGATATAGCATCAGTGCGGTGTCTTCATCCAGATGCAGCGACAGCCAGTCCCAGCCGAGGGAGCCAAAGCGGATCAGCTGTGAACTCCATTCCCGATCCAGCCAACCGGTGCCGGTTACCTCAATTGCTTTTCCTGCGATTTCGATCTGCCCGCGAATATCGATAAACGGCGCGCTATAGTAGTAAGACGCCATGCTGCCGTCGCTGTTCTTGCGGCTGAAGCCGTCTTCGCCCTGCAGGTAATAACCTGAGTCAGAGAGTGTCAGATCGTAGCTGAACTGAGGATCCTGCACCCGCAGTCGCCCAGGCAGTGGTGAATCTTTGCTGCCATCAAAGCGCCAGTGATCGATATAGGCGAGCCAGGGATCAGCGCTGACACCGGCATGCTGCATATCGGCACGGGCATAACGTTCAGCGTGGTAGAAACTGTCTTTACTGCTCAGGGCTGCATGGGCAAAGAATACCCGCTGCTGGGTACCGCTATAGAGATCAGCATTACTGAACAGGGTGAACTGCGCGCCATACTGATTGCCCGCTTTATCCTGCAGATTGGTGGTGACGTACCACCACTCGTTCTGATAGTCAGGGTGCAGCAGATGGTCCTGTGGAAAACTGAACTGACGGCCGGGAGTCACTTTGCTGAAAGTTGTATCCGCTGTCGCAGCGCTACTGGCCAGCAGGCTGAGAGTCAGGATAAGGATGAGTGTTTTAAATATCGTCTGCATCGTCTTTCTCTACCTGATCAGGCTGCGGGCATCCAGTCGTCGACTGCTTATCAATAGCGGAATCAATGCGCCTGCGACCACTGTCAGCAGGCTGCCGCTGACCAGGAGCAATAGCCGGGCGGTATCGATATTGAGATTGAAGTACCAGCCAAATGCCAGCTTAAGCACCAGATGGACGCAGGCCCATGCGATCAGCAGACCCAGCGGTAGTGCGACAAGGCTGGCAATGCCGGCATTGATAAACAGCTGTAACAGTGACAACGAAATGATTCGCTGATAACTCAGACCCAGCACATGCACTAACGCCAGTTGGCGCAGCTTATCCAGTTGGGCGATATAACAGGCACAGAAGATGCCGAATGCGGCGATGATCAGAATCACCAGGCTCAACAACTGAGTGGCCTGAAACGTCTGCTGGAACACATTCAGTGCCCGTTGTTTTACCGCGCCGGGCAGGGTGTAGTGATGGCTCTGTAGTTGGAACTGCTGTTTCAGTTGCGCTAGTACAGCACTGCTATCGGCACCTTGTTTCACAAATACGCCAATACGACGGGTGTGCAGATCCGGCCAGAGTTCTGTCAGCCATTGCTGATCCATGACAAAGGCATTCACCAGCGAACCGTAACTGAAGTACGTCCCGAGTACATCGACGGTCAGTTCTGCACCATTGATCTTTACCTGAAGCGTCTCGCCTGCACTGATACCGTAGTTGAGCGCCAGCGCCTGATTCACCAATACTCCCTGTCGTTGATGTAGCGCCTGCCATAAGGCTTTCTGACTGTCTGCAGAGTAGGATTCCAGGCTGAGGCTGGTCTGTCTCAGGCTGTCATCAGTCAGGCCGCGAACAATGCCGGCTTTACCGTTAATGGTGGCGTTATCCATCAGGAAGGGATAACTCAGCGCCACGTCCCGGTGCTGATCGAGAAATGGCAGAACATCGGCTTGCTGTGACGGGTCGATATTGAGATAGATCGATTCCGGCAGGGTGGTATCCAGATAGTCGATAAAGGCCATTCTGAAGCTGGAGACCATGGTCAGAATGGCGACACAGGCTGCCAGAGCGATGGTCAGAGCTGCCATTGCCAGCGTCTGACGCTGATGATCCCGGTGCCCTTCGGATAACAGCCAGTGCAGCGCAGGAAAGCGCAACAGATAACGAATCCCCGTGAGCTGGCGATAACAGAGACTCAGAGCACCAGGAACCAGCAGTGCGCCACCGATAAACAGGGCGGTGGTAATTAACAGGCCTGCCCAGTGAGAATCCGGCTGCAACTCTGGAACAAAAGCAAACAGACCACCTGCGAGTAGCAGAGGCAATGCAAACTGAGTTGCCGATGGCAGCTCCAGCGGTGCTGGACTGCTTTCCAATGGCGCTTGTCTGGATAACTGCAGCAGTGGAATCAGTGTTGCGATCAAAGTAGCAAGCAGTGACAGCCCCGCCGACTGTAGCCACCAGGATTGCAGTGTCTGGCTGACCAGCAGGTTGTCACTGAAAAACAGTTGCTCCAGCGTCATGCCGATCCCTGGCAGTAGTAACTGACTCAGTTTCCAGGCTAGCAACAGTCCGGTGATGCTGGCCAGCAGAGCCCACAGAAGTAGTTCTAGTAACAGTGCGATACTGATCTCGCCAGCCGTGGCGCCGCTAAGGCGCATCTGTTGCACAGTATGTGAACGCTGTAGTACCGCAAACCGAACTGCGTTGAAAGCAATGAAGCACCCCACCAGAAACGCCAGAAAACCGATCGCCTGCAGATTCAGCAGAAAGGCGTTGGTGAAGGCCGGATTCTTAAGGTTTTTATCTGCCATTACCAGTTCAGCCCGGTTGCCGAACCGTTCTGCGATCAGCGCTTGCTGTGTCTCTGTCAGGGCGGTAAATACAATCGAGGTTAGCTGCTGCTCCATATTCAGATAGCGCTGTGCACAGCGTATATCGCAGAGCAGGAAGTAACCCAGTCCGGCACTGTCTTTCAGTATTCGTAGTTCAGGTAACGGAGTGCCATCCGGCAGTTGCAGTGAATCTGAATCTGCGTTCAATCCCTGAATACGGGCGTAGGATTCCGATGTGACCGTCAGCCAGGGGGGATATGAAAAGGCCATCAACGGATTGACATCATCGGTTGATACTCTCAGATCGCGCTGTAGCTGTTCCAGTCGTTCGCTCTGCCGCGCAGTATGATCAGAGTTTTTATTCAGTAGCGGAAACAGGTCGGTGCCGCGAATTTGCAGTGCGCCAGTAGCGGTCATGAGCCGTCCTTCAACCATGGGCAGACTGTCGGTTATCCCCAGCAGGCGCAGATCGCGATATAGCTGTTCCGGCAGAGTTCGCTGCCCATTTCTGGGCAACAGATGTGCTACTGCCTGTCCGGCCAGAGTCTGTTGGGCCTCGGAGAAAGCGGTTTTCGCCGCGCTGCTGATGATCAGCGTTGCTAACAGCATCGCCACACCAAGGCTGAGCCCCAGCAGCAGAAAAATCGCCTGGGAGCGGTGATGGCGATAATGGCTCAGCAGCGTCAGGCTGAGAATCCACAGACGGCTCAGCACTGTAGTTGCCCCTGCTCCAGATGCCAGGTGCTGTTCAGGTAATCTGCGGTTTGTGCGCTGTGGGTTACCAGTAGCAGGGTGCTGTTGTGCAGCGCGACCGCCTGCATCAGCTGTTCCATCACCTGATTAGCGGTGCGTTCGTCCAGATTGCCGGTGGGTTCGTCTGCCAGAATCATCGAGGGGCGGCTGGCCAGAGCCCGGGCGATCGCAACGCGCTGCTGCTCGCCCCCAGAGAGCTGAGCCGGGTAGTGATCGAGCCGTTGTTCCAGTTTCAGTACGCTGATCAGCTCGCGTGTGAACTCATCTTCAGCGCAAAGGCCGTTTAACCGTCGGACAAAGCTGATATTGTCCCGTGCGCAGAGACTGGGGATCAGATTATACTGCTGGAAAATCATGCCCAGATGCTGGCGACGGAAGCGGCTTAACGGGCCATCCTTCATATCTGTGATGGTGTGGCCATCGATACTGATGGTGCCAGAATCTGGCTGATCAAAACCGCCCAGCAGATGTAACAGGGTGGATTTTCCAGCACCGCTCTCGCCCATCAGGGCGATGGTTTCACCGGCCTTTACCGTAAAGCTCAGATCATCAAATACGGTGATGGTGTTGCTGGCGTCGGTATAGGTTTTGCGAATCTGACTGGCGCTAATCAATTTCCGGGCTCCCTGTGTACAGCGATTGGTCATTGGCTGTTTCAATGTTTTGCTTTGTCTGTCCTTCAAAGCTTTTGCTTAAGTGCTTTACAGTGTATTCCATTCGCTGGATCAACGGGATTGAATCTGACCGTTGCTGATCGACTTTTTATCGATTAATTGCATAATTAACTGCAAGTCATCATCAGAAAATAAGATTATGCGGATCGATATAGAAGCGCTGCGGGTGCTGGATGTAATCATCAGTGAGGGTAGCTTTGCTAAAGCGGCAACCAAACTTCATAAAGCCCAGTCGGCGGTGAGTTATCAGATAAAGAAACTGGAGCAGCAATTTGATATCGCCATCTTTGATCGCAGCAGTTATCGGGCTGAGCTGACGCCGCAGGGACGGGCGCTCTGGCAGGAAGGCAAACAATTGCTGCAACAGGCGGCGCGTATCGAAAACCTGGCTGATCAGTATGCCCGCGGTTGGGAGCCAACTTTTGAACTGGTGGTGGATGGTGCTTTGCCACTGGAACCGGTCATGCACGCTATGAAAGCGCTGGCCGATCAGGCAATACCAACCAAAATTCAGATCAAGATAGAGGCGCTGGGCGGGGTACAGATGCGCTTTGATCAGGATGAAGCCAATATGATGTTGGTATTGGACTACAATCCATCCCCTCGACTGTGTGCTGCACCTTTGCCCGAACTGGAGATGGTACTGGTTGCCGGTGCGGAGCATCCCCTGGCCACGCAGCAGAGCATCACCCTCCCAGTGTTGCTGGAGCATATCGAACTGACTATTCATGATTCCTCTGAGACGCCACTGACTAAGCAGGACCCGCTGCAGTTTGGCGGCGATCGGGTATTCTATCTGCACGGGTTTCACAGCAAGAAGAGCTGTCTGATGATGGGGTTGGGCTTTGGCTGGATGCCGCTGTCGATGGTGGTGGATGAACTGACCTCTGGGGAACTCATCGAGCTGGATTACAGTGCAGGTTCCCGTCATCAGTTTGTACCACAGCTGGTTTATCACACTGAACGACCCCTGGGACGGGCAGGGGAGATGATTCTTCAGGCAATTGAGTCGGGATTTTCTGGTTTATAAATACGATAAATAATCAAAAAAATAGATCATCTATAGCTAAAGTTTATTCTTTTTATATATGTAAATATTCGCAAAACTGTCTTTATCAACAATGCTCTGTATCAAGAGCACTGTTTTAAGAGCCCTGTAATAAGAATTCTGTGCTCACAGCTATTGCTGCTAAACGTACAGGATAATAATAAAGGTAAAGACAATGACTGATCAGACCAATCCACTCAGCCTGCGTGGTATCGAATTCACTGAGTTTGCCGGGCCAGACAGCAGCTTTATGCATGATGTTTTTCTGGCGTTCGGTTTTTCCAAACTGAAGAAACATCAGTTACAAGAGATCTACTACTACAATCAGCACGATATTCACTTTCTGCTGAATACTGAAAAGCAGGGCTTTTCGGCAGAGTTTGCCAAACGTCACGGTCCGGCTATCAGTTCCATGGGCTGGCGTGTGGATAACGCTGAAGAGGCGCTGCAGATTGCGGTAGAGCGCGGTGCGAAAGCGGCGACGGACGCTGAGAAAGATCTGCCTTATCCGGCAATCTACGGTATTGGCGATAGCCTGATCTACTTTATCGATCAGTTCGGTGCTCGCGGTTCGATCTATGACAACGACTTTATCCACCTGGATAATCCGGTGCGGGTGCAGGATAAAGGCTTTATTAACATCGATCATCTGACCAACAACGTTTATAAAGGCACCATGCAGACCTGGGCGGATTTCTACAAGAATGTGTTCGGTTTCACCGAGGTGCGCTACTTCGATATCAAAGGCCAGAAAACCGCACTGCTGTCTTATGCGCTGCAGTCACCGTGCGGTACGTTCTGCATTCCGATCAATGAGGGTAAGGACGATAACAATAACCAGATCGATGAATATCTGGATATGTATGATGGCCCGGGTGTACAGCATATCGCCTTCCGCTCCGATGACCTGCTGACGTCGCTGGATAGTCTGGATCGTGATGTTGTGGATACCCTGGATATTAATGATGAGTACTATCAGGAAGTATTCGACCGGGTACCGGGTGTCACTGAAGATCCGGCCCGTATCCAGCAACATCAGGTGCTGGTGGATGGGGATGAGTCCGGCTACCTGCTGCAGATCTTTACCAAAAACCTGTTCGGCCCGATCTTTATCGAACTGATCCAGCGGAAAAACAATCAGGGCTTTGGTGAAGGTAATTTCCAGGCGCTGTTTGATTCCATCGAGCGGGATCAGGAAAGACGGGGAGTCATCTGAAGGATCAGATTACTCAGTGGCTAGACCGGAAGGCGAAGCTTTTCTTGCTGGACCGCATCACAAGTGATGCTAGCCTGTGGCTCGAAAAAACGAATATCTACAGGGTTGATAACGTGCATTGTAGCGAGGCACGTCCTCGTGCTGATACTAGGGAAAGAGTAGCTTGAACGTCACGCTAGCGTGACTTGCTGGACCGCATCACAAGTGATGCTAGCTTGTGGCTGGAAAAAGCGAACAACTACGGTGTTGATAACGTACATTGTAGCGAGGTACGTCCTCGTGCCGATGATTCAGTCGTGGCTGGAACGGTGAGTAGAGCCCACCTTACTAGTGGCTGGATCGTCACGCGAGCGTGACTAGCTGGAAAAAACAAAAAGCTTGAGAGTTTTCGGCGATAATTCAAACTCTGTCCGCCACTCGCCACTCGCCACTCGCCACTCGCCACTCGCCACTCGCCACTAAAGCCGCTTTGGCGGCTTTACATAAACTGCTCATAAAGCAGTTTTGCGGACAGCAACAGAGTCATGGTGACAATCAGAGGTCGGATCAGTCGGGTGCCTTTGCTGATCACCAGTCGCGCCCCCAGTTGTCCTCCCATCACTTGTCCAGCCGCCATAATCAGGCCGACAAACCAGATGATATGTCCGCCGAAAGCGAAGAACAGCAGTGAGGCTATATTCGAGGTGAAATTGAGTACCTTGGTATGGGCGGTGGCTTTGGCCATACCGTATCCAGCCAGGGTGACGTAGGCCAGGGTGAAAAAGGTGCCGGTTCCGGGACCGAAAAAGCCATCGTAAAAGCCGACACTGCTACCGATCACCAGACCGAACAGTGACGGTTTAAGGCGTTGTTGCTTATCTTCATCGCTGATCGTGGGTGAGAACATAAAGAACAGTGCAATAGCGATCAGCAGTACTGGCA
>JAOXSA010000414.1 GCA_025800245.1 Amphritea sp. | reverse complement strand
ACACTGCAAAACTGTACTTAGACAACATCCCTGCGGCCAGCAATCCCCCCAACAGAAGGTAAGCCAGAGCAGAACGATCCTCATAGACTCTGATGGCCGCGAAGAAAGTCGCTGCGGCAATAGCAGTAGCCAGCACTGAATGGGTCAGATCACGGATCGACTCCCAGGAGACACTGGGTATCAGAATCAGAGCGAAGGCGGCCAGCAGGGCCATCTGGTGGGAGTTGATCAGTCGCCGCGCGATCTGCCAGACGAAAAAGTAGATACTGAAAATCAGCCCCGCCTTGAGTATTGCGAGACCAAGGACGCCGTACCCGAATATCTCAAACACACCCCACTGTAACCAGGTGTAGAGTGGCGGTTGAGTGGTATAACCTGCCGCCAGTCCCTGAGCCAGTACAATCTGCTCCGCCTCATCCAGCTCCAGCGTGCCGCCCATCGCTAACCGAACCAGAAAGTGAATTCCCACGTATAGGGATAACCAGAACAGAAAACGGTGATTGTTCAGGGGTTGTGAGGCAGTCGGTGTCACGCAGCGTCCTTGTTAAGACAGGTTGGAAGCGGAATATGTTAGCAGTGCGTCGGGGAAATACAATTTAAGCGCATCAAGGTGCCGCTTTTCAGCCTTCGGAATAACCGTTTTACGTCGATTTCACCTTCGGGGTCTACACTGACCTTACTCAATACAGAGGAACACGCCATGAAACGCCTGACACTGATGCTGTTCGCTACACTACTCTCCTCGCCACTGCTGGCTGCCGGCCAGGCTATCGACTATCAGGTCGATGGCAACACCTATGAAGGCTACTACATCTCACCGCATCAGAACGCCCCTCTGATCCTGCTGATACATGACTGGGACGGACTCACGGACTATGAGGTGAAACGGGCACAGATGCTGTCTGAGATGGGCTACGCTGTATTTGCCGCAGACCTGTTCGGTAAGGGAGTACGGCCTACCGAAGTCACTGATAAACGCCAACATACCGGCGAACTCTACAAGGACCGGGCAAAGATGCGGGCACTGCTTAACGGGGCGCTGAACAAGGCCGCAGAGCTGGGCGCAGACCGTAATAACAGTGTTGCTGCCGGTTACTGCTTTGGCGGCGCGGCAGTGCTGGAGATGGCCAGAGCCGGTATGAATATGAAAGGATTTGCCACATTTCATGGCGGCCTGAAAACACCCCAGGGACAGGATTACAGCCAGACCAAAGGCAGTGTACTGGTGCTGCATGGCACCGCAGACAGCGCCATTCCGATGGAGCAGTTTGCCGGTCTGGCCACTGAGCTGGAACAGCACAATGTGGATCATGAAATGATCACTTACAGCGGTGCTCCCCACGCCTTTACCGTATTTGGCTCGCAACGCTACCGGGAAGATGCTGACCGAAAATCCTGGCAGCGCTTCAGCGAGTTTCTGTCAGCCAGACTGGCTCAGGACTGAGGATCGATCCGCTGACTGTCAGAGCTGTTGATCCGGTACCAGCCGGCAATGCTGTAACGATCACAGTTTGCCGGCAGTACCTCATGAGGAAACTCCTCACTCAGGAACACCACCAGCGTGCCGAATTCCGGCGCTACCCGTAGCATCGGCTCCTCACCCTGCTCCGGATAGATCAGCAGTTCGCCACCATCTTCAGGAGTCCATTCAGGGTTCAGGTAGGTCACCACTGTCAGGACACGGTTCTGCTGGCCACGAAAAGCATCCAGATGCTTTTTGTAGAAATCCCCCGGCCGGTAGTGAGCAAAATGGCTCTCGAACGAGAATAAGCCCAGAAACAGGCGGCGGTTGATCGCCTGCTGCAATTCACCGGTCCAGTTCAGCCATTGCGCACCGGCGGCGGTGCTGTCATCGATCCAGCTGATCTCATCACGGCGAATCTCTTCGGTTTTCAGATGATCATCCTGACGCCCGATGCCCGCTTTGCGGAACTGATCTTCCGAACGGGAACGCACTTCATCAGCCAGCGCGGTTGCCAGCTCTGTAGGTAATGCGTTGGGATATACACAGTAACCCCTGGCGTAGATTTCGCCTGCAATCTGTTCAAATAAACTGGATTCGGTCATACAACTGCCCTGAAACTTTTTAGCGGTGGCATAGACTACCTCAACCGCCCACAAAAAAGGCTGCCCTGAGGCAGCCTTTCTGTAAATACTATCGCTGAATCAGCTACGGCGATCAGCCGCTGTACCGCTACGCTCGCGATTACCAAAGGATGGCACCACGTCAGTACTACGAACATAACCGACCACACAACGCTCTGGGTCAACTACTTCGCTCAGTACTTCACGCCACTTAACAGAGTTCAGTACCACGTGAGAAGAGTCGCTGAATTCCAGCCAGCCATTCTCAACCATCGCTTTCACCTTGCGGCGAACAGTCTCGTAAGGGATACCGGTAGCGATACTGATGGAGTGATTGTTACAGGAGAAACCTGCCACTTCCTGATTCGCTTCCGCATCTTCACGCTGACGCAGAGCCCAGAGAGAGATAACGTTGAAGATAATGGCGGATTTAATATCGCCATCAAACACCCGGTAGCACCGGATCAGAAAGTCTGTTGAAAAAGAGACAAACCCCAGCTTCTGGGCCAATTCATCGGCATCATAACTGGCTCGTAGGCTCGTCGGCATATCCCCTCCAAAAAAAGATGTCGTCTGTTCCTTATCGGAACCTGCTTTTAATGCCGTGCGTTTATCCATTCTAACCCCCGTATCATCCTGCGCTAAAACAGTTCCATCTGCGCAGTGCATTCAAACAGAAAATAATAAAAGTGAGTTACCAACAAACATATACCATTTTGGGGGGTATCGACAAGAAAAACCCTGAAATTACTGGAAATAAAGCCTTTGAAACGCTTTTGTAACAACTAAAGTAGAAAATAGCAGGGTGAAGAAAAGAAAAGGTTTAAAACAATGAAAAAGCATACATTAGAACAACAGATCGGGCAGCTGCTGCGCGATGACTACACCCCGGAACAGATTGCCGGACTGATTGATCTGCCAACCGAGCAGGTAATCCAGGTAATCGAACAACGCAAGCAACAGAAGAGCAAAGCTTCAAACCAGCATAACCAAGCCGTTTACGCAATGAGCCTGTAAACGGCCGCTGGCGCCCCCCGTTTTACCCCTTTCCCGCTTATTCATCATTTATTGATTCAGATTCTATTCATACCATTTGAGGTATTTACAGTGTAAGGCGCGAAAGAATACACTGCGCTAACAACTTTTTCGGGCTGACATGCCGGTAAAGCCGCATATCAGTAAACCGATAGTTTCGAGCATAAAGGTGAAGGTGAAATGAAAAAAACGATGATTCTGGCAGTTACTGCCATGCTGATGACTCCAGTTGCTGCAATGGCTGAGCGCGACGGCGCAACTGTATACAACACTAAGTGTCTGGCTTGCCACATGACTGGCGCTGCCGGTGCACCAAAAGTAGGTATGGCTGACCAGTGGGCTCCACGTGCAGCTAAAGGTATGGATGCTCTGCTGGCAACCGCTAAGAGCGGTGTTGGTGCAATGCCTCCAATGGGTACCTGCATGGATTGTACTGATGGCGAAATGACTGCTGCTATCCAGCACATGCTGGATAACTCTAAGTAAGCAGTTTTCCAAGCCCATAAAAAAACCCGGCCATGCCGGGTTTTTTTATACCTGCCGGAAAGCTCTCACGGCATCAGAAAACCTCTTCGGGATTCAGCGGCCCGAAATCATCTTCCCCTGGTTCAAAGGTCCGCAGTTTTTCCAGTGCCTCCGGATCATTGCCCTTCTGGATAATAATCTCAACCCGGCGATTGGTGCTGCGGTTTTCAGCAGTATTATTCGGAGCCAGTGGTTTGGTATCACCCATACCGATCACCGAGAAACGGGACTGATCAATACGCGGATCAGCAAATAACTCGTGCCCTACCGCCAGCGCCCGTGCAGACGACAGTCCCCAGTTGGATTCATACAAACCACCGGAAACCGGAATATTATCGGTATGCCCTTCAATGGCGACTTTACCGTTAACGGTCAGCAGTACATCACGAATCTTGGCGATTACCGGAATATAGGCAAACTTCAGTTCCGCGGAACCGGAGGAGAAAGAGCCTTTCTCTTTAACCCGGATAATGATCTTCTTACCATCCGTTTCGACTTCGACGCTACCCTGACCAATCTCATCCCGCAGTGCTGATGCAAACTCTACCGCTTCTTTTTCAGCTTCAGCCTGAGCCTGTTCTTCAATTCTCTCGAGCATCTCCTGAATCTGCTCAAGTTCTTCAGCGGTTTCGCCTTTCAGCTCATCACTGACCTGCGATTCACCGGGATCGGTTCTGACATCCAGCGTTTGCAGGTCGTTATCGGTGGTCATCTGACGGACTTCGTTCAGCGGGGTCGGCTCAGGCCGGCCCGGACTGAATTCCTGAGCAATAATACTGGTGCCCTTCGGAATGTCCTCTACCTTAACCTGATTCTGTACACCGAACGCTTCCCGCATTGAACCTGCCAACTGCTTGAACTTCAGTACATCCATCTCAGAGAAAGACAGGAGCAGTACGAAGAAGCACATCAGCAGTGACATCAGGTCACCGAATGTTGCCAGCCATCCTGGTAAGCCCGCAGGGCAGGGGGGGCATTTGTGTTCTTCATCACTCATCGACGCAGATCCCTTTAGCCTTCAGCCACAGCACGCTTGGACTCAGGCAGATAGTTACGCAGCATCTGCTCAATAACACGTGGGTTCTGACCTGCCTGAATTGCCAGCAGACCATCGATAATCAGTGCCTGATTCAGCTCTTCTTCCGCCTTACGGGCATCCAGCTTATCAGCAACCGGCAGGGCAAACATGGTTGCCAGCATCGCACCGTAGAGTGTGGTCAGCAGTGCTACCGCCATCGCCGGACCGATCGATTTCGGATCCGACATGTTGGACAGCATCTGTACCAGACCAACCAGTGTACCGATCATTCCCATCGCCGGGCCTACATCGCCCATCGCTTTGAAAATATCGATACCGAATTCGTGACGTTCAGT
>JAOXSA010000160.1 GCA_025800245.1 Amphritea sp. | reverse complement strand
TCTGGATATCACAGAAAACATTCTGCAATCCGTGCCACCACTGATCGGTATTATCATCGCCTCCCTGTTTGGCTGGCAGGTAGCCGGTAAGAAAATGGGCATTTTCTGCGCCATCACCCTGTTCCTGCTGGGCCTGGTCGGTGTCTGGGAAGAGTCTATGACCACCCTGTCTCTGGTACTGACCGCCCTGTTCTTCTGTGTCGTATTCGGTGTTCCGCTGGGCATCCTTTCCGCCCGCAGCGACCGTACAGAAAAGATCGTGCGTCCGATTCTGGATGCCATGCAGACACTGCCGGCGTTCGTATACCTGGTACCGGTGGTAATGCTGTTCGGTATCGGTAACGTACCGGGTGTTCTGGTAACTATCGTGTTCGCCCTGCCACCACTGGTACGTCTGACCAATCTGGGTATCCGCCAGGTACCGGAAGACAAAATTGAAGCGGCCCGTGCCTTCGGCTGTACACCGCGTCAGATGCTATTCAAAGTTCAGCTGCCACTGGCAACTCCGACCATCATGGCCGGTGTTAACCAGACGCTGATGCTGTCTCTGTCCATGGTAGTTATCGCCTCCATGATCTCTGTAGGCGGTCTGGGCCAGATGGTACTCCGCGGCATCGGCCGTCTGGATATGGGTCTGGCAACTGTAGGTGGTGTCGGTCTGGTACTGCTGGCAATCTTCCTGGACCGTCTGACTCAGGCGATGGGTGAGCGCTCCGATGCTAATCACACCCAGCACTGGTATGAAACCGGACCTGTAGGTCTGGTGGTACGGACCTTCCGTAAATAAGAGTTAACACATAAGCTCAACTAGAGAGCTCAACTAGAGAGCTCAACTAAAGAATTCAACTAAAAAGCTCAACAACAAGATCGAATAAAAGAAACTCAACACAATAAGCACAACAATGAGGAACAAACGATGATGCTGAAAGCCTTAACTAAAAGTATCGTTAATCTGACCGCAGCAGCTTCTCTGGCAGCGATGACTGTATCCGGTACCGCAATGGCTGAAGCAATGCCGGGTAAAGGCGTTGATGTTGCGCCAATCTTCCCAAGTATTGCTGAAGAGCGCTTCCGCGGTGAAATCGCAATCGCTGGTCTGGAAGCACTGGGTTATGAAGTCGAAGAGCCAAAAGAAACTGAATACGCCACCATGATGCTGGCCGTTTCCTACGGCGATGCTGACTTCACAGTACACATGTGGGATCAACTGCATAAAACCTTCTACCAGAAGGCCGGTGGTGATGACACCATGGTTCGCGCTGGTAACGTGATCCCAGGCGTACTGCAGGGTTACCTGATCGATAAGAAAACGGCTGATGCGCACAACATCACCAACCTGTCTGATCTGAAAAAGCCTGAAATTGCTAAACTGTTCGACGCTGACGGCGACGGCAAAGCAGACCTGACCGGCTGTAACCCTGGCTGGGGTTGTGAGCTGGTAATCGACCACCACATCGAAGCTTACGATCTTGGCGACACTGTATCCCACAACCGTGGTTCTTACTTCGCGCTGATGGCTGATACCATCACCCGTTACAAAGAAGGCGGTTCTATCCTGTACTACACTTGGGTACCACAGTGGATCGCCGGTGTACTGGTTGAAGACCAGGATGTTGTATGGCTGGAAGTACCTCACACTGACCTGCCAGACGGTAACAACAGCGTAAACACTTCTTTCAACGGCAAGAACCTGGGCTTCGCAGTAGACCAGATTCAGGCAGTTGTTAACCGTGATTTTGCTGATGAAAACCCAGCTGCAACCAAGTTCCTGTCGCTGGTTCAGATCTCTGCATCTGACGAAAGTGCGCAGAACCTGAAAATGCAGAATGGCGAGAAATCTCTGGATGACATCAAGCGTCACGCGAAAGAGTGGATCGCAGCCAACAAGTCGACTTTCGACGGCTGGCTGGCACAGGCACGTGCTGCGGCTAACTAAGCTGAACGAATGTCAAAAAAGGCACCCTCGGGTGCCTTTTTAGGCTCTGCAGTAAGGATTCAACTCATGTCTCTGTACAGTTTTATCAATCAACTCCAGTACCGCGACCTGCCGGTACATACCCGCTACCTGGTCAGCACCGGTTTTCTGGACATTATCGGCGTTATCGCCGGCGCCCGGAATAACGAGACCACCGACAGCATTCGCAACTATGCTGCCGATCACTACCCGGCCAGCCGCCTGAGCAGCCGCTTACTGTTTGATGGTCGCTCAGTACACCCTATGGGTGCTGCCTGGGCCGGCGGCTTCAGTGCCGACAGTCTGGATGCCCACGAGGGTCACTTCACCTCTAAAGGCCATGCTGGTGCAACCGTTGTGCCTGCACTGCTGGCACTGGCGGATGCCTGCCGCAGCCAGGGACAGGAAATATCCGGACATGAATTTCTTTCCGCGGTTGCAGTCGCGTACGAGACAGGTCTGCGTGCCGGTGTCGCGCTAATGGACACCGCTGCTGAGTATCACGCCTCCGGCGCATTCTCAGGCCTCGGTGTAGTCTGTGGTGCAGCACGCATGCTGAAACTGACCGAAGAGCAGTTTATGCACGCGCTGGGAATCGCTGAATACTTCGGTCCACGGTGCCCGATGATGCGTCTGGTAGACTTCCCATCCATGCTACGGGACGCTCACGGTGCCGGTGCTTACGCCGGTGTGAACGCGATCTTTATGGCACAGTCCGGTATTACCGGTGCGCCGGCAGAGACCGTAGAGATGGAGAAGATCGCCAGCTGCTGGAACGATCTGGGTGAACGCTGGGAGATCGACGCCCAGTACTTCAAGCCCTGGCCGGTCTGCCGCTGGGCACAACCAGCACTGACCGCCGTGACTGCGATGATGGCAGAACATCCGGAAATCGTTGCTGATAATGTCAGCGGCGTTAAGGTCGAAACCTTCCACGAATCCATGCGCCTGCAGGGTCACTTCCCGGCAAATGCTGACGAAGCTCAGTACGGTCTGGCATTCCCACTGGCAGCAATGATCAGCCGCGGTCAGGTCGGCCCGGCAGAAGTCACTGGCGATGCGATCAATGCTGAGGATATTCTCAGTGTCAGTCGTCTGATCGAGATTGTCGAAGCCGATGATCTGTCAGCCCGTTTCCCAGAGGAGATCCTATCCCGTGTCACCATTACACTGCAGGATGGCTCAGAACTGGTCAGCCCGATCACCCAGGCTAAAGGCGATCCGGCAACAGCAATGACTCAGGAAGAGTTCCGTGCCAAGTTTAACCTGCTGGCATCGGTAAACTTCGATCAGACCCGTATCGATTCAATCATCAGTGCGGTTGATCAACTGCCAGAAGCAGAAAACTGTTCCAAACTGTTTGAACTGCTGATGCAACCTTAAACGACATAAAAGATGCCGGAAACCTGCCCTGGCAGAAATCCGGCATCTTTTTGTCAGTTTTTTGCATTTCATTTCCCCCGGAAGCGGTTAAACTGAACAGATTGTGTTCGGATCGATAAAAATCAGGCAGTTACGATGACCGACAGTGTCAAAAAGCGGGATTTCAGCAAAACCATCAACGATACCAACCGGGCGTTTATCAGCAACAGTGCGCAGGCTGACCAACCAATCCGGGTCGGTTTTATTCTGCTTGAACACTTCTCTATGGTCGCCTTTACCGGCGCGGTCGATACTCTGGTCACCGCCAACCTGGTGCAGTCCAGTCCGATTTTTGAGCATGTAACCCTGGGCATTGATTCCCGTAAAGTGGTCAGTGATCTGGGCATTGATATCTCCACCAATGCCACTGTCGAATCATTAGCCATCCAGCATCGGGGCGATATTGATATTCTGGTGGTATGCGGCGGTTTCCGCTGCAGTCTGGAAACGAATCCACGACTGACCAGCTGCCTTAAAGCGGCCGCCAATATGGGCCTGATCGTCGGTGGCCTTTGGAACGGCGCTGCCGCACTGGCTCATGCAGGCTTACTGGATTATCAGGAGTGCGCTGCCCACCCGGACAATCACGCTTTCCTCAGGGAGAACTTCCCACTGCTGAAGGTCTCCGATAAAACCATGGTGATCGGTGATAACCGTGCTACCTGCGCCGGCCCTGTCAGTGCACTGGAGATGATGCTGAAACTGATCGGCCAGCTCAAAGGCAGCGACGTGGTGCGTGCGATCCGTGAAATTCTCAGCTGTGATCAGGTCGCCGAAAATCAGGATTCTGTACCTTTACAACTGGGTGATAACCCCACCCTGCCCGAAAGCCTGCTCAGCATTATGGAGCTGATGCGCAACAATATTGAAGAACCATTGAGCCTAGAAGAGCTGGCAACCTGTACAGGCATCTCCCGACGCCAGATGGAGCGGTTGTTCCAGAGTCATCTTGAAGCCAGCCCGTCACGCTACTATCTGGAGCTGCGCATTACCCATGCCCGTCGCCTGCTGCTGCAGAGTAACGAAAGCATTACCAATATTGCTCTGGCCAGCGGTTTTGTCAGCAGCAGTCATTTCAGCAACTGCTTCAAAGATTACTTTGGCTTATCGCCCAGCGCTGCCAGACAGCAGCGCAAGAAAGCCTGAGTGGAGCAACACTGATGCCCGGCCATCCCTGCACCCAGGAACCGATTCAGGTCAGCTTTATTCTGTTTCCCGGCTTTGCTCTGACCTCGTTCGCACTGGCGATTGAAGCGCTGAGTGTTGCCAACCTGATCAGCGAGCAGGAACTCTATCGCTATAACATCTGCAGCGCCGTCGACAAACAACAGGGAGGTCGGGTAGTCAGTTCCAATCTGGTACCGGTTGAAACGACCGCTAATCTTGAGCAATGTCTTGAAAGTGATCTGGTTTTCATTGGCGCCTATAAGGATGCCGCCAACTTTGAGGATCATGACCTGTTATCCATGCTGCGCATACTGAACCGTCGTAAGGCACGGCTTGCCACTCTCAGCGGTGGTAGCTTTATACTCGCCCGGGCCGGGCTGATCGCGGATAAAAGCTGCACTCTGGTACCGGAATTCCGCACCACTTTCGCTGAGCTTTATCCCGACTATAACCTGCAGGAAAACCTTTACACCGTTTATAAGAATACTTTCACCAGCGCCGGCGGCACATCAACACTGGATATGATGTTCTACCTGATCAGCCTGGATTACGGTCGGGAGTTTGCTTATGAAATGACCGAGATGTTCCTGCAGGACCGTATCCGCAGCAGTGAAGAGATGCAGAGCTCCCGACGAATCCTTAATCTACGGATCAAATCCCCCACCCTGGGTGCAGCGGTAGAGTTAATGGAAAAGCATATTGCCGAACCCTACCCCATTGCGACCCTGGCCAGCAGTATAGGCACCACCCAGCGTAATCTGGAAACGGTGTTCCAGAAACATGTACAAACTACTCCCAGCCGCTACTACCTCACTTTGCGTCTGAAGCAGGCCAGGCATATGCTGGAAGAAACCCACCTGAGTATCGCCAATATTGCTCAGGCGACCGGTTTCAGCAGCCAGAGTCACTTCAGTAAGTGCTTCAGAGACCTCTACGATATCCGCCCCTCGGACCTACGACCTTAATAGCAAGCAGCTGAAAAAATCGCATCCGTAATACTGTTTTTCGTTTTTGTGATATATGCCTGTTTCAGGCCACTTCATACTATCCGGGTAGAATAAAAAACCAACTGAAGGTGTGACAGTGTCTATTGCAACCAGTACCGTTATCGACGCCCGTTTAGATAGTAAATCCGTTTCATTTCAGGAGATTCCTATCGTTGATGTAGGCTCCCTGATCGATGGTTCCGATCCCCAGAAAGTCGCCGATGAGATCGGCTATATCTGCGAAAACATCGGCTTCCTGTATATCCGTAACCACGGTGTCGATGCTCAGCTGATCAAGGACGTTTACGCTCAGACTGCGGCATTCTTTGATCTGCCACTGGCGGAGAAAGAGAAACTCAATATCATCAATTCCGGTCCGACTCTGCGCGGCTATATCCCGATGTTCGGCGAAAATGTCGATCCGGAAAACACCAAAGACTACAAAGAGTGCTTCGACTTTGCACAGAATGAAGAAGAAGTATCACCCTTCTTCGGTCCGAATCAGATGCCGGAACAGCCTGCAGGCTTCACTGAAACCATGGAGCGCTATCACACAGAGATGATGAAGCTGGGTCGCAAGCTGCTGACCGCTATCGCTCTGAGTCTGGGCCTGCCAGAAAACTACTTCGAAGCGCTACAGAAGAAGCCGATCACCATTCAGCGCCTGCTGCACTATCCACCACAGGAAGGCCAGATCACGCAGGAAGAGATCGGTATCGGTGCGCACACTGACTACGGCGTCCTGACCATCCTGTCCCAGGACCAGGTCGGTGGCCTGCAGGTACAGAATCACGATGGCGATTGGGTCAACGCACCGCCGATTGAAGACTGCTTTATCGTCAATATCGGTGATCTGGTGCAGACCTTCACCAACGATCGCTATATCTCCACCATGCACCGGGTAATCAACACCAGCGGCAAAGAGCGTTACTCAGTACCGTTCTTTATGGACCTGGATTTCGATGCGGTAGTTGAGGTTGTTGATACCTGCAAAAGCGATGACAACCCGGCGAAGTACCAGCCTTACACCTGTGGCCAACACAAGTACAAGCGTTTCGTCGACAGCTACGTACACCTGACAAACTGATCGACAACACAGCTCAGAAAATCGGCAAACAGGCCTAAGGCTTTCTCTGCGGATCGCTAAAACAGTCTGGTTACCTGACAAAGCAGCAGGCTGTTTTAGCGACAACCCTCACTTTGTTTAAAGAGGCTGACAGAATGTTTCGCAGGTTTTCCGTAGTGACAGCGGGTAGCTCAGCCGCGCCCTGCCCAATAAGATCCTCAATAGCTATCAGGTTCTGAGAATGTGCCTGATCAGCTCCGATAATATGGATGATTCAACGGTTGAGCATCTGGCTCGCTGCTTCCGCATGTCAGCAAATGCGGTCCTGAAATTCGACATCTGACCGATCGGTTATTGACCATTTACGCCACTCTGAAGCCCATTATCGACGTATAGGAATCGATAATGGGATATGTCCTCACTTCTTAAAAGCAGCATAAAATCGCCAGAAAAGTATCTAAATCCCTCTAAAAACCAGCACAACTTCTGATAATCGTTCTATTTACACTCCAGCACCCGGCTGCTCTGTTACTCTTCTCTTAGTCTGAAAGCGACATTAAAAAACTTTGACATTTGGGCAATAAATAGCCAAAGTGTTTTTTAATTAAACGACCAATTAATAAAAACGCTCCGCACCTTCATTCTCTGGCTCACTCTTAATGAAGAGACTGGTGACCGAGCGACACATAACAGGGCAATACAATGCAAACTATGCTGTATATCGATGGCCGCTATCAGGCAGCCACTTCCGGGGAAACTTTTGTCACAAAAAACCCAGCGACCAATGAAGTACTGGCCGAGGTTCAGCAGGCCTCTATAGAGGATGTCGATAAGGCTGTACGCGCCGCTCAGGAAGGTTTCAAAGTATGGTCTGCTATGAGTGGCGCAGAGCGTGGTCGCATTCTGATGCGTGCGGTTCAGATTCTGCGCGAACGCAACGATGAACTGGCGATGCTGGAAGTTCAGGACACAGGTAAGCCTATCCAGGAAGCCGACTGCGTGGATATCGTGACCGGTGCAGATGTCATCGAATACTACGCCGGCCTTGCCGCGACTATTCACGGTCAGCAGCAGGATCTGGGCGGCACCAACTTTTTCTATAGCCGTCGAGAACCGCTGGGTATCTGCGCCGGTATCGGTGCCTGGAACTACCCGATTCAGATCGCTATGTGGAAATCCGGCCCGGCACTGGCTGCTGGCAACTGCATGATTTTCAAACCCTCAGAAGAAACACCTCTTACAGCACTGAAACTGGCTGAAATCTTCACCGAGGCAGGTCTGCCAGATGGCGTATTTAACGTAGTACAGGGTGACTACCGAGTCGGTCAGGCGCTGTCCCGTCACCCGGAGATCGCCAAAGTGTCTTTCACCGGCGAATGCGGTACCGGTAAGAAAGTAATGGCCGATGCTGCCGGCAGCCTGAAAGATGTCACCATGGAACTGGGCGGTAAATCACCGCTGATCGTATTTGAAGACGCCGATATCGATAACGCCGTTTCCGGTGCCATGCTGGCTAACTTCTACACCCAGGGTGAAGTATGTACCAACGGTACCCGGGTATTTGTCCACGATAGCCTCTATGACGAGTTTGTCAGCCGTGTTGCTGAGCGCACCGGGCGTATGATCATCGGCGATCCAACCAATGCTGAAACTCAGGTGGGTGCCCTGATCTCCACCCAGCACATGGAAAAAGTACTGGGCTATATCGAAGCAGCTAAAGAAGCCGGCGCCCGTCTGGTATGCGGTGGTGAACGGGCGATGGAAAACGGCCTGGACAAGGGTAACTTTGTGAAGCCTACCGTCTTTGCCGACTGCAGCGACGACATGCCGAATGTCAAAGAAGAGATTTTTGGCCCTGTAATGTCGATCCTGCGTTTCAGCGATGAAGAGGAAGTGATCCGCCGCGCCAACGACACCGACTTCGGTCTGGCTGCCGGCGTATTCTCCACCAACTTCGCCCGTGCTCACCGTGTCATTGCCCGCCTTGAAGCAGGCATTTGCTGGATCAACACCTGGGGTGCATCCCCTGCCGAGATGCCTGTCGGCGGTTATAAGCAATCCGGCATCGGCCGTGAAAACGGTATCGAAACCCTCAATCACTACACCCAGACCAAGAGCGTTTTTGTTGAGCTGGGTGATATCGAGTGCCCATACGAATAATAATTAAGCGGACAGATCTGAGATGACCACAGCAACTGAATACGATTACATCATTGTCGGCGCCGGCTCAGCAGGCTGCGTGCTGGCGAACCGTCTGACGGAAAGCGGCGAGCATAAGGTCCTGCTGCTGGAAGCCGGTGGTACTGACAAGAGCATCTTTATTCAGATGCCAACCGCCCTGTCGTACCCGATGAATACTGAGAAGTACGCCTGGCAGTTCCATACTGAAAAAGAAGCCGACCTGGATGGCCGCTCCATGCATTGTCCACGGGGTAAAGTACTGGGCGGTGGCTCATCCATTAACGGGATGGTGTATGTGCGCGGTCACGCCTGTGACTTCGATGAGTGGGAAGAGCATGGAGCTGAAGGCTGGAGCTACCAGCACTGCCTGCCCTACTTTAAAAAAGCGGAAACCTGGAACAAGGGGGCTGATAAATATCGTGGCGGTGAAGGCCCACTGGGAACCTGCGCCGGTAATGATATGAAGCTGAACCCGCTATACCAGGCGTTTATCGACGCCGGTGAAGAAGCGGGCTACCCGACCACAAAAGACTATAACGGTTACCAGCAGGAAGGCTTCGGTACCATGCACATGACCGTGCGTGACGGTGTGCGTGCCTCAACCTCCAACGAGTATCTGCGCCACGCCATGAAGCGCGGTAACCTGACCCTGATCACCGGTGTACTATCACGCAAGGTGGTAATGGACGGTAAACGTGCCACCGGCATCGAATACTCTAAAGGCGGTAAGGTTCATGTCGCTAAAGCCCGCAAAGAAGTTGTACTGTCTGCAGGTTCCGTCGGTTCTCCACAGTTACTGCAACTGTCTGGTATCGGTCCGAAGCAGATACTTCAGGATGCCGGTGTCGAGCTGGTTCATGATCTGCCCGGCGTCGGCGAAAACCTGCAGGACCATCTGGAAGTGTACTTCCAGTACCACTGTAAACAGCCAATCACCCTGAACAGCAAGCTGGGACTGATCAGCAAAGGCCTGATCGGTACTCGCTGGATTCTGTTCAAAGATGGCCTGGGCGCGACTAACCATTTTGAATCCTGCGCCTTTATCCGTTCCCGCGCAGGCCTGAAGTCACCGAATATCCAGTATCACTTCCTGCCAGCAGCAATGCGTTATGACGGTCAGGCAGCCTTTGATGGTCATGGTTTTCAGGTTCACGTGGGCCCTAACAAGCCAGAAAGCCGCGGTTATGTCCGGATCCGGTCAGCCAACCCTGAAGATAAACCCTCTATTCTGTTTAACTACATCAGTACCGAACAGGATAAACAGGACTGGCGCGACTGTATTCGACTAACCCGCGAGATTCTGAATCAACCGGCGATGGATCAGTACCGGGGTGAAGAGATTCAGCCGGGCATGGATATCAGCAGTGATGAAGCCATCGATCAGTGGGTAAAAGAGAACGTTGAAAGTGCTTACCATCCATCATGTACCTGCAAAATGGGCGCGGATGAAGACCCAATGGCTGTACTGGATAGTGAGTGTCGGGTTCGGGGTATTGAAAACCTCCGGGTAGTAGATTCTTCGATCTTCCCTACAATTCCTAATGGTAACCTCAACGCGCCGACCATCATGGTGGCAGAAAAAGCTGCAGATATGATTCTGGGTAAGACTGCGTTGCCAGAGGCTGGTGTTGATGTCTGGATTGATGAACACTGGCAGGAGAAACAACGTCTGGGTGAACCTCAACGCTCTCTGGCCAGCATTGAAAACAGGAGTTCCTGACCTAAACCCAAAAAAGCGCTTTGCGCTACCGGCACCGGGAGTTGTCTCCCGGGCCAAGAAAACGACCTGAGCGATACAAAAACAATAAGGAAAATAACTCATGAATAACCGACAGTTTAAAGCCCCATCCAAAACCCGCCTGATGCAGGGAGTTGCAGCTGCCGTTGGCCTCTCCGCATCCATGGCATTTGCCGGACAATGCGATACCGTTCGCTTCTCCGATGTTGGCTGGACCGACATCACAGCAACCACCGCTATCACCAGCGAAGTTGTTGAAGGACTGGGTTACAAAGCCACCACACAGCTTCTGTCTGTACCGGTTACTTACACCTCTCTGGCAAACAATGACATCGATGTTTTCCTCGGCAACTGGATGCCAACCATGGAGGCCGATATCGCTAAATACCGTGAGGCCGGCACCGTTGAAACCATTCGTGCAAACCTGGAAGGTGCTAAATACACTCTGGCGGTGCCTAAATATGTCTACGATGCCGGTGTAAAAAGCTTCGCCGATATCGCCAAACACGAAGACCAGTTCAAAGGCCGCCTGTATGGCATTGAGCCAGGTAACGACGGTAACCGTCTGATCCAGGATATGATCGATGGCAACGCCTTCGGTCTGGAAGGTTTCAAACTGGTTGAGTCCAGCGAAGCAGGCATGATCTCCCAGGTATCCCGTGCCGCTAAGCGTAACCAGTGGGTAGTATTCCTGGGCTGGGCACCGCACCCGATGAACGCCAATATCGAGATGGAATATCTGGACGGTGGCGATGACTACTTCGGTCCTAACTACGGTGGTGCCAGCGTGTACACCAACGTTCGTAAGAACTACACCACCGAGTGCCCGAACATGGGCAAACTGCTGACTAACCTGTCCTTCTCTCTGGAGATGGAAAACGAAGTGATGGGAGCCATTCTGGACGATGGTCAGGACCCTCAGGACGCAGCCCGTGCATGGCTCAAAGCACATCCTGATGTACTGAACGCATGGCTGGATGGCGTTACCACCAAAGATGGCGGTAACGGCCTGACTGCTGTTCGCAGCCACCTGGAAATCTGATCGATCGTATACAGCCTGCTACCCGGCAGGCTGTATAACCGCACCGTTATACCTATGACAGACATAGCTGTAAGGCTGACTTATGAACTGGATTACTGAAAACAAGATCCCGCTGGGTAGCTGGATGGAGAACTTCGTTGACTGGCTGACTTATAGTGCCGCCGGATTCTTCGATGCAATCTCAATCTCGCTGGAGTGGCTGATACTGACATCGACGGATATTTTCCTATGGTTCCCCCCATTCGTTCCGATGGCTCTGACCGCCGCAATCGCCTGGCTTCTGCACCGCAGCGTACCACTGGTTATCTTTGTGGTCGCAGCCCTGCTACTGATTCTCAATCTGGGATACTGGCAGGAGATGGTAGAAACCTTTGTTCTGGTTCTTGCCGCCACTGCACTGTCGATCATCATCGGTATTCCGATCGGGATTATGGCCGCTCACCGGCCCTGGATGTATACCATCCTGCGCCCGATCCTCGATCTGATGCAGACTATTCCGACCTTCGTGTACCTGATTCCTACGCTGGTACTGTTCGGTCTGGGTGTTGTACCAGGCCTGATCTCTACCATTATCTTTGCAATCGCTGCACCGATCCGTCTGACCTATCTGGGTATCAGCCGGGTGCCGGAAGATCTGATCGAAGCGGGTAAAGCGTTTGGCGCGACCCCGATGAAACTGCTGTGGAAAGTGGAACTGCCGGCGGCAATGCCGAACATCATGGCCGGCATTACCCAGTGCATCATGCTGTCCCTGTCGATGGTCGTAATCGCGGCGCTGGTTGGGGCTGACGGCCTGGGTAAACCAGTCATCCGTGCCCTGAACACCGTTAATATTTCTCAGGGCTTTGAAGCCGGTCTGGCGATCGTACTGGTCGCAATTATTCTCGACCGCATCTGCAAGAAACCTGGCGCGAAAGAGGAAGGTTAATTATGTCGGCTATCAGTATTCGAAACTTAGACGTTGTATTCGGTGACAATGTCGATAATGCCCTGAAGATGCTTGATCAGGGTAAAAACCGCCAGGAGATTATCTCTGAAGGTGGTGCAGTGGTCGGCGTACACGATGCCAGTATCGAAGTGGCAGAAGGTGAGATCTGCGTCCTGATGGGCCTGTCAGGCTCCGGCAAATCCAGCCTGATGCGCGCCGTTAATGGTCTGAACCCTATCAGCCGTGGCGAGCTGCTGGTTAAAGACGGTGATCGCATGGTCAACATGGCCGACTGCGATGCTAAAACGCTGCGCCATATGCGTACTCACCGGGTCTCTATGGTGTTCCAGAAGTTCGCTCTGATGCCCTGGCTTACGGTGCTGGATAATGTTGCCTTTGGCCTGGAAATGCAGGGGATCAATAAGCAGGAACGTCGCGAGAAAGCGATGGAAAAGCTGGAGATGGTCGGCCTGGATGAATGGAAAGACAAATATCCCCACGAACTCTCCGGGGGGATGCAACAACGGGTAGGTTTAGCCAGAGCGTTCGCTATGGATAGCGACATATTGCTCATGGATGAGCCTTTTTCTGCGCTCGACCCACTGATCCGCAGCCAGTTACAGGATGAACTGATTGAGTTACAGCAGCGCCTGAACAAAACCATCCTGTTTGTCAGCCATGATCTGGATGAAGCGCTGAAGATCGGGACTAACATTGCGATCATGGAATCGGCCCGGATCATCCAGCACGGTAAACCGGAAGAGATCGTCCTGAACCCATGTAACGCCTACGTTGAAGACTTTGTCGCCCACACCAATCCACTGAACGTACTGCGCGGTCGTTCCCTGATGACCGATGCAGATCAGATCGAGAAACTGGACGACATGCTGGTGCTGAATCGCAACGATAACACCTGTATCAGTACCGACAATACCGGTCGGGTTGTTGCTGCAAGTCGCCAGGGAGAACCGTTGTCACTGCACCAGTGGCAGGAAGGTCAGGATGTTGACCAGATCAGTGAGGATACGCTGGTGATGGCCACTCCGGACATTTCGATGCGCAAGGCAATTGAGATCCGATACCGTACCGGCCAGCCGGTACTGCTGAACGAAAATGATTCCCTGGTAGGTATGCTGTCTGACAAAGACTTCTATCATGCTCTGCTTGGGAAGCACTTCTCTGCAAGCTCTGCCTGATTTGACAGGTATCTGCTACAGCTGAGTCTGTGAACCAGAACTATTCAGACTCAGCTGTCAGCTGCTTCTGTAGCTATATAAGCCAAAATCAGTCCGTCTATCCGGCAACCGGTGTTCCGATTGTCTGGATTCGTTCGTCCTGAAATCGGCTGTTAGCAGCAGATCCAATTAAAACGATAATAAACCGGAGTACCACTGAGATGGTTACAGTTCTCAGCGCTGCTATTGCAGTAACATTGCTGACATCAGCATTTATTCTTATTCGTGGCAGCAATATAGTCTGCAAGGGTGAAATACCAAGTTCATTGTTTGCGTTCATCGCAATTCTGTTTACCTCGGGTCTTGATGTGGGGCTGATCATGTTCCCGCTGACAGAGTTCCCGACCTACGCGTCTGAAGAGGCTTACCAGTTCACCAATCCACTGGCGATTGAGTTTGGTTTCTGGGGCTTTCTGGTATGGGGCTTCTATTTCCTGACCACCTTCTACTTCTGTGTTATTGAACCTAAGGTGAAGTTGTTCGAAATCCCACTGGTAAAAGTGATCAATAATCTTGTGATCATCGGTACCTGCGCATTCACCGGCTTCCTGTTCCTTGATTACCTGCCGAGCTACGTTGAAGGTATTTCAGATCCTGTCCGCTTCGGTCTGGTCGCACTGGTAGTGGCTCTGGCCGTGTTCTCCAGTACTGATATCAGTTACATCAAAGTGCTGAGTATCTCTTCAACCTGGCTGTTTTTTGCGCTGATCGCAGTCATTATGGTGGCGGCACCAGGACTCGGTGTCAGCGAAATGTTCAGCACCCTGGCCGGTATCGGGGGCTACTTCAGTAATATTCATCAGTTCACCTCGCCAATATCCGATTATCATCAGTTCTACCTGTTCTGGTGGTTCAGCTGGAGCATCATGATCGGCCAGTTTGTGGCGCGTTTTGTCGGTGGTCTGAAGACCTGGCAGCTATGCCTGGCACTGCTGGTTATCCCATCGATTCCTCTGGCGATCTGGTTCTCGGTACTTTACTACCACTTTGAGAACGCCATCGAGATCAGCTACATGCTGAAAATGGCAATGGTGTTTGTCGGTATCGTATTTGTAATTAACTCATTAGACTCGCTGATCCGCCTGTACACCCTGAACCTCAACATTACCGTTGAGCGCTTCGGCAAACTGCCCTACATGCTGGGTAACTTCATCATGATGTACGGACTGGTTCTGGCCTATCAGTTCACTCCGTTCGACATCGAGTGGGTTGGCCTGCTGGTCATAGGCCTGTATCTGATTATCTATGTCATGCTTCTTTCCAGACGTCAGTCTCTGGCAGCAACAACCGCCTGAGACAAGCATGATTATCTGTCCTGAACAGAGACTGTAAAACTGAAAGTAAAAATCCACCTTCATAGAAGGTGGCTTTGCTTTATGCCCCCTATAAGGGGGCGTTACTTCTTAATTTATTTCTAACTGAATTTGGCGCTGCTCTTCTTCGTAAGCTGATTTTTCCTGATAACGAACATATCT
>JAOXSA010000151.1 GCA_025800245.1 Amphritea sp. | reverse complement strand
ATGAGGATGTACGACGAGCTGAGAAAAGCTTAAACCTGAGGCCTCGCAAGTGCCTTGGGTTCAGGCAGCCAGAAAAAGTGTTTTGGGAATACCTTCAGGCTGCATAAAGAGAGTGTCGCACTTCAAAGTTGAATTCGCGGTAGCTTAATCGAGCTGACTGTAACCTTACCTGATCCGATAACTAAAGCCCTGCAGGGAATCATCTTTCCGGAATCGATCTACGGATAAAGAAAAGTAACGTCAGATTAACTATTTGAAAAACAGTAAAGCTGATATGAACCTGATTTACAGGAAGGTACGGGGAAAACACTCATAGCTTATCTTATATGAAGCCAGACAGTGTTCGAAGATGATTAGCTGACAGACCGAAGGGGATTGGTCTGTCAGCTATCACGACGGTGTTTAGAAACGTACCGACAAGGTCAGACGGACATCACGACCGGCTTCATACAGACCAATAATTGGATTACCAGGTTCGCTGGTATCAGCACCGTAGCTGGCATGGCTCAGGTACTGACGGTCGAACAGGTTCTTCACGGTCAGTGTCACTGACAGATCTTCATCGCCTTGTGGATACCATTTAGCAAAGACGTCATGCACGTTGTAACCGGCTTTTTCTACCCGGTCAGAAGGTACATCGGTCAGTCGCTGAACGGTTTCAGAAGACCAGCCCAGTTCCAGGTTCTGCGCAGGCAGAGTATGAGTCAGAGATGCTGTGAGTGTATCTCCAATGGCAGTACCGATTCCCATGTTGCCGTCATCCAGCGGCTCACCGTCCAGCTCAGGACGACTATGGCTGTAACCCAGATGCAGGTCGGTATTATCCCAGCTGTAACCGAAATACAGATTCACACCTTTATTTTCAACATCACCGACGGTATTAATGACACTGCGGGTTACCCTCGCTGAAGCGTTCTCAATCTTGCTGACAAACGCCGTTGCACCAAAGCGAACCTGATCCTGGCTGTAATCAAAGCCCAGCTCAAAGTTATCTGCATCCTGCTCCTTGAGGTTGGCATGATTGGTCGCAAAATTAAGCAGATAGGCTTCTTTCACACCGACACCGCGATGAGCTTTAGCATAGCCACCGTGGATCTCCAGTGACTCGTTAACCGCGTAATGCAGCCCTATATTCGGGCTGACAGCAGAGCTTTTGAAGTTCTGGCCAATATTGTCGTCCAGATCATAATGATCGTATCGGGCACCGGTATTCAGGGTCAGTTGCTCGGTCAGCGCGATCTGATCCTGAATGTACAAACCTGCAACGTTCAGTACTTCATCATCACTCGGACCGCTATCGCCTGGATTGATGTAGTAGCCGGTATCTTTGCGGTAATCAGTTCCGTAAGTCAGCGTGTGATTGCTGATCTGCTGGGTATTGCGCAGATCAAAACCAATCGACTTAACACCAGCGCCATCACGCTCTTCACCGGTTGCTCTCTGAGTCAGATACTGGCGGGTATAGTAGACATTCGCCTGCAGATCCAGAGCGTCACTGCCCGGGTTGAGGTTGTACTGAAGATTAGCGGTACGACGGTGACTATCCTGATTATTGGCCTGATTCCAGCCAGCAGAGATGAAGTGAGGACGGACATTACGGGTACCGTCATCGTGGCGGAAATCGTAACTGAAGCGCAGAGTCTCTTCGTCAGACAGATGACCCACCAGCTTAAACAGTCCACTATTAATCTCCGATTCGGTGTTGCTCAGCTCATTGCCATCACCGTCCTCGATATTACCGCTATCCTGGCGGGTAACCGACGCCAGCACAGAGATATCATCAGACAGACGACCAAACACAGAGGTGTTCAGTTTTACGCCTTCTGTGTTGCTGAAATAGCCCAGTTTCGCCTGACCACCGAATTGCTCGCCCTCGCGCAGAAGGTCTTCCGGATCCTTGGTTACAAAACGAATCGCACCACCCAGTGCGCCGGCACCATCCGTCGCCAGACCAGCGCCCGCCTGAACCTCAACGCGTTTGAGTAGCTCCGGCTCAACACTGATACGACCCTGATGGTGGAACAGATAACCCGCCTGCGGAGCACCATCAATAGTGACATTCAGATTGGTATCTTCGATGCCCCGTACATAGATCTTCTGAGCAGTGCTGAAACCACCACCCACACTGACATCAGGATTCTGCTTAAAAATATCTTCCAGGTCGGTAGCCTGATAGTTTTCCAGAGTTTCCTGATCGATTACCGCATCGGCAGTAAGAGACTGACCGGTAACAGTGATTTTATTATCGTCTGCCAGTACAGCAGAGGACTGGGCCAGAATGATGGTTGCAACAGCCACTGATAGCGCCGGCTTTGGCACGGCTGTTGGTCGAGGGTTTTGCATTATGACAAATCTCCAGGGTTAACGACTTCTTAATGCAAATCATTATCGTTAACCTTAGCGTTTGTTAACATGCATTTAACATTTTTTACAATTTCAGGCTGAGACCGGCAGATTGATCAGCATACGCAAGCCCTGACGCGTATTATTTTCAGCACGAACGCTACCTGCAACGCCTTCAAGCTGCCGCTTTGCCAGTGCCAGACCTAATCCAAAACCGCCTGCACCACGATCACGGGATTTATCCACCCTGAAGAAAGGTTTGAAGATTTTATCCAGACAGTCATCGGGCACACCTTCTCCCTGATCCGTGACCACAACCTCACAGAACTGATCATGAAGCGCTACAGAGATCTCAACAGTGCCGCCCTCCGGACTGTGCCGCATCGCATTACGAATGATATTTTCAAGCGCCATATTCAGGGCTTTCTCTGAACTGTCTGCGATCAGTAATTCGTCAGGCAATGACAGTCGCAGATGACGATCCGGGTATTCAAACTGTGTGTCATCCGCAATCGCTTCTAACAGGCCGACAAGGTCCACCGTTTCATTGCGTAACTCAGGGGATTCATTCTGCAGCCAGGCCAGGGTTAATGTATCCTCCACCAGCTTCCTCATCTGGCGGGTTTCCTTCTTTAAACGGCTGTAATGGCTCGTTTTATCAATTTCAAGACAAAGCTCGATGCGCTGCAGGGGAGTACGTAGTTCATGAGACAGGTCATGCAACAGATGCCGTTGGGATTCCACCAGTGTCCCTACCCGGGTTGCCATCTCATCAAAGGTCAGTGCTAACCGCCCCAGCTCATCGCTGCGCCCATTCAGCTCCGGTGAAACCCTGGCAGCATAGTTACCCTGAGAGAACTGTCGCGTCGCCAGTTCCAGCTTGCCTAACGGACGCATCAAGTGACGATAGAGAACAAAACTGAATAACACCATCAGAATCAGGGGCAGCGCCATATGTAGCAGCAGATGAGTTGTCGGCCACAGGCTTCCCGGCATCATATGGTCCGGTACCCGGATCACCAGTGAATGCCGGCCATCACTGAGCGGCATTTCTATCAACGGGTTTTCATGGTGCAGATGAAGCGGATAGCTTAATAGTCGTCCAACCCGGGCTTCGACCGGGCGATAATCAGCATGTCCTACCGGAACCACTTCACTGATGCTCACCTCTATTACCGTCGCAAAGGTACCTTCTTTGCTCTGCACTGCTTCGAGCCAGTTATACAGAGCATCCCGATCACCCGAGCTGAGCAGTTGATCCGCTTCATCTCTGTAGCCCTGCAGGACAGACTTCTCAGTCTCTCCCAGGTAACTCATCTGGTTTTCAATCTTCAGGCTCAACTCTGAAACCAGATACACCAGTGCCATTGTGATCAGGCTGATGCTGAGGCAGAGTTTCCAGAACAGTTTGCGATTCATTTCAGACAATATCCCTGACCATGTACGGTACGTATCTGTCGGCCATTAAATCCTGCGGCGGTCAGTTTCCGGCGCAGTTTACTGACATGAACGTCCAGACTGCGTTCATCCCGGCTGTAGGGCCGCCCCATTAACTCATGATAAAGATAAGGTTTACTCAGCACCTGACCCTGATTCTCAACCAGTTGAGCCAGTAACTTAAACTCCATATCAGTAAAATCCAGCTCAACACCTGCCAGCTCTGCACGGGAAAGCTCCATATCAATCCCCAGCTCACCAAACCGGATCACCTGCGGCTGGCGAGCTGCAGTAACCTGAGGCACATGCTGAGTGCGTTTAATGATTACCTCAACCCGTAACAGCAGTTCCTCTATATTGAACGGTTTGGGCAGATAGTCATCCGCGCCGGTTTTGAAACCAGTAATCCGGTCCGCTTCAGCGCCTTTTGCGGTGATCATCATCACCGGCACATCAGAACGGCGTCGCAACCTATCAAGAACTTCAAAGCCCTGCATTTCGGGTAAAAGTACATCCAGAAGAACCAGATGAAAGCTCTCTTTTCTGGCCGTAGCCAGACCACTGACCCCATCAAAACACTGCCTGACCAGATATCCATGTTCGCGCAACAGGCCTGCAACAAGGTCACTAAGCACAACATCATCTTCAATTATGAGAATACGGGTGGTCTGCTGCATAACACTTATTCCGGAAACTGCTACCGGCCTCTCAGTCATTCCTGGCACTAAACTGAACCTGTTACTTCAACTTGCAAGATTATAATTCCTTATCCGGCACTATCCGGCGCGGCAGTAAGTGCCCGATCAAGACTACGCAGATTCGCGTTCAACCACGACGCCAGATCCCCTGCGAGAGGTTTCTCGGCGGCTTCAATGCGCCAGACCCGGTAATTAGTACCGGTAATTGCTTTTGTTTTTTCCAACCGTAAAGCGGTACTTTCACAACGCTGACCAGTTTCTACCGGCAGATAGGTCGCAT
The DNA here is from genome assembly GCA_025800245.1 of Amphritea sp. Taxonomy (GTDB): domain Bacteria; phylum Pseudomonadota; class Gammaproteobacteria; order Pseudomonadales; family Balneatricaceae; genus Amphritea. Next base: position 23,543 of record JAOXSA010000151.1, on the reverse strand, counting down.
CAGCCAGAGGGCCAAGAGCAGCATCTCCAAGACAAATTGCAACTATCTCATGGGCCATCAGGCGTTCATCCAGAGCCATCGCATGATGCTGAATCTGCTGTTTCAGACGCTGCAGATTTTCCTGAATTAAGTGCTGATGAACTGGCAACAACCGTGACAGGTCTTTAGCCAGAATCTGTGCCATAACCTGAAGATTATCCGGCGCCAGCCAGAAGTACTGCATTGACTGGCCAGCCTGCCTGCGAATACTCAGTCCCGGATCATTGAGTTCTTCAGCTACATCAATAGCCACCAGTCTGACATTCTGGCTGCGCAGCTTACCGAAAACCGCATAACCGGGCCAGACAGATTCAACTGTCACCAGTACATCGAAAGGACCGGCCCCATTGATACGCGACCGGCTCTTATGCCTCAGCCAGTTAGCGATACGCTTTACTGGCAATCGGCCTGGCGGTAAGTAAACGACTTCAGCACCGCTATGGTTCAGCAGATCTGTCGCCAGAGCCTGTGTGATGGGCAATGTCGTTGCTACCCGAATAGATTCAGCACAGGCAATTTTCGTCGCCAGTATAAGCAAAATCGTGATACCGCTATAGATAATTTTTTTCATGATTGCTTATCCCTGAACGCGGGCCTGAAACCGGTTAAGAATAACCGCGATGACAAAACCGACACTGGCCAGCAATACTATCGATGCCCCCGATGGTATCGGTAAGTCAAACGCCATGGGCAGAAGAATACCCGCCAGGCAGCAACTCGTAGACAGAACAATATTGGTCCAGAAAAACTGCATCACATTCGCGGTCACCAGGCGCGCGGTGGTCGCCGGAATCAGTAACATGGCTCCGACAAGGATGGCACCGGCAATCTTCACTGCAGCCACCGTAATCAACGCGATCAGCATAACGAATACATAATCATAGAGACGTACAGGTATACCGCTGACTCTGGCCAGCTCCGGGTTTAGCGTAGCCACTAATGCACGGTTACCAAACACCAGCATCGCTGCGACACATAACAACGCAATAATCGCGAGGATGGCCAGATCCCGATCCTGTACTGTGAGAATGGAACCGAACAGGACATTTTCAAGAATATGAATATTCACCTTGCGGGCAACGTACAGCAGCAGGGCCGCCCCCATTGCGATAGCTACCGCCAGAAAAACCCCGACCAGGGCATCATATGGCACAGAAGTACGGCTCTTTATCCAGTGCAGTAGTAAGGCAAAAATAAGACAAAAGCTGAACAGGCCTGCAAACGGATGTGCCGCCGGCTCCCCCAGTAAGATACCAATCGCAATACCGGTTAACGCAGCATGCCCGACCGCTTCTGAGAAGAACGCTAAACGCTTGATGACCACGAGGCTGCCCATCCCACCCAGTAATGGCCCGATCATCAGAGCGGCTATCAATGCATTAATAAGAAAGCCGTACTGAAACATTTCCGGCAGATAGCCCGCTGCCTGCTGTTGAAACAGAAACTGTCGCAAACTCTCCATCAGGCAACCTCCAGCATGGCAGTTTCCTGATCACCCAGAACCTCGGCGGGCAGGCCGCAACGCTTTAACCCACCATCGACCAGCAGAACATTGTCAGCATAACAACGCACAAAATTCATATCATGGTGCACCATCACCAGGGTTTTACCCTGCTGACGCAACTGCTCAATCAGATCGGTAATTATGCGCTGGCCTTCGCCGTCAAGGCCGGTCATCGGTTCATCCATAAACCAGAGCGAGGCATCACGATGCAATGCCTGAGCAAACATCAGTCTCTGGCGTTCACCGCCCGATAACTGCCCCAACTTAAGATCTTTCTTATCGCGCATACCAACATCACTCAGCAGTTGCTCCACCCGGTGGTGAACAAACGCGGGCTGTCGGAAAAAAAGTGGCCTTGGACTGATTATGGCCGCCAGATAATCGGCCACGGTCACCGGCAACACCGAATCAAACTGCGGTTGCTGGGGAATATAGGCAGGTAAGCGCTGCGTATCCTTTGCAGGCCAATGACGTGAAACCCGGCCACTGTGGGGCATCAGTCCCAGCATCGTTTTCAGCAGAGATGTTTTGCCGGCGCCATTAGGGCCGATGAGAATATGTAACTGCCCTGCTGCCAACTCTGTATCCAGGGTATCAAGAATGCAGTTTCCTGCCAGATACAGGCTGACTCCTTCCAGGCTGATCGACGGCCCACTCATGATTTTTCACCTGACTCAGATCTGGTGGCAGACACCTGCAGGGCCTGCACCAGTGTTTGAAGGTTAATTTCCATCTCCCGGCGAAACTGATCGGTATCGTAGTTTCCATAGGTCATATGTGAGAAATGAAATATACGGATACCTGTAGCCTGTTCGATGGTATCGACATAGCGGTTATCCATATCCAGTTCGGTGAACAGAAGCTGGATATTGGCATCGCGGATCCGGTCAATCGTCTGTTGTAACTGCCCGGCACTGGGTTCAACCCCGTGTGCAGGCTCTATCACTGTATCAATACCTATGCCGAACTCCTGCAGGAAATAGCCATAAGCATTATGGGTGCTGGCAATACGGATACCGCTCATATCCACCCCGATCAACTGGCTGGCATACTGATTCTTCATGGTCCGCAGATCCCGGGCAAAGCTGACCGCATTCATCCTGTAAAAACGGGCATTTTCAGGATCAAGCTCTCCCAATTCACGGGCGATGGTGTACAGCTGACGAATTGATGCACTGATCGAAACAAAGGTATGGGGATTCCACGCCCCCTGGGCATTCGGCGCAGCCAGTAGCGGTACATCTGCATTGGCTTCTATCACCACCACAGAAGCATTGCCATTATTCTGACTCTGCAACGCGTCCAGGGCCCTGAAGGCAAATTCATCATGCCCGATACCATTCACCACCAGCGCATCCATACTGAGCAGACGCTTCAGATCCGCTGGCTGCATCTCATAGCTGTGTGGATTGAATCCGGCATCAACCAGAGGCACAACTTCTGCCCGGTCCCGGACAATATTGCTGACATAGCTGTAATAGGGATGCAGCGTTATGCCCACCCGTAGTTTCTCGGCAGCAGGCAGCTGGACACTGAGCAACATAAAGAAGCAAAACCAGAGATTACGCATTACTGAACTCCTGCCAATGCTGATCCGGCTGGCAACCTACCGGCCCGGAATTACTGTAGTGATGAGATTCAGAACCGGAGGATGGTCGCCAGAAAACGGTTACCTGTTTTTCCAGAACCAATAGAAACTCTATTCGTGATCCGGCTTTCGGTGTGCCGAGATAGCAACCGGCAGACAGATGCTGCCAGTGATATCTGGATTGCTGACCAGGCATTGCGGCAAACGGAGGAACACCGGCCTGTTCCAGGCTGGCGATATCTGGCAACGCATCATTTACCTCGGCCAGGAACAGAATTTCATCGCCGGCGTTACGCAGCGCCGTCAGAACTGCTTTATCATTAACACTCAGCTGCAGATAGTCAGGCAGCCTTGCTGGCTCTGACCGGTTTACAAAGATCCCTGCTCCGCCAGCAATCAGTATCAGCAGAACAGTCAGGAATACCCAACGGCTCTCTTTACGTCCATCATCCGGAACAATCCGTTCAGTTACACCTTCAGAGTTCACCGACATCAACCTCCACCGGGAACTCATGGCCTGAATCAAACTGCAGATAGAAATCACCTGCCGGCCGTTCAAACTCAACTCTGGAAAAGCGATCAGACTTGCGCTCCCCCAGCAACTCTTCTTCATAGCTGAATAAACGCACCGGCTTACCCACCGCCTTACTGCCATCTGTAAATCCGACCTCACAACGTATTGTCTGGCTGTCGGCATCGCAGATCATGACCGGATAATGTGCAAAAACCTGAGTGCTGAAAAGCACTCCGGTCACCAGGGCAAAACAACACTGTTTCCGCACACTCACTCCGGAATCACCTCAAAAGTGATAAAGCGAATAGCCTCTACAGTGTCCGCCAGAGGCGACTGAGACGGCATTGAATAATCAGCTGACAACAACCATGGCCCAGCCTGCCCGGGGGTAAACTCAATCCGGCCGTTACTATCAGTAGTGATTTCAATGCTGTTGCGTTCGTTACGGTAACGCGTGCCTCCGGGTGTAATTTCAACACTGACTCCGGCAACCGGTTTGCCATTCAGCAACGCTTCCAATACCGCTTCTTCACCCTGTACGATGTCATTCGGGTGCGTTACCGGGCGCAACTCGAAACCTTTACCTGTCGGCTGGAAAACGCTGTCGCTGGGCGCATTACGGGTGACATAGGCGACACTGCTCATATCAATCTGCATAGTCTTAACATCACGGGCATTCTCAGGTAACCGCTCTGCTGCTTCTACCTTATCGGCCCACATCCGTTTGTCGGTATCCCGGTTACCCGCCTTATAACTGGTAAAGTAAAACTTCGGACGCTGAGCAAATACTTTGTATGTGCCGTCCTGATCCAGCAACAGATCAAAGACACTGCGGCGATGTCCTTTAAAAAAACTGCCCAGCGGATTACGGTCGCCATCGGGAGAGAAAACCTGGACATTCTGTAGCCCGACCCCTTTGTCATATCCAAATACGGTATGGGAAGCGCTGACATCAAAGGTTACCCAACTGCTTTCATCACCGGACACAACAAATTCACCCGGCAGTACCCACAAAGGATGTGCCTGAGCTGTCATGACCACGCTCCCGCAAATCAGGCCTGTACCCAATACCGCCGCTCTGAACATATTTTTAAACTTACGATTCACAGTTATTCTCCAACCTTTATACTGACAGGTCCCAGCTCATCACCGGCTGCAATCCTGTATTCCTTTGCGCCTTCACCCACCGTCACCAGTTGCTTAAGCAATGTCCTGTTACCATGTTCACGCACCGCTTCCAGACAGATCAGATAATCCCCCTGAGGCAGATTTTCAGTCTGCCAGTCCAGCGTGTATGTGCCGGGAGCCCTGGTAGCCCCGGTCACGGCATCAACATCGGTGTCATAACGGCCTGCTTTCCGCCACCAGCGGCGGATATCCTTGAGCCATTTTTTATCTTCATACCAGACCGCCAGAGTGCTAAGAGCGCGTCGCTCTCCCTGCTTCTCAACCCATACAGCCACATAGGGACGTTTGTACTGACTGCTACTGATAGCCGGTAATTGCAGCTCAACCGTTACCGTCTGAGCCTGCACTGTCCCCGACACAGCCATAGCCAGCAATGTCGCTAGTATTTTCTTTCTCATGTTTCGTTTCCTGAAATCAGACACGGACTCTTAAACGGCCAGTATCAGAAGGTACCCAGTAGCCATGACCACCCCACCTAAGCCACTGATCGCGAGTAGACGCTGTCGACGTTTTTTCTGAGGCAGAACCAGCCAGAGTCCGGTCAGAGTAAAAAGCAGCATCAGCACCGCAGACAGATCGATAAAAGCCCGCCATAGCGCTCCGCTATAACGCCCCATATGCAGATCGTTCAGCACTGCGGTAACGCCATATCGCTGATTCTCAAGAACGACCAGCTTTTCCTCTGGCAATACCTCTGCAAGGCTGTAACCACCGGGACGTTTTACATCGATCAGCAATACCTGCTCATCGGATTGCCAGTCATAACTGATCTGATTACCAGACATCTGATGCCCACCTGCCAGCCAGCGCCGGACCTTTTCAGCCTGCGCCATCGGCGCTGATTCCCAGGCAGTCTGAGACTGGAGCTCAACCGGAAGTGGTAACTCTGTGATTTCAGCAGGCGGAGCCTGAGGGAGCCATTCACGATGATTCAGGGTCAGACCTGTTGCGGTGAAGAAAAGCATGATCAGTAACATCAGCATCGACGTGTAAATATGTATCAGCCGAACCCAGCGAATCGACTTATTGCTGGTCTTCGAAGCCTTTCGGGATTGCCTTCCCGAAGCCTTCTGCTGTAACTGCACTTCCATCAAAAGGGCTACCATTCCTTATCGCAATCGATTATCGGTCGACCGCATACAACACTCTGAAGGAAGGCAATAACACCAAAGCCCACAGAATCAATAATACGAATAAGAATGATTCTATATACGAAGATATGAGAGCTATAATGAATTTACATTTTTTACGACTGACTGATACAGCCTTAAAGCCTGATCAGAAACTGCTTTCTGCACTCAGGAAACAAGCCTCAGAATCTGAAGCTATCTGGCACTCAACAGCGTCTGTTCCGGACTGACCTGGTCCAGGTAACGAAGCCAGCCATCGGCTGCAGACTTCATATTCCGATTTTCAGCTGCGACCGATAATGCCTGCCTGGCACCTTCAAACTGACGCAACTTAATTCTGACAATCCCCAACATCAGCTGCAGCTCGGACACTTTCTTACCACCAAGCTTCAACGCTCTTTGCAAAGTCAGTTGCGCTTGCTGCCACTCCTGCAGCTCTATCTGCATATAGGCCATTCGGGTCAGACTCTGCCGACCGGGAGCAACATCGTTCAGCTTTGCCAGAGCAGCTACGGCCCGGCGACTCTCTTTTGCCTGAATCCAGCAGCGGCTCAGCAATTCCAGAGTCCTTTTATTCGCCTTCAGAATTTTCCGGTCAATTCCCTGTTGCACCACTTCGCCAGCGAAGAATGGCAGTTGCGCCTGCAACAGCATCCCGGCCAACAATCGATGATCTGCGGCGGAGCTTAACAGCCCACGCTCATAGCCTATTCTCTGGGATGCCAGAGCCGATTTATGATCCCGGTTCTGCTGATGCAGTGACACCAATTGTCGCCAATGAGCGGGATTACCGGTGTAGTGGGTCATCATCCGCTGCTGATCACGGATTGCACTGCGCCATTGATTCAAGCGAATATGGGCGAAGATTTTCAGTTGATACCAGCTTTCCGGCACATCAGCCCGGCTATTGATTGCAGCTGCAGCGGGCTTTATAACCTCGCGCCAGCGTTCTGTCTGACTATAAGCCTGGGCCAGCAGAATCTGGTCATTGGCTGTTACCTTTTCCGGTGCTTCTGCCAACCAGCTTTTTAACAGCGAGATACAGCGCTTCCAGCGCTCCTCCATACAGTTCAGTTGTGCCAGCGTCCGCTTCAGACTCAACTGCTGCTCTGACGGCATTGCCTGCTGGGTAAAAGCGACTTCCAGATGCTTTATCGCGGACTTAAAACGTTCCCGTCGCAGGTCAATCTGGCCAAGATTATAAGCGATGAGCGCCTTGCTATAGCCTTTACGGCTGCCGCTGTCAGCTTCCGACAATAATTGGTACGCAGCCTCCAGTTGCTCAGTTTCAATTAATTTCCCGGCTTTAGTCAGCAACCTGTAATCGCTCTGCGATAATGGCTGACCCGCAATGACAAACGAGCTTATCGTTACCAGAAAAACCAACATTAAAGATCGCATCTATTTCTCCAGCCGGAACTCAAGTTCCTGTCGTGCCTTGTAAGGGTGTGCCTGACCGTCAGTAACCCGGGGTTTGAAACGCCAACGCTGTATTGAGCGGAGTACAGCTTTATCGAATACCCCTTCAGGAGTGGACTCCAGTACAACAACGGAGCCGGGCTTCACGGTGCCGCTTTCTGTGACAATAAATTCGACCAGCACCCGTCCCTCCTGTTTACGCCGCAGCGCTCGCTGAGGATAACGGGGAGGAACCTGGCTAAGTACCGAGGGGTTATGGTCCAGCGCCATAACCGGCGCGGGTGCAACCAGCCCCTGTAGCGAAGGCGCCAGGGTCATGTCCATCTGCATACTGATATCCGGAACACTGATATCCAGCTGCGCGGCGCTCACCGCTGGCGCTGCCTGTAGCTGCAATCTGGGCATTTCAGGTTGCTGCTGAACAACCTCTTCAGGCTCAGGCGGCAACTGTCGCTTACGCAACTCCAATGCGGATTCCTGTCGCACCATCAGGAAGTCAAGGCTGGGCTGCATCTGCTCATCCATGATCCGACCATTGCCCATACTGGTTGTCAGTGCCAGCAGATAAAACATTACTAAGGCCAACAACATCGAAACCGGGACAGATACGATCAGTCGAAACATCTCTTATTCACTCGCCCGGGTTGCAACGGTGTAAGGCACCTGCGCCAGCCTCAACTGATCAATCACACTGATCAGTTGTCCCGTACTGGATGCCTTATCGGCCTGAATAACAACATTGATTTCCGACTGCTCACTGCGCAACCGCTCTATTGATGGCCGCACCATCCTCAGATCAACCGGTTTGCGATCCAGCCAGATCTCATCTGTTGCTGAGATAGCAACCAGTACGGCGGTCTTACTCTGGGAGCTGCTGCTATCGGCGTTGGGCCGGTTAACATCAATACCCGCTTCACGAATAAAAGAAGTAGAAACGATAAAGAAGATCAGCATGATAAAGACAACGTCCAGCATTGGCGTCATGTTGATCTCTGCATCATCCTGCTGTTGTGAAAGATTGAGACGCTGGCGCATCACAGCCCTCCTTCAGAATGGTTTAACTGTAACCGCAGTTGTCGGCGCTCAGCCTCAGACCAGCGCTGTAAGCGGTTGTAGAACAGCAGACCGGCAACGGCGACTGCCATACCGGTCATTGTCGGAAAGGTTGCGCTGGCAACTCCTGCCGCCATCAGCCGGGGATTACCCGTACCATAAAGCGCCAGACTGTCGAACACCTGTATCATCCCGGTTACCGTCCCCAGCAGACCAATCAGTGGACACAGCATGACCAGACTTTTGATCAGGGCAAACTGACTATTCAGAGCCAGATCCAGCTCACAGATAAGGCTAAGACGTTTAACGGCAACAGACTCCTTTGCAAGCGCCATCAGAGTCATCCGGCGTTCAGCAGGAAAACTGAAAAAACGATACAACAAACGCTCCAGCACCAGCGCAAACATCAGAATACTGACCAACAGTATTGGATAGAGCACCCAGCCTCCGGCCTGAAAAAACTGACCCAGCGCAAACCAGAGGTCATGCGGTGTAGGCAATTCAAGCTGCACGCGTCGTTACCTCTGCGACTGCCGGCGATTCCGCTTCAGCTAACAGGCCGAGGCTGCGCTCCTGCAGAATCTGCGTCAGACGACGACCACGGGCAGCCAGATAGCTATGACAGAACAGCAGCGGTATCGCCACGACCAGACCCAGCACTGTAGTCATCAGGGCCTGGGAGATCCCACCGGCCATCAGCTTGGGATCACTGGTGCCGAACAAGGTGATACTCTGGAAAGTCGCAATCATCCCGATCACAGTTCCCAGCAGCCCTAACAACGGTGCCACCGCTGCCAGCAAGCGCACAAAGCTCTGCCCCCGCTCAAGTGCAGGCAACTCCTGCAGAATAGCTTCATCGACTTTGAGCTCCCTCTGTTCAGGAGTCAGATTCTCTGCCTTAACAGTGAGTAACACCCGGCCCAGCGCATTATCCGGGCTCAGTTGAGCTGGGTTGCGCAACTGATTTCGCACCCGCATTTCATTCAACAGCATCATACTCATCTGCAATAACGCAACCAGAAGCCCGGCAGCTCCCAGCGCCAGAATCAGATAACCGACATTGCCTCCCTGATGAACCCTTTCCATCAGTTTGGGTGCGCGGTCCAGTAACATGAACAGCTGCCCCCGGGTCGGATCCAGCGTCACATTGCCGCCCTCCGCGAGATATTCATGCAACAGCTCTGCGCCATCTTCAGGCTGAGTCGGCAGCACGGTGAGAGTCTGCTGACTCACATCCCAGTTAAGGAAGTCACCCTGTTCGGTGGCAGCGCCAAACAAACCGAACCGGACCACAGAGCGCATTTCGCTGCTACCATCATTAGCAGTCACCAAACTGTTAAAGCGCTTGATCTCACCGGAAGCGGTCATCTCCAGCTGCAGCTGATACCAGAGATTTTCCAGGTCTTCAGTGGTGGGCACCCTTTTTGAGTCAGCGAATGCCAGTGTGCCAGAACGCTGTGGATATTCAGCACTGGTCAGGGAATCATCCAGCACAGATCGCAGTTCGCCAGCCTTCTCTCTGGCAACACCGAATACTTCACCCAACTGCCCTGAACGCTGCTGTATCAGCGCCTCGGTTTCCGCCAGCTTCTGATCATTTGCGTCGAATAAGGTTTTTAAACGGCTCTGCTCAGTCTCTGCATTTTCGAGCCGCCGGACACTCTGCCTGAGCAACGTTTCCTGCTGCCGCACATCGCTACCAAACAGCTGTTCACGCTCTTTATTCACTGCGTTATCGGCAGCACTGAACCGGCGCACCTCCTGAAGCAACCCGGACAGATCCGAAGCCGTGGCCGGAACAGTCTGGACTGCCAGCCCCAGCATTAAAGTCAGACAGATATAGATATGATTCATGATTCAGACTCCAGCGCAGGTAAAGGCAGATCTACCAAAGCCGGCACCAGCTGTTGACGGGCGATTCTGATCGCCTGACTGAGGGTCAGATTCTGCTCTTCGGTCAGTGTTTTCCAACGCTGTTCTGCAGGTAACCAGAGAGCACTCTGCTCTCCACCCAGCGCCTGGTAATAGAGCGCCGCACGCCCCACCCTCAGATAATTAACCTGCAGATTATCGGCCTGATGGATCAATGAACCACTGTACGCCTCAAAGGTACGTCCGTACTGAACCTCAACCATGTAAGCTTCCAGAATCTGACGGTACTTCTCCGCCACACTGACATCAGCCCGTGACAGTAATCCCTGCAGCCGCTGCAAACGCTGCTGCCTTTCATCCGGCAGAAACGGCAGATCTGCGGCCACAAACCGGCGCAATGTATCGACCATCTTATTCAGCATTGGCAGTACAGCCCGATCCGTTTCCTCGATAGAGGCCAACTGCTTTTTCAAATCAGCAAGCTCCTGCTCTTGCGAAGCGATCAACCGGCTGATCTGGCGGTTATAGGCCTCCGTTACATCGGCCATACGCTCATTGTCCAGATACTCTGATCGGGCCTGATCCGACTTCCGCTCCATCTGGTCAATGCGCTGTTGAGATTTCTGAGATTGCTTATGAGTGCTGATGGTCTTCTGCTGTCCGACGATCAGCTCAGATGACTGAGATATTCCAGGCATCAGACATAACAGAGACAACACCATCGGTAACGGTAATTTCGATAGCTTCATGATTTAGATACAACATTAATACAAATGCGAATTATTATCAGACACATCAATAATTATTCCAACCCACTTTACATCTTTTACACGCAAAAAAGCCGACACAGCGATCAGCTACCCGGCGGACATAAGGTTATAAAGGAAAAACCGTTGAAAAGAGGCAGAACTCAGAATAGGATCACACCCAGTTGATAACGATTATCACAATCAATTAGATTTACTTGTATCGATCCTGATCGACACACAACTCTGGAAGAAACACATGATTGCAATCATCTATGGCTCCACAACCGGTAACACATCGGATATTGCGGTGAAAGTTCAACAACATCTCGGAGCAGATGAAGTTGATCTGTTTGATGTAAAAGATATTGGTCTGGATATCATCGATGCCTATGACCGGATCATTTTTGCCATTCCAACCTGGGACTACGGCGAGGTACAGGAAGACTGGGAAGAGGTCTGGGATCAGATCGACAATTTCGACTTTACCGACAAAATCACCGCATTTATCGGCCTCGGCGATCAGCTGGGTTATGCCGAATGGTTTGTAGATGCCATGGGTATGTTGCACGATAAGGTTGTGGCACGTGGCGCTTCGGTCATTGGTCACTGGCCAGTTGAAGGGTACGAGTTCGATGAATCTGTCGCTCTGACCAAAGATAAGAAGCACTTTATCGGCCTGGCGCTGGATGAAGACACTCAGCGGGAGCTGACTGACGAACGCATCGAGCAATGGTGTCAGATTATCAGCGTCGATCTGGAAGTTGCTGCCTGATCCTGCTTAACCACAGGGTGGTTCTGCAATCAGCAGTGACCACCCTGCCACGCTTCCTGCGAGCTTATTTCGCCTGTTCCAGATAACCGTTCAACCGCTCTTTGTTCATCACAAAGCGTCCATTCAGTGAAGCTGCATTTGCCTTCACATCATCAAGATTGGTCGGCTCACCCGCTACCACTACGCCGACCATAGCCATAATCGCATGCGGCATACACTGGTAAACATATACACCCTCTTTGTCCAGCGTCACAGAAACCTTCTGGTTCATACCGCCCTTCCAGCCAGCACTTCCAGCCGGCACCAGACCAGCAACTGACTCAGAATTATGCCCCATATCCGTTGGCATAAAGTGTACGGTATCCCCCACAGCGACCTTCAGAACTGCTGGTTCGAAAACCATCGTGCCCTCAGCCCCCATATTCTTCATTTCAACGGTATGTTCTGCTGCCCATACAGTAGAGGCCATACAAGCTATCGCGATACCCGCCAGAACGTTTTTCATTTCACATACTCCTCAGTTATTAACCTGATCCGGGGCGCTTTAGTAGCTATTTAATCCAACAAACCACCGCAACCCACTCTTAAGCTTGACAAGCTTACCCAACCAAAACAATAATGCAATTGATAATGGTTTTTATTTATATTCTCATGACATGAATACAGTCACTCATAATCTGGGCACGCTGGAAAATTCAGTCAGGCATGCAACCGATCCGGATCAACCCGGCAACATCTCCCGCTACCTGACTAAAATGGAAGCCTGCGCAGAACAAGCCCAGACACTCTCAGATCAACGCTCTATTTATCTGAGGGCTTACAAAACACTGCTCGAAACAGTCTGTGACTCACTGATTGACCGACACTGGCGAGTGAACTGTCTCAATCAGATTTATCGGCCCATTTTTGCAATGAAACGGCTGGCCAGCACTCCAACAGATAAGGCTCAGATAAGAACACTGCGAGCAGAACTTGCCCGCCTGAGTCACTACTTTCTGTAATCCACCAATCAGATACACAAGGAATAGCTATGAGTAATACCAGAATTGAACGGGACAGCATGGGTGAACTGGAAGTGCCTGCTGATGCCCTTTATGGCGCGCAGACTCAACGGGCAATCAATAACTTCCCGGTCAGTGGCCAGGCGCTACCTGAAAGCTTTATCCGCGCACTGATTCTGGTGAAATCTGCTGCAGCGATCAGTAATTCGCAGCTGGAATGCCTTAGCCAGGAACAGACCGATGCCATTGTTTTTGCCTGCTCATCACTGCTGGAAAATGACAACCTGATGCAACACTTCCCGGTTGATATCTTTCAGACCGGCTCCGGCACCAGCTCAAACATGAATGCCAATGAGGTTATTGCTACTCTCGCGAGTCAGAAGCTGGGCGATACCATCAGCCCTAACGACCATGTCAACTTTGGTCAGAGCAGTAACGATATTATCCCAACTACCATCCATGTCAGCGCGGCGCTACAACTGAATAATGAGCTTCTGCCTGCGCTGCAGCACCTGCTGGCAACAATCGAAGCGAAAGCGGAATCGGTAAAAGGCTATTGCAAAACCGGACGCACCCATCTGATGGATGCGATGCCGGTACGCATGGATCAGTCCCTGCTGAGCTGGGCAACCCAGATTCGTCAGAATATTCAGCAACTGGAGGCGCTCCAACCTGCAATTCAGACACTGGCTCAGGGCGGCACTGCGGTGGGCACAGGTATCAATGCTCATGAACATTTTGCCCGCGCATTCAGCCAGAACCTCAGTAGCCTTACTGATATCAGCTTTACACCGGCAGATGACTTCTTCGCCCTGATCGGGACTCAGGATACGGCTGTAGCGCTTTCAGGACAGCTGAAAACCACCGCTGTTTCTGTGATGAAGATTGCTAACGATCTGCGCTGGATGAATTCCGGCCCTCTGGCCGGTCTGGGCGAGATTTCGCTGGAAGCACTGCAACCTGGCTCATCAATTATGCCAGGCAAGGTCAATCCGGTTATCCCGGAAGCCGCAGCAATGGTTGCCGCCCAGGTTATCGGCAATGACGCGGCCATCACCATTGGCGGACAGTCCGGCAATTTCGAACTGAACGTCATGCTGCCAATGATCGCCAGCAACCTGCTTAACAGCATCAGTCTGCTGGCCAACAGCACGCGCCTGCTGGCTGATAAAGCGATTGCCAGCTTTACCGTTAACGAAGATAAGCTCAATGAAGCCCTGCACCTGAATCCGATTCTGGTCACTGCCCTGAATCCAATCATCGGCTACCTCAAGGCCGCAGAAATTGCCAAAAAAGCCTACGGGGAAAAACGTCCGATCATCGATGTTGCAGAAGAGAACACCGATCTTAGCCGAGCGGAACTGGAGCAACTGCTGGATCCGGCCAAGCTGACACAGGGAGGTCTGTAAGCCGCTATGGATAAGCAGCTGGAGCAGCAGATCAACCACTGGCAGGACACCATCAGCGACGGCAACCGCTTTTTTACGTTACGTCGCTACGGTGATGCCATGCGGCTCTATGAGCAGGCCCGGCAACTGGCCACAGGCCTTTTCAGCCAGTGGCAGGATACAGAAGCCGCAATTGCCACTGTGGTGATCAGCTACCATAACCAGGCCGATCTGTACCTGCATATAAACCTTGCGACAGAGGCGCTGGAAACACTGCATCAGGCGCATACTTTTGTTCTGAAAACACTCGATCAGGCACAAAAGACTGAACCTGAGAACGACGCCCGGATACAACAGCTTCTGCAAGCTGCCAACCGGACCTACTTCGCCATTATGCGGCACCAACAACGTTACCCCAGTGATGCTCAGGACACGCTTATTCCGGCACCACCCTCACTGGGTGCAGGCCACACAATTACCATGCAATAAGCGCTGAACACACAGCGCCAATGCCAGAACGTCTCAATCAGAGACACAGGAGACCCAAACTAATGATTCACTCGCTGTTAACCAAACTGGACAGAGCCATCTCAATTCCTCATGCCGATGCCCACTGCGATATTCCGTGTAAGATTTATGATCCGTGCACGGCTCAGGTCGCTACACTGAGCATTATCCGGCTGATGGATCTGATTGCAGAGCTTGATGCTAAAGACAGTCTGTCGCTGGCTGATCAGGCGCAACTGAGCCGCCTGGTGGCAGAAAAAGAGATTCACGCGGGCAAAGTGAAAGATGAAGTCCGGGTTATCTGGGGTGACTACTTTAAGCAACCTCAGTTCGAACAGTTCCCTGACAGCAATGAACTGGTTCACAACATTATGCTGACCGGTTCTGCCTGCAAGCAGCAGATCGCCCGTGAACATGGCGAGAAACTGCTGGAACTGGTGAACGAATTCGCACGCCGCTTCTGGGCAACGAAAGGCATCGAAGTATTCACCGCCGAGTGCCCATACCCACCAGCGATGTCAGTTGTTTACCCTAAACTGGGCTGAATATGCCGTTATCACTGCATAAAGTCAGGGGACAAAGTATGTCCCCTGCATTCTGTCACAATGATTACGTATTCACTCTGCGCCGGCACTCAGGCCTGAAAACCGGCGATGTGGTAGTCATCAACCATCCCCGATTCAACACCATCATCAAGCGAATCGCAGAGATCAGTCCGGAAGGTGCACTGCGACTGGAAGGCGACAACCCCGCCAGCACTGATACAGCGAGCCTGGGCTGGCAACCGCCTTCAAAAGTCATCGGCAAGGTTATCTGGCACATCCGCCCTCGCTAACCACCTGCTATTTCAAAAGACGGATCTGACGGGCAGCATCAGGCAGCCGGGAAAAGCACGAGTAATCGAGAAGCTCCGGGGGAACCGGCTTACTGAAGTGGTATCCCTGCAGCACATTACACCCCAACTCTTCCAGAAACTGCTGCTGAGCCGCAGTTTCCACACCTTCAGCAACAACCCTTAATCCCAGTTTGTTGGCCATCGCGATAATCGCACTGCAGATCGCCATATTATTGCTGTCACCCGGAATGTCATCGACAAAAGAGCGGTCAATTTTCAACTCATTCAGCGGGAAAAGTTTCAGATAGCTGAGAGAGGAATAACCGGTACCAAAGTCATCAACCGATAGCTCAAAGCCCATCTGACGGAGCTCATGCAGCATTGAGATATTGCGATCAGAATCATCCATGATCACACTTTCGGTCAGTTCCAGCACCAGTGATTGTGGTTGCACACCTTTACTCAGCACGGTATCCAGCAAGTGCCGGGCGAAATCCGGCGCATTAAACTGCACACTGCTGAGGTTAATGGAGACCTTCACATCAAGCTGGTCTTCTACCTGCCAGTGCCGAATCTGCTCACATACCCGGGTGATCACCCAGTTACCTATAGGGATGATCAGATTGGAGTTTTCTGCCACCGCGATAAACTCAGTTGGCGGAACCATACCGTAATCTGCATCATACCAACGCAGCAGCGCCTCAAGGGAATGCACTCTGTGCGTTACCGGATCAACCTGTGGCTGATAATGAAGTTCAAAAGCATCGGCATCGATCGCTCTGCGTAATTTGTTCTCCAGCTCAATCTGACGAATGGCGATCTTATTCATGGAATCCGAATAGAACTGATAGCCGTTCTTACCGATATCTTTAGCGTGGTACATCGCAACATCTGCGTGCTTAACCAGGCCCTCCATATCCGCCGCATCATCCGGATAAACACTGATACCGATACTGGCGGACACATGCATCTCATAACCGATCAGCACCGTGGGCGTGGTCAGGATATCGAGAATCCGCTCAGCAATCAGCGCAGCATCACGCACCTGCTTCAGATCACGTAGCAGAATCACAAATTCATCACCACCAAGCCGGTACAGATCCATCTCACTCTGATCATTCCGGAACAGACTCAGTATGTCCGAACAACGGATATTCTCGGTCAGCCTTCGGGCAACATCACTCAGCAGAGCGTCCCCTACCGCATGACCAAGACTGTCATTGATCCGCTTGAAGTTATCGAGATCGATAAACATTGCCACCAGCATCTCATTATTGCGGCGGGCATGGGCCAGGGCGTGCTCAATACTGTCCAGAAATTTACGCCGGTTCGGCAGCCCGGTAAGACTGTCGAAATGCGCCTGCTGATACAGCGCCAGCTCCTTATTCTTAAGCTGCATCGACATCGCATCAAAGCTATTGGCCAGAAAAGCCAGCTCATCCTGACCACGAAAGTTAAGCCTGTAATCGTAATCCCCTTCTGCAATATTGCGGATACCAGTGACCAGTTTGTTGATCCGGCTGGCCAGGGTTCGACCGATCAGTATTGAAACCACCACCGCCAGCAGCAACGAAGCCAGACCGGAAAACAGCAGATATTCGTTACTCTTCTGGCTGGATTGCGCCATCTCATTCTGATAGTCATTGATGCCCTGCCGCATCTCTTCATTGAACATAGAGATCGAATCACGCATGCCGGTCCAGGCATCCAGCACGTTAATCTCAGCCTCTGTCAGAGACAGCAGGTTACTGATGCCGATACCGCTGTGTTCGTCATATTCCTGTAGTGCCGAACGGGTATAGGTCAGCTCACTGAGCAGTGTTTCGACCTGTTTCTCATTGGTTCCGGGAATCAGCAGTAATGCTCGCAAACGGCTATCAACATCATCCAGAATAGAGAATACCAGCCCCAGATCAGCCTCCTGTTTTTCCAGAAATCGAACAAAGGCCACCTCGATAATCACCAGCTGTTGAGAAACAGTTTCCCGTTCGACCGCACTGAGGAGGCGGTTATCTTCAATCTGTTTACCGATCCTGAGCAACTGCTCGATAAAATCCTGCTCAAGCCCAACGGCCGATACCTGATCTGTCGACTGTGACGGATCAATCAACTGCTGAAAAATATCCAGTAAACGGGCTGTATGCTGCTGGTAATATTCTCCTTCAGCTCCCTGAACGCTATACAACCAGGGCTTGTCAGCAAATTGCTGATGCAGTTTATTAACCGGTAACAGGACATCTTCTCTGTACACCTTGCGCGCCCGGATAAAGGCATAAAACTCCTTTGTCGCAGATTCCAGCAGACGATTAATGCTGAAAATCTGCTCCTGCACCGGTGCTTTATCCTCAATAACCGTATCCAGCATAGCCATCGTCTTGTTGTTGAAATACACCCCGACCACCACGGTGCACAGTAACAGCCCGGTGAGAATCGACAATCCCAGGTTTTTAATGGTGTTGAACTGCATCATCATTAGCGATAACCGGCCCGTTGCATCAGTCGCACGGCATACTTCTGCAGTTTACCTGCCTGAGACAGATTACTGGTGTCCGCATCAAACGCTCCCCATGAGCGGACCAGATCAGATGGTGCAACCTGAGGATGCACCGGGTACTCCATATTCAGACGGGCCAGCAGATGCTGAGCCTGCTCACTGGACAGCCATTCGAGGAAACGAATCGCCTGCTCCCGATGCGGTGCATACCGTGTCACACCCGCTCCTGAGACATTCACATGCACCCCGTTGTGCTCAATCGCAGGCCAGAACAGTGCCAGATGGGTTCCGGGATTCTGCTTCTGTAACCGACCAAAATAGTAGGAATTCACAATCCCGATATCGCAGATGCCATTTTCAATCGCAGCCATTACAGCCACATCACTGCTCATGGGCTGACGGGCCAGATTCGCTACCCAGCCCCGGATAATATCTTCCGTCTTTCTGGCTCCATGCCGGTTGATGAGCATAGCGACCAGCGAGTGGTTATAGACTTTTTTGGAGGTTCGCAGACACAGACGCCCCTGCCACTGAGAATCCGCCAGTCTTTCATATGAGATCAGATCATCCTGATCAACCTTATGACTGTTATAGATAATGGTTCGTGCCCTGACAGACAGACCAAACCAACGGTTTTCAGGATCTCTCAGATAAGCAGGTATATTTCGCTGCAGAATCTCCGATTCCACCTCTGCCAGTACTCCCTGATTGGCGGCAAACCACAGATTACCGGCATCCACAGTGATCAGCAGGTCTGCCGGGCTATGCCGGCCTTCAGCCTTCAGCCGCCGGAGTAACCCTTTGGCTTTGTCTGTGGTGTACTGAATACTGTGACCCGTCTGCTTTTCGTACAGATCAAACAACGGCTTTATCAGCTCTTCACTGCGTGCAGAATACACAGTCAGTGTTTCAGCGGATAACGGTGCAAGTGGCAGAAGCAATGTCAGCCAACAGAGAAATAAACGCCCCATATACTACTCGGTCCGGTGTGGGAGAAAGTGACCTGCATAGTATATTTAATGATAATCATTATCAAACTCATTAGTCTTAATAACCAGCATATCTTTGACAACTCTGATGCCTCGAAAGCCCTGTGAACCCTCGCAATAAAAGAGGATCAGTATAAATTCACTGAATTACCCAAACTGGTTATCCGAGCTGGCCACCACAGCCGTTACCTGCCTACACTTAGAGGCATAGGATGATGAAACTTAACGATTTCTCGCAAGCACCCAGCAGTTAACGAGGCGCCGGGAAAAGGACTTTGTCTGTGTCGCTGCACTTTCTTAAAAGTATTCGTGCGAAACTGATCAGCATCTTTGTGCTGATCAAGGTTATACCATTGATTGCGCTGGCCGTATTCGCATGGCATGCCGCTGTTCAGCTCAGCGATGAGGTGACCGACCGATCCGGCCGCATGGCCGATGGTATGCTGGAAACGGTTAAGACCGTCGGCGAGACGGTCATCGATGACAGTACACGGGCGCTGGATGACCGTTCCCGGGAAGCAATTGAACGACTGACAACCGATACTGCACGAGAGGTTGCCCGTTTTCTCTACGCCCGGGATCAGGACATAATGCTGGCGGCCAGCCTGCCCCGTACCGAAACTGCATTCCGGAATTTTCTCAGTAATCGTACCCGCAGTATTTACCAACATGGTCAGTGGCAGCTCAACAATGACCAGACAGCCTGGGTTCCGGTAACCCCGCTACCTGATCCTCAGTTACCAATGGCCGCCGAACTGGAAGCCAACGCCAAACAGTTTAACTATCGCCAACCAGAGCAATCTGGTCAGCAGATCCAGAGTCCTCTGTTCCGTGAAATCACCCTGATCGGGCTCGATGGCAAAGAGCAGTTCCGGTTCAGTCATGACTCAGCACTACCGCTTCGCGATATTACCCGCAGAGAGAACACCTACGCCCGGGCTGAGCAATACTGGGCTGAGCTTCAGCGCCTGTCAGCCGGTGAAATCTACGTATCAGAAGTGATCGGCACCTATATCGGCAGTACCGTAATTGGCCCTTACACCCCCACCCGTCTGAAGAAAATGGAGCGGCCTTATGAGCCCCGGGAGTCCGCTTATGCAGGCACTGAAAACCCGCTGGGCAAACGCTTTCAGGGAATAATCCGCTGGGCAACACCGGTGGTTGAAGATGGCCGGATCACCGGCTATATCACCCTGGCGCTGGATCATGAACATATTCGCCAGTTCACTGACAGAATCAGTCCCACCGACCGCCGCTACACCGATATCGCCGATGCGATCGAAGGTAACTATGCATTCATGTGGGATTACAAGAACCGCTCTATTTCCCACCCACGGGATTACTTTATTCATGGCTATAATGCTGAAACCGGACTGCCGGAGACGCCCTGGATGGATCGCACACTGTATCAGGCCTGGCAGGCATCCGGACTGCCCTCCCACGAGTTTCTCGCGCAGACACCTGAGTTTGATCAACCCTCTCTGGACAAGAAGCCGTCACTGGATCTGATCCGGCAGGGCACTATTGCGCTGGATTGTCGCTATCTTAATTTTTCTCCTCAGTGTCAGGGCTGGGATCAGCTGACCCGGAATGGCGGATCCGGTTCATTTGTGATCTATTTCAGTGGATTGTGGAAACTCACCACCGCCGCCACCATTCCCTACTACACAGGCCGGTATGGCGATAGTCTCAAAGGCTTTGGCTTTGTCACCATCGGTGCCAACGTCGACGAGTTCCATCAGGCGGCCGTAGAATCAGGTAAGCAGATTGCCGGGATCGTCAGCTCTCAGGTTGAAAACTACCAGCAACAGCGTAACGAGCTGGATTCAGAGATCAGTCGTCAGTTACAGTTGTCTACCTATGAGCTGGTCGCATCAACCATCATTCTGATACTGGCAGTGATTGCAATTGCAATCTGGATGGCCGATGCACTGACCCGCCGGATTACTTCGATCAATAAAGGTCTGCACCTGTTTCATCAGGGTAACTACAGCCACCGTCTTGAGGTTACCAGCCAGGATGAGATGGGCCGCCTGGCCAGTTCATTCAATGCAATGGCGGATAATATCGCCCGCTCCATTACCCGGATGAAACACGAGATCAGTATCCGGCGTCAGAAAGAGGAGCAGCTACGTATCGCCGCCGTCGCCTTCGAAACCCAGGAAGGCATGTGTATCACCGATGCCAGCAACACCATTCTCAATGTAAACCACGCTTTTACTCTGATTACGGGCTACACCGCCGATGAAGCGATCGGTAAGACTCCCGCGATACTCCGTTCCGGCAAGCATACTGACACCTTCTATCAGGAGATCCGCACTCAGGTGAAAACCACCGGACAGTGGCAGGGGGAGATCTGGAGTCGGCGAAAGAATGGCGAAGTCTTCCCGGAATGGCTGACCATCACAGAAGTGACCAATGCCAGAGGTGAAGTAACACACTACGTCAGAGCTCTGACCGACATCAGTGAGCGTAAGGCCTCCGAGGAACATATCCGCGAACTGGCCTACTACGATCCACTCACCCACCTGCCTAACCGGCGGATGCTGTCAGAACAACTTGAGATCGCTCTTAAAGGCGCTATTCGTCACAACTCGGATGGCGCTCTGCTGTTTATCGATCTGGATAACTTTAAAACCCTGAACGACAGTCTCGGCCACCACTACGGTGATATGCTACTGCAACAGGTCGCCAGTCGGCTGATGACTCTGGTCCGACAAACCGATACCGTCGCCAGGTTTGGCGGCGACGAATTCGTAGTTATGCTGACAGATCTTGATGCCGACCGTGAACGGGCGGTGTATCAGGTTCAGAACATTACCCGCAAGATTCTCGACAACCTGAACCGGCCCTACAGCTTTGTCGGATTCGAGCACCACAGCACCCTGAGCGTAGGCATCACTCTGTTCTCCGATCATCATAACTCCGGAATCGATCAGGTATTACAACGGGCCGATCTGGCGATGTATCAGGCGAAAGCCAACGGACGCAACGCGATATGTTTCTTTGACCCACAGATGCAGGCCGCCGCGAATAACCGGGCAGAACTGGAAGCGGATCTTCATGAAGCGATCCGCCAGCATCAGTTCGAACTCTATTATCAACCTCAGGTCAGCAGTAGCGGTGCATTGCTTGGCGCAGAAGCACTGATTCGTTGGAATCATCCGGACAAAGGCCTGATCTCACCACTGGACTTTATTCCGGTTGCAGAAGAAACCGGCCAGATTCAGGCAATCGGTCTGTGGGTTATTGAACAGGCCTGCGCGCAACAGAAACTCTGGCGCGATCAGGTAGGGCCGGAGTTCACCATTGCCGTCAATGTCAGCTCCCGCCAGTACCAGTATCCGAACTTCGTAGAAGATGTGGTACGTATCCTGCGCAGCAGCAACGCTAACCCGGAGCAACTGACTTTTGAGCTGACCGAATCGGTACTGTCTGAAGATGTCGAAAATATTATCGATAAGATGTGGCAACTGAGAGAGCTGGGTATCGGCTTTGCACTGGATGATTTCGGGACCGGTTACTCCTCCCTGAGCTATCTCAAGAAACTGCCACTGAACTATCTGAAGATCGATAAATCCTTCGTCCGGGACCTGCACACAGATCCCAATGACGCAGCAATCGCAAGAACCATTGTCGATCTGTCCCACAGCATGAACATCAGTGTTATCGCTGAAGGTGTTGAAACGGAAGCTCAGTTAAATCAGTTGACCGGTTACGGCTGCACCATTTTCCAGGGCTACCTGTTCAGTAAGCCTCTGCCCGCCGAACAAGTGAGCCTTAAGCCTCTGACCGAGACCGTCGATGAATCCTAAATCGGTGCAGCATTCTCCGTGTAAGGTCAGTATAATCCGCTCTTAACTATTCAATCTGAACGGCAGTAAGCGAGTTACTATGAGCAACTTCACCGATGTTTCTTACCTCAACACCGTATTCGGCAACCTGAAAGGCGATATGGCCGAGCCGAATTGGGAAAAAGCAGGCAAACAACTGCACCTGATTCAGGAGGAGCTGGCGGAACTGGTAGAAGGTATCGACAACAAGGATATGGGTGAGATCCGCGATGCTGTCGCCGATATACTGGTTGTGACCTACGGCATGGCGCATATCCTGGGTATTGATGCCGATTCAGACATGGCTGCGGTTCAGGCAAGCAACCTCTCCAAACTGTGCAAAACAGAAGAAGAAGTTGAGAAAACACTGGCTTTCTATCGTGAAGAGAAAGGCCTGAATGTGTACAGCGGCGGTGAGCTGCCAGAAGCCTACGTGAAGTCAGCGGAAGATCAGGAAGGTAAAGACGGAAAATTCTACCCGGCTCATAAATTCCTGAAATCCATTAACTGGCATGAACCTCACCTGAGCTGATCTAAGCAGTACAGGAACAGTAAAAATCCACCTTCATAGAAGGTGGCTTTGCTTTATGCCCCCTATAAGGGGGCGTTACTTCTTAATTTATTTCTAACTGAATTTGGCGCTGCTCTTCTTCGTAAGCTGATTTTTC
>JAOXSA010000133.1 GCA_025800245.1 Amphritea sp. | reverse complement strand
GAATTCCGCACCGGTATTAACATAGGTACGCACGTTACCGACGCTGATACCGCCGTGATAGATGGTGTCGTATTCCAGCGCCCCTTTAATCCGGGTAACCGGTTCGCGGTATTTACGCTCGTAAACTACCTGCAGGCCCAGCTCGTTATTCAGCTGGTTATGCCAACCATCAAACTTATCGATACCGCGGATATCATGTACCAGATCCTGGGCCTCTTTAGCCTGGGAGGCGGGGCCGACGATACCGACATTCAGCGTGGCAGAATCCAGCTGGCGCTGATTCTTAATCTGATAGCCCATGCCCAGATAGAGCCAGCCAGCGTAAGGTCGGTCCAGCGGATCTATGGTGGTTCGGGTATTGTCTTCCGGGGTATACATCTCCTGCCCCAGAGTGACGACCAGGTTGCGTACCAGCTCTTCCTGATCCTGCGGCGTATCGTCGAACAGCCCCAGTGGCGCGGTAACAAAACGGTTGTAACGGCGAACCCAGGCCGGCAGGCTTTTATCTTCCAGATAGCTGGTGAGATCCGGTGATACCCAGGACACCCGTACGCCGTTGGTGTATTGCTGATCGGTATCGGCAAACAGGTCATTTTCCAGATAGAAGGTCAGGGTGCCGGGATTGTCGAAACTGCTATCCAGTATCGATTGAGCGTTCGCCAGTGGCGATAGCGCGGCCAGTCCGGTGGCCATCAGTGCAGTTTTCAGCATCAGAAGAACAGGTTTCTTGGTTGTTTTTTAGTGAGTATTTTCCAGACCACGATCAGCAGCAGGATAAATACTATGAGTGCGAAATGGGCAAATCCCAGTCCGCTGATATTCCATTCAAGGCCCGGGCACAGCGCGGCATTGTTGAGGACTGTTAGCGCCGTTTCAGGATTCAGCTGATTACTCAGCAGGGCTGAAGCGTTATCTGAGCAGCTCCCTGGAATGCTATCTGTCGGCGCCAGCAGATGCCTCACGATAGTCACGATTCCGGTACCCAGTAATCCCAGATGGAGCAGGGCAAACAGTCGTTGCAGTACACGGAAATTAAGTACAAAGCCCACCAGATAAAGGCCCGCCATAATCACCAACATGAGGCGGATCATAGAGCAGAGAGCACAGCTTTCCAGATCGGCTACCGGTGCCAGATAGACGGTAATGGCGGCCAGTGGCGCAGCGCTGAGCAGAAAGCCCAGCGCATTGTTAGAACGATATGAGGTTTTACCCGATACTCCAAAGGTACTCATATGCAGGTCCTGTCGGTTCGTTGTCTATTTTTTCGACCACTGCCCGTTGCTGTTCTGAATGTAATGTCCTTTGGTCGCCCGCTGGATCAGTCGTTCACCGATACGGATCTCAATCACATTGATATCAACGCCAGCCTTGCGGGCTTTTTCGGCATAGGCCGCACGGCGCTTTTTATTGATTGAGTCAGCCAGTGAACGGGCTTCACCGGAAGACTGCACCACACCCAGGTAGCCGTTCAGCTGTTCGCCGACCATGCCCCGGTTTTTGGCTTCGTCCAGACTGATAGCCCAGGCAGAAGAGAAGGATACACTGAAGAGCAGTGTTGCCAGTGTCAGAATGCGAGTGATCGTTTTCAAGGTATTTTTCAAGCGCTTGTTCATCATGGGCTCCTAGAATAGATCGCTGTTTTCTTCAAACAAGTCGTCGATCTCTTTATCGACTTTGACCAGAATCTCATGCTCAATTTTGACATTGAGGTTGATCGTGATCGGCTCGTTCGGAACGGCGACCTGCACCGTAGGGGCACAGGCTGACAGTACCAGCATCAGGCAACACACGCTCAGTGGTCGCAGTGTTTCAGGCATCTGCATAAACTGTTCTCCGTTGTCTTATAACGCACTTACTATAAGAGAGTTCCTGTTGAGGAGCTCTTTATGCAAGTTCCGGGTACTGTCATTGCTAATGATAAGCGCTAACGGTACCGCTTCTCTATGGTTTCCGTCAATTTATCAGTAAATTGAAGGGCTTGTATCAATTTTGGCAGGTTTTCTTCTATGTTTACTGTGAAGTCGACCGGCTGTCCATTGTTCCAATCCGGGTTATTACCTTTCAGATGAGTTTTCAGCAGTGCTGTCCCATCAGCCAGATAGTCCAGCTCTATTCCCAGACTGTCATACTGCAGGTTTTCCAGTGCATCAAACGCGATGCTCAGCGCCGGATTAGCCTGCGCCATGGCTCTGAATTCAGGTGGGGGATCAAACCGTATCCAGCCACCTTCCGGGGTGCTGAGTATCTGCCCGTTGGTGACTGTCAGTTGGTTATCCACAAACCTGACCGGCATCTGTCCGTTCAGAGTGCCAGCGCCGCTCAGACCCCGTTGCTGCTCCAGCGCGATAAGCTCTGCCAGATCGAGATGCGTCAGTGCAACAGCGGTTTCGATATCTGGCTGGGCCGGATCAAAGCTGACTGGCAGGGTGGTGAGTTCGCCACCCAGTAACCTGACTGTACTGCTATTAATATCAAGTTGTTGCTGACCGGCGGCTGAACGGCGCAGGCGGTAACTGCTGCGAAAATCCTGCAGTGGCAGGCCGAGATCGATAAAGCCGATCTCAAGTTCCCCGGTATCGGTCAGTTGCCCGGAATGACGTTGCAGCGTTTCTGATTGCCAGCGGGTATCGAACAGACGGGTCTGGTCATAGTTCAGACTGAGATTATCGGCCCGGTTTAGCAGCCGCAGGGCCAACCCCGCAGACCGATGGTCGAACCAGCCCTGATGATTGAGGGTTCCGCCATTAATCACCAGCTCGGGGGGCAGGTCGCTGACAAAGCTGCGCGCCAGTTTATCGATGCGGCTCAGATTGATCGGCTCAGCTCGCCAGTAACCGCTGCTGATCTGTGTCTGAAGGTCCGTTTTCGAACGGCCGGTAATATCGATCAGGCCATCGGGGAAGCGGCTATCCAGCAGCTTCAGCTTAAAGTGCTGGCTGATCTGTTCGGGTTGCAGATCGATCTGACTACTGAGCTGAATAGTGGGTATCTTCAGGGAGTCTGTCTGGGCCGTCAGATGGATCTTTGGCAAATTCACTGCTGCGCTGAGTTTTTGCAGATCGATTCCGGTGAGTGTTACCGGCACTGGTTCAAAGCGCAGCTGGCCGGTCAGAAACTTTGAATCTGGCTGCTGCTGTTGCTGAAAGTCGAAACCGATTTCCGTGCCTTTTAACAACAGTTCGATATCGGAGATGTCTATTTGCGGTAACTGGTCGGGGTGGCTGCTGACTGTAGCCGGTTGTACCAGCGACAGACTTTGCTCGTCGCTGCTGAACTGGCCTTCGGGGCTCTGGTAGCTGATCTTTTGAAGCGTTCCCTCAAGCTGACCGAATATCATCTCAATCCGGTCTTGTGGATCAATGTTCAGATCCGCGCCGAATGTCAGGTTGGCCCGTTGAATATCAAGTGGACTCTGACCCAGTAACTGCGCAGGCTGGAGCAACTGCAATTCACTGCGCAACTGGTAGTGATGCTCGCCTGACAGGGATTGATCCGGGGAAATATGCAGCTCGGTAGTACCATCGATCATTAACTGGCCGGCTATCTCGGGCAGTTGTTGCGGTATATAAGGTTGTGCCAGCATGCTGGCAAACAGCGGGTGCTGTCTGATCTGACGCCAGGAACTGAGATCAAGCAGGCTCTCACTGGTTACGGTAATCCGGTCTGTTGCCGGAGTCAGTTGTAACTGGCTCTGCAGTAGCGGTGAATTGTCCAGTGTCAGGTTGAGTCCGATCCGATCCTGATTATCAGCGTCCAGTGTCAGGGCGAGGGTGGCATTCTGAAATTCGTTCAGCGACTGCAGGCGGGTGGTCAATTCTTCTGCGCTAAGGTCCAACGCTCCTGTCAGGCTGATCTGTGGCGGCAGACCCGGCAGTTGTAACTGGTTCAGGTCGGTATGAACGCTATATTGCTTTACCCTGATCCGGGTGGCGGGTAGCAGCTTGAGTATTTGTGATGGCAGTGGTGGAAGTTCTGTCGTGGAATCCTCTGAGGGCTGTGGGTGCAGCCTGAGCCGGATATCCGTATTGCCGATGATGAACTGTTCAATCTCTGTCTGACGGAATAGCTGTAACAGAGAGAAGCGGGCTTCCACATTGCTGCTATCAAGTTGCAGGCTGTAGTCCGCTGTATTCTGATGCAGTTGCAGGTTACGGATCAGTACCCTGTTCCAGCCCGGGTGCTCCAGATCGAACCGATCAACTTCGACGCCATAAGGCTGGAGGGTAGCGATGACGGCCTGTTCAGCCAGTCGGGGCAGGGCAGCATAGAAGCTGAGCAGAGCAATAATCAGGAGGAGACTGATGATCAGCCGTTTTCGCATGCTCTGCCCTCCCTGTGAATAGTTAAAATCAGACCCTAGTAATCGTCCAGTTCCAGCTCGTAGAGTCTGTCGATGGCATCTTTCAGGTGGAAGATGATATCAGTGTACTGGTCGCTGTCCTGCTCAATATCGATATCGCTGAGCCGGTCGGCGGTTTCTTCCAGAGATGCACCGGCTGCATTGATGCCGTGATCATTGAGTAACCAGTGAATCAGCCCATGAATCTCGGCGGCGCTGTCGACTTCGTCAAGATCTTCCAGAACCTGGTCCCTTATTAACTGTAGCTGACCGTACAGCGGGGTATTCAGTTCCGTTGCCACATATTGCCGTAACAGGGTATCGCAATCAGGGATCTGCAGATCATCCGCAGATTGTTCCGCCTGTTGTAAAGCGTCGATAGTGTCGAACCTTTCGGGAGGCAAAGGCTGATCAGTATTGCCGTTGCGGATCAGAAAGAACATCCGGTACTCGCTCTCCTTCTTTGTGATAAACCAGTGGCTATGTCAGTGACAGGTGCTGAAATCAGCGGATTTTACGAACGACGTTGAGGCCATCGCGTACGGTAAGGAAGACGTTCTCCACATCCGGGTCCTCTGCGATTACGCGGTTGGTTTCCACCAGAATGTCATCGATCTCAGATTCTGGCTGAACCACCTTACCGGACCAGAGCACGTTGTCGAGAATGATCAGACCGCCTGGACGGGTCATCTCTTTCACCCGCTTCCAGTAGTTCATGTAATTACGCTTATCGGCATCGATGAAGGTGAAGTCCAGCTCGATATCCATGTTCTCGATGGTATCCAGCGCGCGGCCGAAAATAACTTCAATCTTGTGGCCGTGTTCACTGCGATCATAAAAGGTTTGGGCAAAGTCGATCGCCCGGGGATTGGTTTCGCAGCAGATCAGGCGGCCATCGTCCGGCATACCTTCAGCGATAGACAGGGCGGAGTAACCGGTAAACATACCGATTTCCAGTGCAGTTTTTGGTTGATGAATGGCGCTGAGCATCTTCAGCGTACGGCCTACCAGGCGGCCAGAGAGTTTCTGCGGCCAGCCCATGTTTTCATTGGTTTTATCGATCAGCTCCTGAAGCAGCTCAGGTTCTTTTCCGGTATGAATAAAGGCGTAATCTTCAATGGTTTCATCAACCAGATACTGGGTCATTCTATCTCTCTCAACATCACTTTACTGGCCCAGACGGTGACAGCGGGTTGCTGTGCTGGCTCCAGGCGAAACTGGCAGAGGATAATATCACTTTCGGGGCACTGAAGGATAATTGCTTTTGCTCCGGCAGGGGCTTTAAAACAGCCGCTTTCGGGCGGTTTGCCCACCCCATAAAGACTGAAGTTAAGCAGTTGCCGGTATTGTTGCTCGGTTTCGCAGACCTGATAGCTGTCATCGATGACTTCATATTCAGGCGCCGCGATGGCAGTCAGTGGTAGCAGTAACAGGGAGATTAAAAGAGTTCTATACATAGTGGATAAAAATGACGTGTAAAAAAAGAGCCGTCAACTTCCGTTAACAACAGAAGTTGACGGCCAATCCTTTGCGGAGCTCTTATGAAGAGCTCTTATGAAGAGCTCTTATGCAGAACTTTTAAAGCAGAACTTTCATTCAGCGCTCCCATGAAAAGCGCTGGATGCAAGCCTCAGTTTGCAGAAACATGCACAAAGCAATGAAGCAGACCCGGCACTCAGGTTACCCGGAGTCTGGCTGATGCCGGCGTTGCTCCCTGACTATCTCTGAGATAATCGATAGATAGGTAACTAACGCCCCAAAGATTAGCAGTTGCTTATTTAAATTCAAATTAGTAATAAGTATATATCTATTTGTAATATCGGGTCGTCGCATAACTCCGGTGATGGACCTGCATTTCACTTACGTCGCAGTAGGTTGCATCCCTGAAATACCTTACAATGGCTACTCATTTCTTTTTCCGACGATCTCAGGAGTTACTGTGGAGCCGCTATTTCTGTTTCTGTTTACCGGGTTTGTATCAATGTCTGGTGCGCTGAGCGCAGGCCAGTTAAATAAACTGCCGGATGAAGAAAAGCCTGCCTTCATGCAAAGCCGTAACGGTATGGTTACCGTGATTATGATCGGTAATCTGGCTGCACTGACCCTGATCGGCTCTCTGGCGTACGGTTTCAGAACCCTTGAATGGTGGATTCCATTGAGTAGCATCTTCCTGTCTTTCCCGGCGGTGTCTGTGGGTATCACCCAGCGCTTGTTCGGCGATAAAGTGAATCTGTTCCTGATGTTGCCACTTACGCTGGCTTCAATTGGTTTGCTTTATTACTACTGGTAAGCCCCGGCGTTTATTCCTAAGGATTGCATACAGATGACTGAATACCTCCAGAATCCTCTGATCATGGCGCTGGCCGGCACGGGCATTGGCCTTATCTTTGGTCTGCTATTAATGCAGCTGGCAAAACTGCGGTTACTGGCTCAGCACAACGAGCAACGTCAGCAGTTGGAGTCTGAGCGTACCGGGTTGCAGGAACAGCTTGAAAAAGCTCAGGCAGAGCAAGCCATTACTCAGGACAAGCAGCAATATCTGGAAGAGGAACTGCAGGCCAGTCACGCCAGTGTGCGCGAATTGGAGCTGGAGCAGGTGCGTCTGCAGCAGATCGAACTGCAAAAACAGGAACTGGAATCTCAACTGTCAGAGCAATCAGAGCAGATCGATAATCAGCAGCGTCTGCTGAGTCAGCGGCAGGCCCAGGTTGCCGAACTGGAAAGCCGTCTGGAAACCGAGCGAGAAGCGCAGTCAGAAAAACTTAAACTGCTCACCGAGGCCCGCGATCAGCTTAAAAGTGAGTTCCAGAATCTGGCCAATAAGATCTTTGAAGAGAAGTCACAAAAGTTTACTTCAGCCAATAAAGATTCATTGGGTACGCTGCTGACGCCCCTGCGTGAACAGCTGGGTGAGTTCAAGCGTAAGGTTGAGGACGTCTACGATAAGGAAGCCAAGGACCGCCGCTCCCTGTATGAACAGATTCATCAGCTGAAAGAGCTGAACCAGCAGATGAGTACCGATGCAGTAAACCTGACCAATGCGCTGAAAGGTGAGAGTAAAACTCAGGGTAACTGGGGCGAGGTGATTCTGGAGCGGGTGCTGGAACAGTCTGGTCTGCGTAAGGGCTATGAGTATGAAGTACAGGTATCTCTGACTGAAGAAGGGCAGCGTTATCAGCCGGATGTGATTATCCGCCTGCCGGATGAGAAAGATGTCATCGTCGACGCAAAAGTTTCCCTGACGGCTTACGAGCAGTTCTGTTCCAGTGATGATCCGGCGGTGCAGGATAAAGTGCTGGCCGAGCATATCCAGTCATTGCGTAATCATGTACGTGGACTGGGGGATAAGTCTTATCAGTCATTGGAAGGCGTGCGTTCGCTGGACTTTGTACTGATGTTTGTACCCGTAGAAGGGGCGTTTCTGCTGGCTCTGCAGCAGGACCAGGATCTGTTCAGCTTTGCCTATGAGCGAAACATCATTCTGGTCAGTCCGGCAACACTGCTGGTAACACTGAGAACCATCAATAATATCTGGCGCTACGAGCGTCAGAACCGTTATGCCCAGGAGATCGCCCGTCGGGGCGGCGAGCTGCACGATAAGTTTGTTGGCTTTGTCGAAGCGCTGGATGATGTCGGTCGTCATCTGGGACGCACTCAGGCTGCATATGAAATAGCGCATAAGCGCCTTTCCAGTGGCCGGGGTAATCTGGTTAATCAGGCCGCAGCACTGCATAAGCTGGGCGTAAAGAATAAGAAAGAGCTGGATAAGAAGCTGACTGAAGCGGCTTCCGAGTCCGATCCGGAAGCCGGCGATGAGCCGCAACTGGAGATGCTGGACTGATGATCTCGGTAGTCGGCTACGGTTCACTATTGTCAGAACAGTCGGCACGTCAGACTGTACCTGAGCTGGAGAACTTCCGTCTGGTTCGGGTACCGGGTTACCGGCGGATCTTTAATAAGGTCGGCGTGGTGTTCTTCAGTCGTCATGGTGCCAGTGAGGCAAACCTTGATATCGCATCCTGTTCCACCGAGCCCGCTCACGATACTGAGATTATCTGTTGCCAGTTTGAATGCTCTGAAGAGGCATTCGCCGATCTCTATGAGCGGGAACACCGCTTTCGCTGGATCGAAGTGGATACCGTCAGCCTGAAGCAGGCTGAGGCTGCGACCGGGCGAATGTGCACCGGCTATTCAGATGCTGAGTACCGGCTCAATAAATGTATAACCGCATCGGAGTACCATCGACGGGTAGGGCAGTTCTATAGTGGCCCACTCTGGCGCGAGGACATTCTGCCATTTCCCCGTTACCTGGCCTTCTGCCTGCAGTCGGCTGCAACTCAGGGGGATCAGGTTCTGAATAACTTTCTGGATACAACCTTCCTTGCTGATGGTATGACCACCATCCGTCAGCATATTGCAGACACCCCCTCACTGCATGACTGGCGTTCTTTCGATACCGGCTATAGCTATTAACCCGGCTCCCAAATACCTACAATTCAGTCGTCCTTTGCTTGTTCTCGGCAAGACATCAGTGTGCCGGAGTAGTCATTCTACTGCCAACACTGATAACGCCGTCCGAGGGCAAGCAAAGGGCGGCCTTTCTTTTTAAAAACAAATTGTTAGGGCTTATCCCTTATAAGAGCCTCAAAGCCGCATCTCTGCGTTACGGCTTTTGCCAATAGAACGGCTATTACCTGCAAGCCCTACCTGGATATGCGACTTTGAGCTTATCCTGAATGAAGGTATTTGGGAGTCGGGTTAATATCTGTTAAGCGTTCCTGAGCGCTTCTGATATTTCCTTTCTATATACACTTCGGGATTGCTCTCTGTTCATTGGCAGAGGCGATCCGAAGGTGGCTACTCTTCTGTCTGCGTCTGTCCCAGGTTGCCTGTATTGCTAGATTCAGGGCTGCTACGCAGACCGTCAAAGGTTGCTCTGATGGAATAAGATTCATAGAGATATGCCTGAAATTAAATCAATATCCAGAAATGAAGATTACTTGAAAAATCAAAATTAAGTTTTGAATTTTTTTAAAATCATCAATATTATTTTTTGAAATTTCTCAAAAACATCAAAATTAAATATTGATTTATAGTTTTAAATCAAAAATGAATTTTGATTCTTGTATATTTTTTGTACAAAAAAATATGTAGATATGATAAAAATACAGTTACGGCAGGGGCTGGACTGTGATTCGCTGTAGCGCTTACGCTACGTGGAAAAATTGCTGCTAAAGCTGTCAGAAAATGGCCGATACAGATAATAATGCTGATATTTATGCGATCTGATTATTTACTGACCGGTTGTATGAATATAATTACTCATTTTTAGCATTTCGGCGGTTTATTTTTTGCTATATTTGTAAATAATATTCCGGATGGCTAATAGGATGGTGTAGTTGCCCCTGATCGAAAGATATTGAACAAAAAGTGTTCAGAGATAATCTGGCTGTATTTTGTTCATTTACCGCTGCAACGGATCGATGATCGGGTCAGCGAGAGCAGAGGCTGATGCATTTTCAGATTAGCCATTAGGCCGGATCAGAGTTGATCCATTGAGCCGAAACCCAAAGCCGGTAGCAGAACGGTCTGCATCGGGGTTGGATAAACACTAAAACTGGGTGAATAACGAATGAGCAACATGATCGTGGCATTGGATATCGGCACCTCCAAGGTGGTGTGTCTGGTGGGCGAAGTCGGCCTGGATGGCACGATCGATATCGTCGGCATTGGCTCCCATGAGTCCCGCGGACTGAAACGGGGCGTGGTGGTGAATATTGAATCCACTGTGCATT
>JAOXSA010000129.1 GCA_025800245.1 Amphritea sp. | reverse complement strand
GACATCAGGAAAAGGTTGAAAAAGAGATGGAACGAAGCCAACTGAACCTGCTATAGAAGTCAGCCCCCTTCGAGGGGGCTTCATCAAAGCCACCTTCTTTAGAAGGTGGATTTTTACTTCGTAGCTCGTGGCTAGCGCGTCGCTTTGTCAGCTTGCTAATACATGATTTGGTTGTGGGAGGGGCTTCCAGGCGCGATGAAAGAATATCGGGGCTGGAAGCCCCTCCTACACAAGAAAAAGCTAGCCAATTGTGTTTCCCAGCAAGCAAAAATTATTTTGCGTCCAGCAAGTCGCGCTCTTTGCGACGTTCTCGCTACTCGCCACAAATTGTATTGGCTTTATTTTGCGGTTGCAGTATAATCCGCGCTCCTTCGGTTCAGGCCGGGGTTTTATGACGTTGTAACCGACCGGTTACAACCAATAATTATAAGGTCGTCGATCACTGTTTCAGTGATTAGGCTGATGTAAAGGTAAATTGAATATGTCTACTACAGTTAGCGCAAAGCCTGCAGAGGTAAAACGCGATTGGTACGTTGTTGACGCTGAGGGTAAAACTCTGGGCCGTCTGGCAACTGAAATTGCCCGCCGTCTGCGTGGTAAGCACAAAGCAGAATACACTCCTCACGTTGATACTGGCGATTACATCATCGTTGTTAACGCTGAGAAAGTTAACGTAACCGGTAACAAGCGTAAAGCTAAGATGTACTACCGTCACACTGGTTACCCTGGTGGTCTGCGTGAAACTTCTTTCGAGAAGATGGTTGAAACTCACCCAACACGCACCATCGAACTGGCCGTTAAAGGCATGCTGCCAAAAGGTCCCCTGGGTCGTGCTATGTACACCAAGATGAAAGTGTACGCTGGTGCAGAACATCCGCATGCGGCTCAACAGCCACAAGAACTGAATATCTAAGGGGCAGCTAACTATGTCTTCAACTCAGTATTACGGCACTGGCCGTCGTAAGTCCTCTACTGCACGTGTTTTCCTGCGTCCAGGTACTGGCAAAATCACCGTTAACCAGCGTGAGCTGGATGTTTACTTCGGTCGCGAAACTGCTCGCATGATCGTTCGTCAGCCTCTGGAGCTGACAGGTAACACTGAAAAATTCGACGTATACGTGACTGTTAAAGGCGGCGGTGGCTTCGGTCAGGCTGGCGCTATCCGTCACGGTATCACTCGCGCTCTGATGGAGTACGATGAGACTCTGCGTCCAGAACTGCGTGCTGCTGGTTTCGTTACCCGTGACGCACGTGAAGTTGAGCGTAAGAAAGTGGGTCTGCGTAAAGCACGTAAGAAGCCACAATTCTCCAAGCGTTAATTTCGCTTCGATACTTTTTTGTATCGCACAAAAAATCGCCCGCACCAGCAATGGTCCGGGCGTTTTTTTTGGCAGTAGAAAATATGCTGTCGGTACGAGATCAACTATAGGCGTAAATCAGCGCTTTTGGCCGGAAATTGCCTTGTAAGAAGAGGGGATTTTCTTTACTATTTGGGCCATTTTAAAAATCCGTTAATTCGGTATTCATTACTGAGCAGCCGGACAATTGTCGCATTGCAACAATGCGGGGGCGGAAAGGTTGAGTGAGGGGAGATAATCTTAATGAGTAATGACGGCGTGAATAAGGGGCGGCGACGTCTCCTGATCGGTGCCACGTCTGCTGTTGGGGCAGTCGGTGCCGTGGGAGCTGCAGTTCCATTCGTAGCTTCCTGGAATCCAAGTGCCAAAGCAAAGACTGCTGGTGCGCCTGTTAAGGTGGATGTCAGCAAGCTGGAGCCAGGTCAGCAGATGATTGTTAAGTGGCGTGGTAAGCCGGTATGGGTTGTTCGCCGCGGCGACGAAGCTCTGGCTGAACTGCCAAAAATCAGCGATCGTATGGCTGACCCAATGTCTGAGGTGCCTCAGCAGCCAGCATACATTCCTAAGACACCAATCCGTGCGCTGCGCGACGATATCATCGTGCTGGTAGGTATCTGTACGCACCTGGGTTGTTCTCCGACTTACCGTCCGGAAGTTGCGCCTGCAGATCTGGGTGCTGAATGGGTTGGTGGTTTCTACTGCCCATGTCACGGTTCTCGTTTTGACCTGTCCGGCCGCGTATACAGCGGTGTTCCGGCACCAAGCAACCTGGTGATCCCGCCTCACTTCTATGAGAGCGAAAATGTGATCATCGTTGGCCTTGATCAGGAGAATGCATAATGGCTGGTACTCGCAATAAAGGTAATCCGGGCCTGATGGGCTGGATTGATGATCGTTTCCCGCTGACAGC
The DNA here is from genome assembly GCA_025800245.1 of Amphritea sp. Taxonomy (GTDB): domain Bacteria; phylum Pseudomonadota; class Gammaproteobacteria; order Pseudomonadales; family Balneatricaceae; genus Amphritea. The sequence goes on along the minus strand of JAOXSA010000129.1, from coordinate 22,960 downwards.
GATGTGGGAAGATCACCTGTCTAAATACTACGCTCCAAAGAACTTCAACTTCTGGTACTTCTTTGGTTCCCTGGCGCTGCTGGTACTGGTTAACCAGCTGCTGACCGGTATCTGGCTGACTATGAGCTACAACCCAAGCGCTGATGGTGCGTTTGCGTCTGTTGAATACATCATGCGTGATGTGGACTACGGTTGGTTGCTGCGCTACATGCACTCCACCGGTGCGTCTGCGTTCTTTGCTGTTGTTTACCTGCATATGTTCCGTGGTCTGATGTACGGTTCTTACCGTAAGCCTCGTGAGCTGGTGTGGATCTTCGGTATGACTATCTACCTGGCGCTGATGGCTGAAGCCTTCATGGGCTATCTGCTGCCATGGGGTCAGATGTCTTACTGGGGTGCTCAGGTAATCGTATCCCTGTTTGCTGCAGTACCTGTTGTGGGTCCTGAGCTGGCAGAGTGGATCCGTGGTGACTACCTGATTTCCGGTATCACTCTGAACCGCTTCTTCTCTCTGCACGTTGTTGCACTGCCAATCGTTCTGCTGGCGCTGGTTGTAATGCACATCATCGCACTGCACGAAGTGGGTTCTAACAACCCTGATGGTATCGAGATTAAAGATAAGAAGGATGAGAACGGTATTCCGCTGGACGGTATCCCATTCCACCCTTACTACACTGTTAAAGATATCGTAGGTGTTGTGGTATTCCTGTTTGTCTTCTGCCTGATCATCTTCTTCTTCCCGGAGATGGGCGGTTACTTCATTGAGAAGCCAAACTTTGAGCCTGCAAACCCGCTGAAGACGCCTGAGCACATTGCTCCGGTATGGTACTTTACGCCATTCTACGCAATGCTGCGTGCGATCCCGCCAATCGCTGGATCTCAGTTCCCGGGTGTTGTTGTGATGGGTGCGGCGATTGCTATCCTGTTCGTTCTGCCTTGGCTGGATCGTAGCCCTGTTAAGTCTATGCGCTACAAGGGTTGGATGAGCAAAGTATGGCTGCTGATCTTCTGCGTATGCTTCGTGATCCTGGGTTACCTGGGTGTTGTAGCGTCCTCCCCGGGTCGTACGCTGGTTGCACAGATCTGTACTGCGCTGTACTTCGCGTACTTCTTCCTGATGCCGTTCTACACCAGAATGGAAAGCACTAAACCGGTACCAGAAAGGGTAACAGGCTAATGAAAAAGTTTTTTATCGCTATCATGATGGTGCTGATGCCAGTAGCAGCGAATGCTGCTGGCGCCAAAGCGCCGCTGGATCACATTGAGATTGATCACGCAAACAAAGAGTCTCTGCAGCGTGGTATGCAGACTTTTGTTAACTACTGTCTGGGTTGCCACTCTGCTGAGTATCAGCGTTTTGAGCGTGCAGCTGTAGATCTGGGTATGCCTAACGAGCTGGTTCAGGAAAATCTGATTTTCGGTGACCAGAAAGTAGGTGAGCAGATGACTAACGCGATGCCAAAGGCAGAAGCGGCTGTGTGGTTTGGTACTGCACCACCGGATCTGACTCTGGAATCCCGTCTGCGTGGTGAAGACTGGTTGTATACTTACCTGCGTAGTTTCTACGAAGATAAGTCCCGCCCTTGGGGTGTGAACAACGTGGTTTTCCCGGACGTAGGTATGCCTAACGTGCTGGAAGGTCTGCAGGGCGTTCAGAAGAACCACTGTACTCAGGAAGAACTGATTCACCAGAAGAAGGAAATTGATCCTCTGACTGGTCTGCAAATCGGTGGCTGTCTGACACTGGCTGAGAAGGGTACTCAGTCTGCTGAAGAGTTTGATAAGACTGTCTATGACCTGGTTAACTTCATGTCTTACATGGGTAACCCGGTACTGCTGGAGTCTCGTTCTCTCGGTACTAAAGTGCTGATCTTCCTGGCTATCTTCTTCGTGTTCGCGTTTGCGCTGAAGAAAGAGTACTGGAAAGACGTACACTAATACGTCCGATAGTCGACAAATACCCGTACGCGGCTCATTCTGTGGGTCGCGTATGTTTTTTTTCTGGAATATGTGTAACGGGGTGATTTAATGGGCGTAGTGGCCAAGCGTTCTTCAATGACTTTTTACTCCGATGGTAATGATCATTACAGCCATCGGGTACGTATCGTGCTGGCAGAAAAAGGTGTCGCCGTTGAAATCAATGATTGCGATCCGAACAATCTGCCTGAGGATCTGGCGTCACTGAATCCATACAACAGCCTGCCAACTCTGCTGGACAGAGAGCTGGTTCTGTATGAGTCGAATGTGATGATGGAGTATCTGGACGAGCGTTTCCCTCATCCTCCATTGCTGCCTGTTTATCCTGTTGCTCGCGCGGAAAGCCGCCTGTATATGTACCGTATACAGCGTGACTGGTGTGATCTTGCAGATACTATTCTGACCACTGAAGATGCCGATGAAGCTGATCAGGCACGCAAAGAGTTGCGTGATAGTCTGGTGGCAGTTTCTCCTATCTTCGGCGAGAAAGATTTCTTCATGAGTGAAGAGTTTACTCTGGTTGATTGCTGCATTGCTCCTCTGCTGTGGCGTCTGGAAATTCTGGGTGTTGAGCTCCCGGAAGCACAGAGTAAAGATCTGCTGAAATACATGGAGCGCCTGTTTGAGCGTGAGTCTTTCCAGATCAGCCTGTCTGAGGAAGAGCGCGAAATGCGCGACTGATACTGACGGGACTATCTATAGAAAGGGATGACATCTGTGCATCCCTTTTTTATTGGTTTGTTCTGGTACTGACCTTTGATAATTGGAGAATGTGATGCAATCTAGCCGTGCTTATCTGGTGCGAGGGCTGCACGAGTGGATTCTGGATCAGGGCTGGACTCCTCATGTTGTGGTCGATGCTGAGATTCAGGGTGTAATGGTTCCTGAGCAGTTCGTAAATGATGGTCAGATTGTGCTGAATATCTCACCCTCTGCGGTGCAGGGGCTGATGATTGATAATGATGCCATCAGCTTTAGTGCGCGCTTCGGTGGTGTGCCTATGAATATTTACGCGCCGATGGTATCGGTTCTGGCTGTCTATGCGCGTGAAAACGGGAAGGGCATGGGATTTGGTGCTGAGCCCGGTGTTGAGGCGTTTGATCTTCCACCTGAGCCGGATGATGAACCGCCAGCGCCTCCCAGTCCTGAGAAGCCTTCAGGTCGTCCTTCGCTGAAAGTGGTGAAGTAGTCATCAGAAATAAAAAAAACCGCCATAGGGCGGTTTTTTTATTTTTAAGGGGTTTGTCAGGCGTCGATGTACTCAAAGATTTTAACAATCTTCTGGATGCCATTTACGCCGCGGACCAGGTTGATAGCGTTATCTGCTTCCACCTGGGTAACCAGTCCCATCAGATAAACAACACCGTTTTCTGTCACAACTTTTACGCGGGTTGCATCGACGTTTTCGTTGCCCAGCATATTGGCTTTGATCTTCGCAGTGATCCAGGTATCACTGGCGCGAGTAAGAGTGGATGTCGGGCTGGTAACTGTCAGTTCATTGTGGATGCGGCGAACTTTGCGTACCTGACTGACAATCTGCTCTGCTTCCAGGCGGCTCTGGTCTGTAGCTACCTGGCCGGTGATCAGTACGACACCGTTAAAGCTGGTAACGTTGACATGGCTGCTGCGAAGCTCTTCAGAGGCCTTGCTGATGTTTACGTTGGCTTTGATCTCGATGATCTCGTCTTCCACGTAGCTGCCGGTTGTACGGTTTTCTACGTCTTCCTGAATAGGTTCCTCTTTCAGGGTGCTCACAACTGTAGAGCAGCCGCTCATTACAACACATGCCAGGGTCACGGCCAGCAGTCGTTTCATGACTTATTCTCCGCCAAAAAGTTGATAATCGATCAGATCGCACAATGCGTGCAATACCAGTGTCTGTGCGCCATATATCAGGGCTGGATCTTCTGCCGGGATGCAGAATTCAACCTCGTCCGGCAGTAATAGAGAGTGAATATCGTCATTAGTTCCACCAGTCAGCGCGATAACCAGCATGTCTCTGTCGTGGGCTGCCTGGATGGCCTGGATCAGGTTGGCGCTGCGACCGTCTGTGGATATCAGTAGCAGCAGGTCGCCGGGTTGTCCCAAGGCGCGGATCTGTTTGGAAAATACGTCATTAAACTGGCTGTCATGAGCGATGCCGGACAGAGCGGCGCCGTCTGCGCTAAGCGCTATAGCTGGAAGGCCGGGGCGTTCATGGCGGAACTGGTTTAGTAGCAGGCTGCTGAAATGCTGAGCCAGTGAAGCGCCGCCACCGTTGCCGCAGCAAAGAATCTTATTCTCTGTCATCAGACAGTTCAGCAGGAGTTCGCCAGCGTGCGAGATATGTGGCGTATACTCCTCGATGGTCTGGGCATTCACCTCCATTGAGTTGTGAAACAGGCTAATCACCCGGTCTTGCAATACCATCGTGGCTCCAGTCAGAAAGTAGCTTCAGGTCTAAAGGCGTCTTTATACCACACGGGACAGGAATCTCCAGTGTCTGTGTGGGGCTTTGTTTCAAATGCAATAACGTCAAACCGGCATGAAGTGTTCCTGTATTCGCGATGCGTGCTCAGGAAGTGTGCTGCGGCTTTGGCTATCTTGCGTTGCTTGCGCAAATCTACTGAAGCTGATGCGCCGCCCCATTGCTGATGCGAGCGCGCGCGAACCTCAATAAAAACCAGTGTTTTCTTTTCTTTGGCGATCAGGTCAATTTCGCCAAGTCGGCAGTGATAGTTTGCCGTTACCAATTTCAAGCCTTGCTGTCTGATGTAGTTCAGGGCTTTTTGTTCGGCTTCCTTGCCGATCAACTGTCTGTCCATGACTTTCTCCGTATAAGGATTATTGAGCTGTAGCGACTCCCTGCTTAAAAGTAGCCCAGTTAAGCTGGCGTTGTATCTGATTGCTGCTGTTGACGGATAGAGTGCCTGTCTCACCATTTATCTGCGCTTCCGGTGAAGCTGCCATCTGGGCGAGATAGGGGTATAGCTGAAAAGCATCTATGCCCAGTGCATAAAGCCGGCCGAAGCGACTGTTGGTATTAGCCTGCTGTTGAGCAAGTTGTAGGTGGGCATTAGAAGGCTCTTTGATAAGCCATGGCGTGGCAACGAAGCGTATACCGTTCAGATCCTGGTCTTCAATGGCAGACTCGTTGCCTGTGTAGATGTGTGATGTGGCATACACGGGTATCCTGCCGGCATAGTGGAAGGCCAGCGTAGGTTTAATCTGGCGAGCGGCTTGTGGTGGTGCAGACAGGAAAATGGCATCGACATCCTGTCGGCGTCGCTCTTCTGCTTCCGGGCGCTCGCCAATAATACGGGTCAGCTGTTTCCGTCTTTCGGTGCTTGCCTCGGTTGCCAGTAGTGTGGCGATCTGCTCAGAGTAGTTCGCATCGCGGGCAAAGCTGTAGCTGTCCAGAACAGTGCCGCCCAGTGATTCGAAATGGTTAGTAAATGCCGCTTCGGCGCGCTGTCCCCACTCGGCTGCAGAAATGTACATAAGAACTTGCTTATGACCATCCTGCCACATCTGTTCTGCAGCCTGAATCGCTTCGTCTTCAACGGAGAGGCCGAATTGATAGATGTTGTTCTGATATTTGCCCAGTACGGTGTTAAGGGTCAGTGTCGGGATCGGTGCAGGGCCTGAATCCAGGGCTAGTTCTACCATCTCTTTGCGCAGTGGGCCGATTAGTAGCTCCAGCTGTTTTTCCTCGGCAACCTGATAAAGCTGTTGAGGGTTTTCAAACTGCTCGGTATCCAGCACGATGATTTCCGGGGTGGCTCTTCCTTCTCTGGCGGCATTGTAGTGAGCGGTCATAAAGCCGTTCATGATCGCTTCTGCTGGTTTCTGCAGGCGGCCGCTCAATGGTAGTAGCAGGCCGATCCGATTAGCTTCAATTGTAGTTGCCTGGGCAATCGCCTGCAGGGCTTCCGGAGCAATTCGTTGGGCTGGATGAGATTCCCAGAGTAATTGCCATTGTTCCATCTGCTTGGACTGGCTGCTGAGATCGGTAGCGCCGCGGGTGCTGAGTGCCAGTTCATACCAGCCTTGCTCATAGTAAGTGTTTGCGGGCTGGCGGCTGAGTTGCTGTAGCTGTGCAGAAGGCAGCTCCCCAAGAATTTCCCAGATCCGGTTGTGCAGTGTCTGTGCTTTGTCTTCCGGGCTGTAGCTGCTGAGCTGGATTAACTGGAGCAGTTCGCTAAGGCGATCCTGCTGGAACCGGTATGCTTCGGCCTGCATCTCCCCGATAGAGTATTGTTGCTCCGGAAGTAGTGTGCTGGTGGTGCTTTCAGGTAGTTGCTGAAGATATTTCAGCGCCTGACGGCCATCCTCTTTTTCCAGTGCGGCACGTGCTTTCAGTTGTGCAATTTCGAATTGCAGTGCGGGTGCCAGCCGTTGTAAGTCGATCTCCTCGAGTAGCAGGGCTGCTTCTTCTTTGCGGTCCAGCCGCATGAGGATGCGAGCCGCTTCAGCTTTGAGTTCGGCGCTTCGAATCGGTGCAGCGGTTTCTGCCTGACTGAGTAGTTGTGATACCTGTTCCATCTCTGTCAGAGGCTGGCCGGTGGTAGAGGATCCTGTCTGCTGGATGCTACACCCGGCAATAAAAAGCGCGGCTGAAGCAGCCAGTACAAGAGACAGGCGGCTTGGAAACGTCATATACTTTCACACCCTGAAATTTAAGTAGCTCGAATACCGATGTCCGAATCAGTTTTATATGTTGTTGCAACACCTATTGGCAATCTCGAGGATATGACTCCCCGGGCTCAGCGCATTCTGGAATCAGTTGCATTAATTGCAGCTGAAGATACCCGTCATAGCGGTCGGTTGCTGGCACATTTTAGTATTAAAACGCCGATGATAGCAGTTCATGACCACAATGAACGCCAGCAGCAGCAAAAAATTATCGAAATTCTGGCTAAAGGTGACGATGTTGCGTTGATTTCGGATGCCGGTACGCCGCTAATTTCTGATCCGGGTTTTATTCTGGTCCGCGAAGTGCGTGAGGCTGGGTTCCGGGTAGTACCGGTGCCGGGTTGCTGTGCCATGATTACGGCATTATCAGCGGCGGGTATTCCTTCTGATCGGTTTGCGTTTGAGGGCTTTCCTCCCGCGAAGCCGCAGCAGCGTCTGAATTGCTTCTCCGGGCTGGCTCAGGAATCCCGGACATTGCTCTTTTATGAGTCGCCTCACCGGATTATTGATAGCCTGAAAGCGGTTGTTGAGGTGTTTGGCGCTGAGCGACCCGTTGCCATTGCCCGTGAGCTGACTAAAACATTTGAGACGTTCCTGAATGGCTCAGCAGCAGAGGTGCTTGAGAAAGTTGAGTCTGATCCGAATCAGCGCAAAGGGGAGTTTGTGCTGATGATTCAGGGGGCGCCGGAGAAGGATGGTTCTGCGCTGGATGCCCGGGCAGAAGAAGTGCTGGATATTCTCCTTGAAGAGCTTTCTGTAAAGCAGGCTTCAGCATTGGCTGCGAAGATTACCGGTGTGAAGAAGAAGGTGCTATATCAGGCTGCGCTGGATCGTAAGCAGGATTGATCGCGACATGTTTTCTTTTCGCTTGCTTCCCACCCGGTTGCTGGTATCCTTTGCGCCGCAGAGTTCGCCAGACAATCGTCGCCCTGTTCGCAGGGGGGAGGAAAGTCCGGGCTCCATCGGGCAGGGTGCCAGGTAACGCCTGGGGGGCGCAAGCCTACGGAAAGTGCAGCAGAGAGCAGACCGCCTAAGCTTCTTCGGAAGCCGGTAAGGGTGAAAGGGTGCGGTAAGAGCGCACCGCGTGTGTGGTAACACAACACGGCATGGTAAACCCCACCTGGAGCAAGACCAAATAGGAATCCACTAAGGTATGGCCCATACTGGATTCGGGTAGGTCGCTTGAGACCTGTGGCGACGCAGGTCCTAGATGAATGATTGTCCACGACAGAACCCGGCTTATCGGCGAACTCTGCAATTTTTTCTTTATATCGGATAGTGTCCAGTGGATAAGTGATTGTCCATGATACTCTTTAGATTGGCGGGCAAAGTCCATCTGGCTGGATCGCGGCTAAAGCCGCTTGCTTGTAGCTCGAAAAAGACGGCATGGCGCAGTCACGTTGCCCAAATAGGTTGCCAGGGCAGCTCAGAGCTTAATTTGCATGGCAATGTGATCGTTTAGATTGCTTCCATGGGACGCTCTCCCACTTTTTCTTGTTTGTCTCAATTTTTATTCATGTGATTGTATAGTTTTAGCGCTCTGTCTCTTTCCTGCGTCTGCATAGTTCTATGTTTTTGTTGGCTTTTTTAAACACCTTTTTATGATCCTGAAAAGCCTGCATCTATATCCCTAATAAATCTCTCTGAAACCGTCTCAGACTGTGTCTGGCAGCCTTGCAAATAGCGGGGTTAATTTCTATAGTGTGCCTTAGTGGGTAATTGTGGGTAATTGTGGGTTTTTAGGGAATAAACAGGCAGGCAAGGGCTAAAAAGTGTTTCGAGGGGTCAATCCAATCAATCTTGATGCCAAAGGCCGTATGGCCATACCGGCGCGCTACCGTGACAAGATCACGGAGCACTGCTGTGGGCATCTGGTTGCGACCATCGATACTGAGGAACGGTGCCTGCTTTTATATCCTCTGGCTGAATGGGAAGATATTCAGGAAAAGATCGAAGCGCTACCCAGCTTTAATCCGGCGGCACGTAGAATTCAGCGCTTACTGATCGGACACGCAACCGATCTGAACATGGATTCCAACGGTCGCTTACTTCTGCCAGCGCCTCTGCGGGAATACGCTGAACTGGACAAAGAGATTGTGTTGTTGGGGCAGGGCAACAAATTTGAGATCTGGAGCGAGGCGCGCTGGATGAGCACCCGGGAAGAATATCTGGCTGATGTTGAGGGTGTTGCTGCTTTACCGGACGAATTACAGAATTTATCACTTTAACCGACGGGGTTAGCACATGAGTGCAGAGTTTAAACACATCACAGTATTACTGAATGAAGCTGTGGATACCCTGGTCGGCGACGGGGATGGCTTTTATATCGATGGTACCTTTGGGCGGGGTGGGCACTCCTCGCTGGTGTTAAGTCGACTGACTGAACAGGGTCGTCTGATGGGGATTGATAAAGATCCTGAAGCGATTGCCTGTGCTGCAGAGCGTTTTGGTGAGGAACCGCGCTTTTCTATCGAGCGTGGTTCATTCGCTCAGATGCAATCCTTCGTCGAATCCCGTGGTCTGCTTGGACAAGTTGACGGTGTGTTGCTGGACCTGGGGGTATCTTCTCCACAGCTGGATGACCCGAATCGGGGCTTCAGTTTTATGAGTGATGGTCCGCTGGATATGCGGATGAATCCGGATGTAGGTGAAAGTGCCGCTGAATGGCTGGCTCATGCCGGCGAGAAAGAGATCGCTGATGTGCTCTATACCTACGGCGAAGAACGACATTCCCGTCGCATGGCCCGGGCTGTTCTGGCGGCGCGCGAAGAAGCTCCGATTACAACCACGGGGCAGCTGGCGAAAATCATATCTGAAGCGAATCCATCCTGGGAAAAGGGTAAACATCCTGCCACACGGGCATTTCAGGGTATCCGTATCTTTATTAATCGCGAGCTGGAAGATCTGGAAGAATGCCTCGACCAGGCCCTTGAGGTTCTTAAACCCGGTGGTCGCCTGGTTGTGATCAGTTTCCATTCATTAGAAGACCGTATAGTGAAGCGCTTCATTCGCCGCCATGTAAAAGGTGATGAGCATCTGCCGCCGGGGATTCCTGTGACCGATGACATGCTTAAGATCCGCATGAAGGCTGTAGGTAAGGCGGTTAAAGCCGGCAAACAGGAAGTTTCTGATAATCCGCGTTCACGCAGTGCGGTGATGCGGGCAGCGCTGAAGGTTAAATGAAACTGAGCTGGAAACTGCCGCGCTGGACGCAGCAGGAAGAGGAGTATCAGCCAGGAGAACTGGTTGAACCGGTAAAGCTGGTAAAGCCTGCGCTGCTGGTTATCGCACTGATTGTTGCGGTGGTTGTTTCGGCATTGTGGGTTATCTGGTCAGCACACCAGTATCGGTTGCTGTTTAACCAGCAGCAAGAGTTAGTACAGCAGTGGGATGAGCTCCAGGTTGAATGGGGGCAATTGTTATTAGAACAAGGGGCGTTGGCGGCGAACAGTCGGGTTGAGTCGGTGGCGATTAAACGTTTGAGTATGCGGATTCCGGATCAGGTAGAGGTGATCAGAGATGAGCGATGAGCAGTCTATTCAGACTCGTGCAGCACGTGGCTGGCGTCTGTGGCTGGTTTTCGGTCTGCTATTACTGATTGCTGTAGCGATCGCCGGCAAAATGCTTTCGCTCAATGTCCAGGAACAGGCATTCCTGAAACAGCAAGGTGATGCCCGTGTATTGAGAACTGCGGTAATTCCTGCGCATCGGGGAATGATCAGTGATCGTAATGGTCAGCCGTTGTCGGTCAGTGCACCGGTTTCCACTGTTTGGGTTAATCCACAGGAGTTTGACCTGAAGCATGGCTCAATTGACCGTCTGGCGGCGTTGCTGAACAGCGATCGCCCGGCACTGGTGAAAAAGGTATCCCGTTTCCGCAATAAGCAGTTTCTTTATCTGAAGCGTCAGATGACTCCGGCAGAGGCCGCTAAAGTAGAAGCGTTGGATCTTCCGGGGGTCTATGTTGATCGGGAATATAAGCGCTTTTACCCGGCCGCAGAAGTTGCGACCCACCTGGTTGGCTTTACCAATGTCGATGGTAAGGGGCAGGAAGGTATCGAGCTGGCTTTCGATGACTGGCTACAGGGGGTGCCGGGCAAAAAACTGGTTATGAAGGATCTGCTTGGGCGAACCGTCAAGCATATCCGCGAAGTTGAACCGATGACTCAGGGACATGATCTGCAGCTGAGTATCGATCTGCGACTGCAGTATCTGGCGTACCGTGAACTTAAAGCTGCGGTTCAGGCGCACAAAGCAGATTCCGGTGCTGCTGTGGTGCTTGATGCTCACACCGGTGAAGTACTGGCAATGGTGAATCAGCCATCATACAACCCGAATGACCGGAGCAATCTGGGGGATGGTATGAAGGCGCTTCGAAACAGAGCGTTGACTGATACTTTTGAGCCCGGATCGACCATGAAGCCGATTACGGTTGCGACAGCGTTGATGAGTGGACAGTACTCTCTGAACAGTGTCATTGATACTTCCCCGGGGTATATGCGTGTACGCGGTAAAACGATCAGGGATCACCGCAATTATGGTGAACTGGATATTGGTCGCATTATCACTAAATCCAGCAATGTCGGTGTCACTAAGCTGGCGCTGAGTATGCATGAAGATGCGGTGCGCAATACCATGCAGAATCTGGGTTTAGGGCGTGTGCCGGGCACTGGATTTCCGGGTGAGCAGGCTGGTGTACTGCCTTACTACCCTAAAAAACGCACGGTTGAGCGTGCCACTATGTCTTATGGCTATGGATTATCAGTGACTCCTCTGCAGTTGGCACAGTCATACATGCCGTTTGCAACCGGCGGTGTGATGCGCCCTGTGTCTTTGCTGAAGCTTGATCGGCCTGAGCCTGCGACTCGGGTGATGCCTGAAGAAGTCGCTGACAGTGTGCTGAGAATGATGGAAACCGTGACTCAGCAGGGTGGTACAGGGCGTCGCGCGGCGATCAGTGGATACCGTGTTGCCGGTAAAACCGGTACCGCGCACAAAGCCAGTAATGGTGGCTATGCCGATGACCGATACATCGCAGTCTTCGCGGGTGTAGCCCCGGTGATCAATCCGGAAATTGTGGCAGTTGTGATGGTGGATAATCCTAAGAATCAGGAATACTACGGTGGTGAAGTAGCCGCGCCGGTATTCTCCCGGATTGTTGGCGGCGCACTGCGCATGTTGAATGTGGCGCCGGATAACTGGCAGACCGCCAATACACAGATGGTGATGAAATGAGCGAGCAGGCTTTTTCCCTGATAAGTCTGTTGAACGGGCTGGTGCCCGACGCGGTCAATGATGACCGTTTACAGGGACTGGATGTGACCGGCTTATGCCAGGATAGCCGTCATATACAGCCTGGTGATCTGTTCTTTGCCCGCAATGGTGTGAGCCATAAAGGCATTGACTATGTTTGCTCCGCTGCAGCAGAAGGGGCAGTTGCTGCGATTGTTGATGAAGCAGAACTGGCTGCAGCGGACCCTATTGAAGTGACGATTCCGCTGATCGGTGTGGCAGATGTTGCTGCGTTGATCGGTGAGATCGCTTCCCGGTTTTATGGTGAACCATCCCGGGTGATGCAGGTTGTGGGTATTACCGGCACGAACGGGAAGACATCCTGTGCTCATTATATTGCCCAGATGCTTGAAAGCACCGGTGCTCGATGTGGTCTGATCGGTACCGTGGGCAATGGTTTGTTAGGCGAGTTGAGTGAGGCTACTCATACAACTCCGGATGCTATATCTCTGCACAGAATGCTGGCTGATCTGTACCGACAGGGTGCTACAGCCGTAGTGATGGAAGTTTCCAGCCATGCTCTGGATCAGCACCGTGTTGCCGGTGTGGACTTTGATGCAGCCGGGTTTACCAATCTGTCCCGTGATCATCTGGATTATCACGGTGATATGAAAAGCTATGGTGCTGCTAAAGCGCGATTGTTCCGGGCGTTGAATATTCAGATTCAGGCCATCAATGCAGATGATGAATTTGGCGCTGAACTGAGCCGGGAGGATGCTGTAGCGCACTGTGTGACGTTCGGTGAGTCTGAGCATGCTCAGGTTCGGGCTGCAAACGTGGTTTTATCTAATAGCGGTATTTCTGCGGATATTGTCAGCCCGTGGGGAACTTTCGTGCTTCAGACTGGCCTTATTGGTCGCTTTAATCTCAGCAATCTGTTGCTGTCGGTTGCTCTGGTAGGACAGATGGGGCTTGCTGGCGATGAGCTGGCGCAGGCGGTGAATAGCGTTGAAGCAGTACCCGGAAGAATGCAGCGGGTCACGAAACAGTTACCGTTGGTGGTTGTGGACTATGCCCACACACCTGATGCACTGGGGAAAGCGCTGACATCGTTGCGCACCCATTGTGAGGGTGACCTCTGGTGCGTGTTCGGTTGTGGCGGTGACCGGGATAACGGCAAACGCGCCTTAATGGGCGGTGTAGCCGATCAGTATGCAGATAAGATTGTAGTAACCAGTGATAACCCTCGCACAGAAGACCCCCAGCAGATCATTGATATGATTCTTGAGGGTATAAAAGTCTCGAAACCAGTGGTTGATAGTGACCGGAAACAGGCCATTAATTATGCCGTAGAGCGGCTTCAGTCTGGCGATATATTGCTTATAGCCGGTAAAGGTCACGAGAATTATCAGGATATTCAAGGGGTAAAAATGCCATTCGATGATCTGGCGATCGCCAGAGATGCGATGTCCGGGAGGGCTGTCTGATGAACGGTCCGTTTTCGTTGCAAGATCTGGCAGCAGCTCTGTCGGGAAAATTAGCCGGTGAGGATATTCAGATCCTGGGTGTCAGCACTGATACCCGTTCGATTAATGAAGGTGATCTGTTCATCGCACTGAAAGGCGATAACTTTGATGCCCATGATTTTGTTGCGCAGGCTTCAGAAAGCGGCGCGGTAGCGGCCGTTGTTGAGCGTGAATTGCCGTTGGCAATACCTCAGCTAATTGTGACCAATACCCGTTTGGCACTAGGGCAGATTGCTGCTTATAACCGTGAGCGTTTCAATGGTTCTCTGTTCGCAGTCACTGGTAGTGGCGGAAAGACTACCGTTAAAGAGATGATGGCTTCCGTTAACCGCTTAAGGGGACAGACCCTGGCTACGCAGGGCAACCTGAATAACGATATCGGTGTGCCTTTAACACTGTTGCGATTGTCTTCGGGTGATCAGTACGCAGTGATCGAAATGGGGGCTAACGGGCCTCACGAAATTGCGTACAGCACCGGGTTAGCAAAACCCGATGTGGCAATTCTGAATAATGCGATGGGGGCTCACCTTGAGGGATTCGGTAGCCTGATGGGGGTTGTCAAAGCGAAAGCCGAGATCTTCAATGGTCTGAGCGAGCAGGGCACTGCAGTAATCAATCTGGATGATCCCCATGTGGGTTACTGGCGTGGCATGCTGCTACAACAGCCAACCTACTCTTTTTCTCTGAATGACAGCTCTGCGACGGTTTATGCCTCAGATATAGAGCAGCAAGCTAACGGTTGTTACCAGTTCGGACTGAACTATCAGGGGCAGGTGGTTACTGTGCGTTTAGGCCTGATGGGACGACATAATGTTGCCAATGCACTGGCTGCCGCTGCAGCTACTCTGGCTGACGGCTGCGCTCTGCAGGTTGTTGCAGATGGTCTGGCTCAATGTCGCGGGGCAGCAGGGCGGATGCAACCAACCACGCTGACGGATAATACGCTGCTGATTGATGATAGTTATAACGCTAACCCTGATGCAGTTAAGGCTGCAGTGAATGCACTGATAGAACTGTCCGGAGAGTCAGTGTTAGTGCTCGGGGATATGGGCGAACTGGGTGCTGACGAGCAGGAACAGCACTATGGTGTCGGTCAGTATGCAGCGGAACACGGCGTAAACAGACTCTATGCCTGTGGCACTCTGAGCGAAAAAACTGTGCAGGGTTTCAAAGCACAAGGTGGCCATGACGGGCTTCATTTTGAAGATCAGAAAGTCCTGTGTGATGCCCTGCAACAACTGCCTTCTGCGCAACGGAATATTCTTGTGAAAGGGTCGCGCAGTGCAAAAATGGATAATGTGGTCGCGGCGATGAAGGCGGCTGATAATAATGGGGAGAGCAACTGATGTTATTACTTCTGGCCGAGTGGCTGGCTGAATATAATAGTTTTTTTGCGGTATTCAGCTACCTGACGCTGCGCGGCATTCTGGGAGTGCTAACGGCACTTGCTATATCTCTGGCGCTGGGGCCGGCGCTGATTCGCAAGCTGAAGAGCCTGCAGATTGGTCAGACGGTTCGTGATGATGGCCCGCAATCCCACCTGAGTAAAGCGGGTACCCCAACAATGGGCGGCTCACTGATTATTCTGGCTATTATGATCAGCAGTCTGCTGTGGGCGGATCTGACCAACCGTTATACCTGGATTGTATTGGGTGTAACCTTTATCTTCGGTGCCGTTGGCTGGGTTGACGACTACCGTATGGTTATTGAGAAAAGTTCCCGTGGTCTGCCGGCGCGCTGGAAGTATTTCTGGCAATCCGTTGGCGGTGTCGGTGCCGCGATTGTGCTGTACATGACGGCGGAATCAGCTGCCGAAACTCAGCTTATTATTCCTGTGTTTAAAGAAGTTGCCATTGATATGGGGCTGTTCTTTATTGTCTTTACCTACTTTGTCATCGTCGGAACATCTAACGCGGTAAACCTGACAGATGGTCTGGATGGTCTGGCGATTCTTCCAACGGTGATGGTGGCCGGTGCACTGGGGGTATTCGCCTATCTCGGTGGTAACGTGAATTTTGCTGAATATCTGCATATTCCATACATCGCCGGTTCAGGCGAGCTGATTATTATCTGCGGCTCGATTGTCGGAGCCGGGCTGGGATTCCTCTGGTTCAACGCGTATCCGGCTCAGGTGTTTATGGGGGATGTAGGTGCACTGGCACTGGGAGCCGCACTGGGTGTGATTGCGGTGATTGTACGCCAGGAACTGGTACTGTTCATCATGGGCGGAGTGTTTGTTATTGAGACGGTCTCGGTGATTCTGCAGGTCGCATCTTTCAAGCTGACTGGCCGTCGGATTTTCCGTATGGCTCCGCTGCATCATCACTTTGAACTGAAAGGCTGGCCTGAGCCTCGCGTAATTGTGCGTTTCTGGATCATTACCGTGGTACTGGTGCTGATCGGCTTGGCAACCCTGAAAATACGTTAAGGAGAGAAAGTGAGCCTTATTGCAACTGATCAGCTGCGTGTAGTTGTCGGTCTGGGGAAGACCGGGCTTTCTTGCGCGCGCTATCTGCAAAATCAGGGTTTACCTTTCGTCCTGATGGATACCCGGGCTGAGCCACCGGGCGTTGACGATATCCGCAATGAGTTCCCTGAAGCTGAACTGATCTGTGGTGAGCTGGATGAATCAGTCCTCTGCCGTGCATCAGAGATACTGCTGAGCCCGGGGGTCGCAAAAGATCAACCGGAGATTCAGGCCGCAGTTGCTGCAGGAGCACGACTCAGTGGTGATATTGATCTGTTTTGCCAGGCGATTACTGCGCCGGTGATCGCGATTACAGGCTCTAATGCTAAAAGTACGGTCACGACACTGGTTGGGCAGATGGCAGAAGCCGCCGGCATTGATGTCGGTGTTGGCGGTAATCTTGGTACACCGGTGCTGGATATGCTGGCTGAAGGTGAGCAGGCGCTGTATGTCCTTGAACTGTCCAGCTTTCAGCTTGAGACAGTGAGTGATCTGAGGGCTGAAGTGGCTACCGTACTGAATGTCAGTCCGGATCATCTGGATCGCTACAATGACAGCCTGCAGCTTTATTACCAGGCCAAGCACCGGATTTTCCGGGGGGCTCAGCAGATCGTTATTAATCGGGATGATCCATTGACCTCGCCACTGGTGAACAGCTCTGTGAAGCAGATCAGCTTTGGTCTGGGGCGCCCGGATCTGAACCAGTTCGGGGTACTGACTAAAGACGGTGTTGAATGGCTTGCTCGTGGGCTGGAAGCATTGATGCCTGTCGCTGATTTAAAAGTACGTGGGCAGCACAATGTTATCAATGCGTTGTCGGCGCTTGCGCTTGGCGATGCTGCCGGGCTGCCAATGGCCGCGATGCTTGAAACCCTGAAATCATTTACCGGCCTTAAACACCGCTGCCAGTGGGTTGCAGATGTTAACGGCATTACTTACTTCAATGACAGTAAAGGGACTAATGTGGGTGCCACTGTTGCTGCAATTGATGGCCTGGCCGCGACTCTGCCAGCGGAAAATAAAATTGTCCTGATTGCCGGTGGTGTGGGTAAAGGTGCAGATTTCAGCGACCTGAATAAACCGATGAAGCAGGCCGGTCGGAGTCTTGTACTGATTGGTGAGGATGGGCCGCAGATAGATGCTGCTGTGGCAGCGCTTGAAGGTCAGTATGCAGGATCGATGACAGAGGCTGTTGCCGTTGCGACTGCGCAGGCTATACCGGGAGATATTGTTCTGCTTTCGCCCGCTTGTGCAAGCTTTGATATGTTCTCGGGTTTCCCGGCCCGGGGTGATGCGTTTATTGAAGCTGTCGAACAGTTAGAGGTGGTGCAGTGACTGCCGCGGTTGCCAGTCATGGAGAACTACCGGCACCGGTAAAGGTTCTGCCGTTTGATCCCTGGTTTCTGGCGGCAGGATTGTGCCTGATCCTGATCGGCTTTGTCATGATCAGTTCCGCTTCAATTGAGGTGGCTGCGGTAAAAAACAGCAATCCGTTTTTCTACATGATTCGCCATGGGATATTTATTTTTCTGGCGTTGAGTGCTGCAGTCATTATGTTCCGGATACCGATCAGCTTCTGGCAACGTACCGGGCCGTGGTGGCTGTTGCTGGGATTTATTTTATTGATTGTTGTGCTGCTGGTCGGACGCGAGATTAACGGTAGTGTGCGTTGGATTCCTCTTGGGCCGGTTAACCTCCAGGCATCTGAGGTGGCGAAATTTGCCATGGTGATTTATCTGGCCGGATATCTGGTCAGGCGTTTGTCTGAAGTACGCAGCAGCTGGAAGGGGATTGCCAAACCGGCTCTGCCTCTGGCGTTCTTTGTCTTCCTGCTGATTCTGGAGCCGGATTTCGGTGCCGCGGTGGTGCTGATGGGGACTGTTATGGGGATGATCTTCCTCGGCGGTATGCGTTTCAGTCAGTTTGCGCTGATTGTCATCGGTTGTGCTGTGGTGATTCCGTCACTGGCGATGCTGCAGCCCTACCGTGTCGTACGTCTGAAAACGTTCCTTGATCCCTGGGCTGATCCATTCGGTTCAGGCTATCAGTTGGCGCAGGCGCAGATTGCGTTTGGCCGTGGCGATTGGTTTGGCACCGGGCTGGGCAACAGTGTGCAGAAGCTGTTTTATCTGCCGGAGGCTCATACCGATTTTGTATTTTCGGTACTGGCTGAAGAGATGGGTCTGATTGCGGCATTGGTGGTGGTTGCACTGTACGGCCTGCTGGCGGTGCGGATGTTCCGGATTGGCCGTCGGGCTGAAAAACTGCAGCAGTTCTTTATGGCATATATGACTTATGGCTTTGCCATTATGCTGGCGGGTCAGGCACTGATTAACATCGGTGTGAATGTAGGAGCATTGCCAACTAAGGGGCTGACATTGCCTCTGTTGAGTTATGGCGGCAGTAGTCTGATCGTCAGTTGTGTGATGCTGGCGATTGTCATGCGGGTTGATTATGAATTGAAGCGGATGGAATGTGCAGGTGTTGTCCCTCCGCCGGTAAAGAAAAAGCAGAAGGCGGAAAGCACGGATGAGTGATCAGCAGGTAACAGGCAGAAAAGTTCTGATCATGGCCGGAGGTACCGGAGGACATGTGTTCCCGGCGCTCGCTACCGCTGATTGTCTACAGGCTGATGGTGTGGCTGTCGAGTGGTTGGGTACTGCGGCCGGTATTGAGGCAGATGTCGTCCCTAAAGCAGGCATTACACTGCATTGTATTGAGGTAAAGGGGCTGCGGGGCAAGGGGAAACTGAGTCTGCTGCTGGCGCCTTTCAAACTGATGCTGGCATTGTGGCAGGCTCTTGGCGTTTTACGCCGTGTGAAACCTGATGCTGTACTGGGTATGGGGGGCTTCGCCTCTGGTCCAGGCGGTATGGCCGCATGGCTGACCGGTGTACCTGTTGTGATTCATGAACAGAACGCCTGTGCCGGCATGACAAATAAAATATTGTCCAGAGTGGCCCGCAGAGTGCTGGAAGCCTTTGGCAATGCTTTTCCAGCCGGAACAAAAACTGAGCCGGTCGGTAATCCGGTTCGTGGTAATATTCTGCAGCTGCCAGAGCCGCAGCAGCGGTTCGCAGATCGGGATGGACCGATTCGTTTATTAGTGGTTGGCGGTAGTCTGGGCGCAAAAGCGATTAATGATCTGGTGCCTCAGGTTCTGGCTCATTTGCCAGCCGGTACAGAACTGGAAGTCTGGCATCAGGTCGGGCGTCGCAACATTGATGAGGCGGAGCCTCTTTATAAAGAGCTGGGCTTGTCTGAGCGGGCAGAAATTCGGGTTGTACCTTTTATTGAGCGTATGGATGAAGCGTATGCCTGGGCTGATCTGGTGGTTTGCCGTGCGGGAGCGTTAACGGTAAGTGAAATCAGTATCGCAGGGGTAGCCTCCGTGCTGGTACCTTTCCCGTTTGCGGTAGACGACCACCAGACCGGTAATGCCCGTTATCTGGCGGATGCCAATGCAGCGCTGCTGATACAGCAGCGGGATCTGGACGCCGATCGTCTGACAGAAATTCTCACAGAGCAACTGAATGATCGTCAGCAGTTGCTCGCAATGGCAAATAATGCGCGTCAACTGGCCCGTCCTGAGGCCAGCCGTACTGTGGCTGATGTTTGTCTGGAGGTAATGAAAAAGTGACTGAAAATAACACCTCTGTATATGAAGTACCGGAAATGCGCCGGATTCGTCGTATTCATTTTGTAGGTATTGGCGGTGTCGGTATGTGCGGCATTGCGGAAGTGCTGTTGAATCAGGGCTATCAGATCTCTGGTTCCGATATCCGTGATTCAGCCGTTACCAAGCGCCTGCGCGATATGGGCGCGGAAATCTTTATTGGTCATGCTGACGAAAATATTACGGTAGCCAATGTGGTCGTTACTTCGACGGCGGTACAGGAAGATAACCCGGAAGTGATGGCAGCCCGGGAACGCCGTGTGCCGATCGTGCGTCGCGCAGAAATGCTGGCTGAACTGATGCGCTACCGGCATGGTATTGCGGTTGCGGGTACCCACGGTAAGACCACCACGACCAGTTTATTGTCGTCTGTGTTTGCTGAGGCGAAGCTTGATCCGACTTTTGTCATCGGTGGACGTCTGAATAGTGCCGGGACTAACGCCAAGCTGGGTGGCAGTCGTTACCTGGTTGCCGAAGCCGATGAGAGTGATGCGTCATTCCTGCATCTGCAACCGATGGTCGCCATTGTGACCAATATCGATGCGGATCATATGGATACCTATGGCGGCGACTTTGAAAAGCTGAAACAGACTTTTGTCGATTTTCTACACAACCTGCCTTTCTACGGTCTTGCCGTGCTGTGCAGTGATGATCCTGTCGTTGAGGATATTCTGCCAAGGGTTAGTCGCCCCTATGTGACCTATGGCGTTAATGAAGAAGCAGACTACCGGGCTGTGGATATCCAGCAGAATGGCATGCAGACCAGCTTTGTTGTGAAGCGTCCTGATGGTCGTGCTGACCTTAACGTTACCGTGAATATGCCTGGTCGCCATAATGTGTTGAATGCGCTGGCTACTATTGCCGTTGCGACCGATGAAGGTATTGAAGATCAGGCTATCTGCGATGGTTTGTCAAAATTCCAGGGTGTGGGGCGTCGATTCCAGGTGTTGGGCGATGTTCTGGTTGAAGGTGGTACGGTCATGCTGGTGGATGATTATGGTCACCACCCACGTGAAGTGCAGGCAACAATCCGGGCGGTAAAAGAAGGCTGGCCGGATAAGCGACTGGTGATGATTAACCAGCCACACCGTTATACCCGTACCCGTGACCTGTATGAAGACTTCGTTCAGGTACTTTCCGAGGCGGATGTGCTCCTGTTGATGGAAGTGTACGCAGCCGGTGAGACGCCGATTGCCGGTGCCGATAGTCGCAGCCTGTGTCGCAGTATTCGTCAGCGTGGCAGTGTTGATCCGGTGTTTATCGAGTCCCTTGATGAAGTGAATGATGTACTGCGTAACCTGCTTCAGCCAGGTGACCTGCTGCTGACCCAGGGGGCTGGTGATATTACTGCATTGGCACATCAGCTTAAGGGGGCGGATCTGACAAAAGGAGGTAGCGAATCATGACAGGTTTTCGCATCTCTGACACTGAGCGGACTGAGTTCGGCAGGGTCGCAGTACTGTTTGGAGGAGAATCCTCCGAACGTGTTATCTCTCTGAAGAGTGGTGCTGAGGTCCTGAAAGGATTGCAGAGTGCAGGCGTGGATGCCTTCGGTATCGATCTTAACGGTGACGGTGCTGACCCTGTGCAACAACTGCAGGAGTCAGAGTTTGATCGGGCATTCCTGATCCTTCATGGCCGGGGGGGGGAAGATGGGGCACTGCAAGGGCTATTGGAACTGATGCACAAACCCTATACCGGAAGCGGTGTAATGGCTTCGGCGTTGGGTATGGACAAGGTGAAGTGTAAGCAGATCTGGGCGGCAGCAGGATTGCCAACCCCTGCTTATTGCGTGCCAGATGAGACTGCAGCCCCTGCGGACCTGATTGAAAAGTTAGGGTTGCCGCTGATCGTAAAGCCTGCCCATGAAGGCTCCAGCATCGGTATGCACAAGGTCACTTCTGAAGCTGAGCTGGTGGATGCCATCGCTGACGCCCGTAGTTATGACCGCGCGGTACTGGCTGAGAGTTGGGTTAACGGTCCCGAATTCACCGTGGCGATTCTCAATGGCCAGGCTTTGCCAGTAATTCGCTTGCAAACACCGCATGAGTTCTATGATTTTGAAGCTAAGTATCAGTCCAGTGATACGCAGTACCACTTCGATCACGGCCTGACCGATGCTCAGGTGGTTGAGTTACAAAAGCTGGCTGTTACTGCATTCGATATGGTGGGGTGCTCCGGTTGGGGGCGTGTGGACGTGATGCTGGATCAGCAGCGGGGTTTCCAGTTGCTTGAGGTGAACACGTTACCGGGGATGACAGATCACAGTCTGGTGCCGATGGCAGCCAGAGAGTCGGGTATCTCTTTTGAGGAGTTGGTGGTGATGATTTTACGGAGCAGTCTGTAATCATGCTGCGGAAGCTGTTTCCGGGCCTGGATAGCGCACCTGAGCAACAGGAGGAAGAGCCTGTTTTGCGTGGAGCCAGCGTTGTTCGTAAGCCGGAGACAGATAGCCCGAAAGCTGGATTTGAGTGGAAACTACCTCGCTTCAATATCGACAGTGACTGGTGGTTGAAGCCGGCGACTATTCTGACGGCCCTGGCAGTATTTGTCGCTATTTCAGGAAAACTGTATGGCCACGTCTACAGTTGGTTGGATCAGCCGGTCGGTCAGGTCGTGATCGAAGGTGAAATGCGTCACCTACAGCGGCAGGCGCTGGCGAATGAATCGGTAGCCCTGATGAACGGTGGTCTGCTTTCGGCAGATCTTGTTGAGCTCAAAGAGGGAATTCAGGCTCATCCGTGGGTTTACCAGGTGGGTGTCGCCCGGCAGTGGCCGGCAACACTGTATCTGCAGATTCGGGAAGAAGTTCCGGTGGCCCGCTGGGGAAGCAATGGCTTGCTCAATCACGAGGGCGATATTTTCTGGCCAGAGCAGATGAAGGCATACAGCGATCTGCCGTTGATGCAGGGGCCAGCTGGTGATACCGCATTGATGATGGAGCAATATTACGACCTGAATCAGATGCTTCGTACTGTCGGATTGCAGGTAACCGAACTTAAGTTTGAAGCCCGGGGAGCCTGGACCCTGACACTGGAAAATGGCATTCGGGTTGTGATTGGGCGAGAGCAGGTGGTTGAGCGCCTGGAGCGGTTCCTGACGGTATATCGGGTACGACTTAAAGAAGAGGCGGATGCCGGACGGATCGAACAGATTGATATCCGTTACAACAATGGGATGGCGGTGAAATGGCATCCCCAGAACGATGAAGCGAAACAGAGTTAAAACGAGTAAATGATGGCAACAACGAGCAACATGATCGTGGCACTGGATATCGGCACCTCCAAGGTGGTGTGTCTGGTGGGCGAAGTCGGCCTGGATGGCACGATCGATATCGTCGGCATTGGCTCCCATGAGTCCCGCGGACTGAAACGGGGCGTGGTGGTGAATATTGAATCCACTGTGCATT
>JAOXSA010000116.1 GCA_025800245.1 Amphritea sp. | reverse complement strand
GCTATGTTATTGACTTATTGTCATGAAACTTCAGACATTTTAGCTCAGAAATTAGAACATGTTGAAATACTATGAATATGGAGATTGCCACTCGTGGCCGTGTGGTAGCGTGAAAGACTGGACCGTACGCTGCCCACGCATCTCAAGGCATTTTGCTGGCGGCGGATCGCGCCCTAGACGCGGTCTAAAGCCAGTAATAACGCCTTCCACGCTAAGTACGTAGCGTGAAGGTAGAGATGGGTCGACCGGTATACCGACCGGCTACAAACCGTGAGGTTTGCTATGAGAACAGGTAGCGTGATCGAAAAACCGGTCTACCTCTAATCGAGAAGCGGCGCGTACTTACGTCACTTCCGGTCCTTCAAGCGGCCACTCGATTAGAGCGACGACCGGGCCCGCGGCCCGTCAAGCCGAGGAAAAGAATGCGCGCGAGGAAGGAACGCTAGACGGCGTGATTGCGCTTCCGGTCCAGTGGCCTGGGCCGTGTTGTCGAAAGTCACCCAATAGTGTCTTGAAAAGCTTACACACAGGGCTTCTGGTCACAGGAATTCGTCGCGAAACGGCGCATCTGGCCACAGATGCGAGGGAGGCGGACGGGCGCGACGAATTCGTGGTGGAGGAAAAATTCGGAGGTTCAGGGGGGCCATACCGCTGTGTAATGAAAACGTATAAACCTCACATGTACGCAGTACAAGGTACGTACGTAGTACTAAGCAGATGGAATATCGCAGTTGGGGCTACTCTAGAGCACATGTATGGGAACCCTGACAACGAAAACCTGAAGTAGCGTTCCGCTGGTCAAATAAGGGAAAGTACGCAGAGAATAAACCGGCTCAAAGCGACAGCCAACGTTGCGCACTCGGCAACGTAATCCTTACAGGGGCTCAATGCCTCGGGG
>JAOXSA010000108.1 GCA_025800245.1 Amphritea sp. | reverse complement strand
TTTTCTGATTAACCTGTTTGCCATCGCATCACCACTGTTTGTGATGAATGTGTACGACAGGATTGTGCCTAACCTGGCGTTTGACTCCCTCTGGGTGTTAGCCATCGGTGTGGCTGTAGTGTTTCTGTTTGATCTTATTCTGAAACATCTCCGATCTTACTTTATCGATATAGCCGGTAAAAAACTCGATCTGCAGTTGTCGGCGAAGATATTTACCCGTGTCATGGGCATAAGAATGGAAGCCCGTCCGCTTTCGGTAGGGGCGTTTGCCAATAATCTGCAATCCTTCGAATCCATTCGTGAGTTCATTACCTCCGCAACCGTCAGTGCGGTTGTTGATCTGCCGTTTGCCGTTATTTTCCTGCTGGTGATCTGGGCTGTCGGTGGTCCCCTGGTGATTGTACCGATTGTTGTCATGGTGATTCTGATTAGTTACAGCTTCTATATCCAGAAGCCTCTGGCGCAACAGATTGAGCTGACCTCGAAACTCTCTTCCCAGAAGCAGGCGACCCTGGTCGAAGGCTTGCAGGGGCTTGAGGCGATGAAGATTAACGGCGCTCAGAGCCAGTATCAGGTGGTCTGGGAGCAGGCTGTCAGCAAGATGGGGCAGTACGATATCAAGACCCGTAAGCTTGCCAGCGGAGCCTCAAGTCTGGCCGGCTATCTGCAACAGATGATGACCGTTGCAGCAGTAGTGCTGGGCGTTTATCTGGTTGCTGCTGGTGAGCTCAGTATGGGCGGAATTATCGCTACGG
>JAOXSA010000069.1 GCA_025800245.1 Amphritea sp. | reverse complement strand
AACAGGGGTAGCCATATATGACAGTGAAACCGGACTGTTGGGGGATGCTCTGTACAGTCAGGTAGCAATGCATGCGGAGTACGGTGGTGTTGTGCCAGAGCTGGCTTCCCGTGATCACGTACGGAAACTGTTGCCGCTGGTGCGTGAGACGCTGGCACAGGCTGATACAAAACCTGAAGAGCTAGATGCGGTTGCCTATACTGCAGGCCCAGGACTGATCGGCGCTCTGATGGTTGGGGCTTCTACCGGGCGGGCGATGGCGATGGCCTGGGGAATCCCGGCTATTGGTGTACATCATATGGAAGGTCACTTGCTGGCACCGATGCTCGAAGAGCAGTCGCCGGCGTTTCCTTTTGTGGCATTGCTGGTATCCGGAGGGCACTCTCAGCTGGTTAAGGTTGATGGCATCGGTGAGTACAGTCTGCTCGGTGAATCACTGGATGATGCGGCCGGTGAAGCCTTTGATAAAGCAGCGAAAATGCTGGATCTGGATTATCCGGGCGGCCCTCAGGTGGCAAAGCATGCAGAGCAGGGAGATCGCAGTCGTTTTCGCTTCCCAAGGCCGATGACCGATCGTCCGGGGCTGGATATGAGCTTTAGTGGTTTGAAAACTTTTACTCTGAATACGTCTAATGATCTTAAAGTTGATGGTCAGCTAAGCCATCAGGACCGTTGTGATGTGGCGGCGGCTTTTGAGGATGCGGTTGTTGATACGCTGGCCATCAAGTGCAAGCGGGCATTGCAGCAAACAGGCTTTAAGCAGTTAGTGATTGCCGGTGGGGTGAGCGCTAATCAGGGCTTGCGGGACAAACTTGAGACGATGGTTAAGAAAGAGCGTGCGGAACTGTTTTATGCGCGGCCGCGCTTTTGTACGGACAATGGTGCAATGATCGCTTTTGCCGGTTGTCAGCGGCTACTGGCAGGGCAGAGTAGTGATCTGTCCATTCAGTGTCAGCCACGCTGGCCATTAGATACGCTGCAGCCTCTCTGATCTCAGTTGTTGCTGGATAGATTAAAGCTGCTGTTCGTCACCGGATAGCAGCTTTTTTATGTTCTGGTGATGGGTGGCGATAATCATCAGGCCCATCATGCTGACGGCGGGCAGCAATTCCGGATTAATCACCCAGCACAGGGCCGGGCTTAATAGCGCCATTGCCAGTGCTGCCATTGATGAGATACGGCGAAGTAATGCCAGCAATATCCAGATAAAGCACTGCAACAGACCCAGTCGGTAATCTAACAACAGGCAGCTTCCCAGCATGGTTGCCACCCCTTTGCCGCCCTGAAAACGGTTGAAAAGCGGGAAGATATGGCCTGTGATGGCCAGGATGCCTGCCGCCGCCTGCATCTGAAGGCTGAGTTCGAGCCAGGCGCAGATTGCTACTGCCAGCAAGCCTTTACCCATATCGCCCAGTAACGTCAGAGCGGCAGCAACTGGCCCGCCAATACGCAGAACATTGGTGGCGCCCGGGTTTCCAGAGCCCTGTTGACGAGGGTCAGTGATCCCCATACAGTGACATACCAGAAGGGCTGTTGGCAGTGAACCCAGTAAGTAGGCGATAAACAACCCTGCTACTGGTGTGATGTCGGTCATTATGGCAATCTCGTGCCTCATACAGACAATAAATAACGTCCTGATTTATATAGCGTACTTCCTGTCAGGATGAAAGAGCCGTGATGGTTCTGATCAGTAATCGAAGCTGTTAGCTCAGCGCGGGTATGGGTAAGTGCTTGAATAAGTTCTTGAATCAGTGCCTGAAGTCGATGAGGCCGTCTTGCTGAAGCGGTTTCTCATTATTAGCAAGAATATTTAAATTGTAAGGGTTTTGTCGTGGATATTGTTTACATTAGAGGGCTGGAAGTTGAAACCGTAATCGGTATCTATGACTGGGAGCGGGAAATTCGTCAGACTGTCCGTGTTGATCTGGAGATGGCAACAGATATTCGTCAGGCAGCAGCCAGTGAAGATATTGAGAACACACTGGACTACAAGTCGGTGTCCGATCGCCTGATCAGCTTTATCGGTGAAAGTGAGTTTTTACTGGTTGAAACCATGGCTGAAGAGATCGCACAGATTGTATTAAATGAATTTAATGTGCCATGGCTTAGGTTGCAGCTGGGTAAGCCGGGCGCAGTGCCCAGTGCGACCGATGTCGGTGTGATTATTGAACGTGGAGAGCGCTGCTAATGGCTCAGGTATATGTCAGTATCGGTAGTAATACAGAACGCGAACGTTATATTGCCAATGGCCTGGATGCGCTGCAGGCCCGGTTCGATAAGCTTGAACTCTCATCGGTATATGAAAGTGATCCTGTCGGGTTTGAGGGAGATCGATTCTATAACCTGGTTGCCAGCTTCAGCACTGAGTTGGAGCTCGCAGACCTGAGTAAGACGTTGAAATCGATTGAGGATGATAATGGGCGCTGCCGCCAGGATCCTAAGTTCAGTGGCCGTACCCTGGATATTGATATCCTGACTTACGATGCGTTGATTGGTGATATCGATGGCGTGATTCTGCCCCGGGGGGAGATCACCGAGAATGCTTTCGTATTGCAGCCACTGGCCGAGCTGGCCCCGAAAGAGCGTCATCCGGTTCTGGCGGAGACCTATCAGCAGCTATGGCTTGATTACGATAAAACCAGACAGCCATTGGAGCGTGTGTCTTTTATCTGGCAGGATGAAGAGATCTCAGAACTGGAAGACTAACAGAACATAGCCAATAGGCAGAGGGAGAGCAGGTATGGGGACAGGTACAATCGTATTTCTGATTATCGTGGCATTGCTGGTGCTCTATGTAGTAGCAATCTATAACAAACTGGTCAGTTTTAAGAATCGGTTTGAAAACGCCTTTGCTCAGATCGATGTGCAGCTTAAGCGGCGATATGATCTGGTTCCCAATCTGGTAGAGACTGCTAAAGCCTATCTCGAGCATGAGCGTGGTACTCTTGAAGCGGTTATCGCCGCTCGTAATGAGGCGATGGCAGGGCTGAAAGCTGTCGCCGCGAATCCTTCCAGTGCCCAGGCAATGGCGCAGTTAGCGCAGGCTGAAAGCGGCCTGCAGGGGGCGCTGGGTAAGCTCAGTCTGGTGGTGGAAGATTATCCTGAACTGAAAGCCGATCAGAATATGCGGGAACTCAGTGAGGAGCTGACTTCAACCGAGAACCGCATCAGTTTTGCCCGTCAGTTTTTCAACGACTCAGTGACTGAGTACAACGAATATAAACAGAGCTTTCCACAAGTGATTTTTGCCGGCATGTTCGGCCATGGTAATGATGCAACCCTGCTCGAGTTTGCTGATCGGGAAGCGATTCAGGAAGCGCCAAAAGTCGGCTTCTGATCTGTCTGACGCCAATGAACTTCTATACCGCTCAGGATCAGGCGCGCAAGAGCACCCGTTTCTTACTGGTGCTCTTTACCCTTCTTAATATTGGCCTGGTTATCCTTATCAACCTGTTGTTTGCCTGGTATCTCTGGGTCAATGATGATCCGGTAACGGCGGCAGACCGGGTGTTCTTTGACTATCTCAGTTGGCAGCGAATGCTGATTGTCGCCGGAGGGGTAGCATTGCTGCTGTTGTTTGCTGCATGGTTGAAATGGCTTGATGTCCGTGAGGGTGGTGGTGCTGTTGCTGAGCTGATGGGCGGTGAACGGGTTCTGCATACTGCGCCGGATGCGCGGCAGCGTCAGTTGCTGAATATTGTTGAAGAGATGGCGATCGCTTCAGGAATGCCGGTACCGCCGGTGTATATGCAACGTCATGAGCCAGGTATAAATGCTTTTGCTGCCGGGCTGAATTTATCGGATGCCGCAATATGCGTGACCCAGGGGGCCGTGCAGGGGCTGAGCCGGGATCAGATGCAGGGCGTTATCGCCCATGAATTCAGCCATATCCTGAACGGTGACATGCGTTTGAATATGCGGTTGATGGTGGTGCTGCATGGGATGGTCTTTTTTGGTGAGCTTGGTCGGGTGTTTACCGGCAGCCGAGGGAGCTGGTGGGCCGATACTACCAAACACAAGGGTTCCAGCCGTGGCTCGCTGGTGTTGCTGGGGATTGGTTTAATCATTGTCGGTTGGCTGGGAGTACTGTTAGGGCGCATGATCAAGGCGGCGATTAGTCGTCAGCGTGAGTATCTGGCAGATGCATCGGCAGTACAGTTTACCCGCAATCCTGAGGCTGTTGCCGGGGCGCTGAAGGTCATCGGGGGATCGCAATTCCAGAGTGATGTGGACCACCCGAACAGTCAGGAGGCCGGCCATCTTTTCTTTGCTGCGATCTCTCCTATGCAGCTGTGGTCAACCCATCCGCCTCTGAATGATCGTATTCGCAGAATCGATCCCCGTTGGGATGGCCAGTATCTTGAGCCATTACCACCTCCGCTGCCGAAGGAGAATCTGGAGGCGCGGAAAAAGCCGAAAGCTCAGGTTATTGATGCGATGATCGGCACTCTGGCAACTGCCGAGTTAATGAGCGATGGTGACTTTCTGTTTGGCGATACTGCACCTGTCAGCGATGAACTGGATATGCTGTTGCACGATCCCTATGACGCCCGGGTTGTGCTGCTCGGCTTGTTGCTGGATCCCTTACCGGAACCCCGGGCTTTGCAGCAGAAACTGATTGCAGGATTTGAAGCTCCGCTGGCTGATAAGTTGAATAAGCATCTTGAGCTGTTTGATGACCTTCCGAGAGAGCGGTATCTGACGTTGATTGAGAAGGCGATTCCGGCGTTAAAAGCACAGTCTCTGAATCAGTATAAGGCCTTCAAGCGTCTGTTGATTAAAGTGGTGCAGGCAGACCGGCAGATTGATCTGTTCGAGTGGACTTTATATCAGCTGGTGAGTCGTTACTGCGATGCGCATTTCGGACTCAGTCGTGC
The DNA here is from genome assembly GCA_025800245.1 of Amphritea sp. GTDB lineage: Bacteria > Pseudomonadota > Gammaproteobacteria > Pseudomonadales > Balneatricaceae > Amphritea. The sequence goes on along the minus strand of JAOXSA010000069.1, from coordinate 16,593 downwards.
AAAGGGTAATCGTTATAGCGATATAGCAGATGTGGCATCTCACTATGCGGTGGTGTTGTCCACACTGGCTTACTACGGTCATGATAATGCAGAGGATGCCCAGCGGGCATTTAATGTAGGTGCCAGTACCGCAGGTCTGTATAACCTTCAGTTGTTAGCGCCAGAGCAATGTGAGCGGAAGCCTTTTGCTGAAGCGGTCGGTCAATTGGCACTGGCGACCCCTTTTGTGCGTCAGCGGCTGATGAAAGGCCTGGTGAAGGTTGCTCGCCAGGATGGTGAAGTGGTGCCATTGGAACGGGAGTTGCTGAGCGCAGTTGCTGCAGTAATGGAAAGTCCGCTGATCGGTCTTGATGATTAGTGCTGATCAGTTCAGTGACTGAACAGTGATTTGCCACCATCCACGGCCAGGATCTGGCCGGTAATAAAGTTTTGCTGTGCCAGGAACAGGACTGCTGAGGCGATATCCTGAGGTTGTCCGGTACGTTTCAGCAGTGTTTTATCCACAATCACCTGTTGTTCCACCTCGTCGATAGCTGCTGCCTGTTCCGGCCAAAGAATCGGCCCGGGAGAAACGCCGTTCACTTTTACTCCGGGGGCCAGTTCTTTTGCCAGACTCAGCGTCATCATTTGCAGGCCTGCTTTAGCGATAGAGTAGATCGGGTATCCCGGCAGTGCCCGCTGAGCGTGAATATCAATAATATTGATAATGCTGCCGTTGCGTCGCTTCAGTTCATCCGCCAGCGCAGCGCTGAGAAAGTAGGGCGCTTTCAGATTGCTGTTAATCAGCGCATCCCATTGTTGTTCATCGCTCTGTTCAAGAGGCGTCGGGAAAAAAGCCGAGGCATTATTGACCAGAATGTCGAGTCGGCCCCATTGAGTAATGGCTTCCTGTGCCAGCATATGAACTTCTGATGTATTGTTCAGGTCTGCCTGCAGATAACGCGCGCTATCGTGCTCCTGATGATTAAGTTCTGCGATCAGGGCCTGAGCTTCGGTTTCTGAATGATTGAAGTGGATAAGGACTCGATAACCCTGATGGTGTAGCGTCCGGGCGATCTCAGCCCCGATTCTGCGAGCTGCGCCGGTGATCAGAGCAACGGGGTGATTCATGATAACTCTCCGGCAGACTGTTGGTCACAGAGCTGCAACTGACGCCGGGCTATTTCATCGCCAAGGGCTTTACCTTTATAGCCTTCCTGCATCAGTCGCCGTGGCTGAATTGTTTGCAGGGCTTGCAGTAAAGTCGGCAGTTGATCGGCTATCTCAGGATCTGTACCGTCATTCAGTACCGTAATGGCAGGGATCAGGTTGGCCAGTTTTTCTGGTCGGCGTAACAGATCAAGCTGACGGATCAGGTGAAGGCGTTGTTCACCCGTGAGAGTGGTGTAGTGCAAAAGGGCCTGATCATTACAGCAGAGTTGCAGGCTCAGATCGCGAAAACTGTTTGGAACGCGATTCTGTTCACAGAATTGTTTCACTGCCTCGCTGCGAGTCTCGGAAGAGAGTGCTTTAAGGCTGCTCAGCATCAACAGGGCGAAGCGTGCTTCCGTCGGGATATCCCGTTGCAGATCATTTAATAGCTGTGGATCATTGACTGCGGGGAGCAGCTGTGGGAACAGCTTAGGCAATGCCTGGCATTGCAGAAGTGCAGTCAGGAACTGGTCGCTACGATTTTCTCCCAGCGCCCGCTGAAATTCCTGCCAGACCCGTTCAGACGTCAGATGCTCCAGTTCATCGGTCTGTGCCAGCTGAGTCATCAGCGCCAGTGTTTCCGGGGCAATAGTGAAACCGAATTCGGCATAGCGGGCCAGGAAACGCGCCACCCTGAGGACCCTCAGAGGGTCTTCAGAAAAGGCGGGTGATACATGGCGCAGCTGTTTGTGCAGCAGATCTTTCTGGCCGCCATAGGGATCGATAACCTGCTTATCTTCAGTCATCGCCATGGCGTTAATGGTCAGATCCCGCCGGATCAGGTCCTGTTCCAGGGTTACATCCGGGCTGGCGTGATACTGAAAGCCGGTATAACCCTTGCCGGATTTACGTTCGGTACGGGCAAGCGCATATTCCTCACCACTGTCCGGGTGAATAAAAACAGGGAAATCCTTGCCGACCGGTTTAAAGCCCTGTTCGAGCATTTCCTCCGGTGTTGCGCCGACCACGACCCAGTCCCGGTCGTAAACAGGATAGTTAAGAAGTTGATCCCGGACAGCGCCGCCGACCAGATAAGTCTGCATAGCTCAGTTCAGCCGTTGCTGCACTGGTCTGGCCGGGTTGCCTGCCACATCTCGAAGCCGCCGTCGAGGCTGTAGACTTCATCAAAACCCTGCTGAATCAAAAAGTGGGCAGCATTCTGGCTGCTGAAGCCGTGATAGCAGCAGACGATCAGTGGTTTATCGAGGTCTGCTTCGCGAATGAATTCCTGCAGGGTGTCATTGCTCAGATGGATCGCATCGGTAATGTGGCTTTGCTGGTAACTCTGAGGGTCACGGATATCGGCAACTACTGCCCCGTCGGCAATGAGTTGTTCGGCTTGCTGGGCGTTAATGCACTGATAGGTATCCATTAATTTCCATACCTTTTAAAACTGTTTACTGAGAATAGCTGCTGATCTTCAAGTCGCAAAGCGGTTAGCCGGTCGCCCCAGACACAACCAGTGTCCAGAGCAAAAACATTCTCTGGACTGGCGTTACCTTCCAGAGCTGCCCAGTGACCGAAGATTACCCGATGATTTTCCGGCAGCTTATTCTGATGCAGAAACCACGGCTGATAGCCACGGGGTTGGCTGCCCGGACTGCCTTTACAGGTCAGGTTGAGTCGGCCTTTAGCATTACAGAAGCGCATGCGGGTAAAGTAATTCGTAATCAGTCGCAGGCGTTGCCAGCCCTCGAGCTTGCCTGACCAGCTGGAAGGCCGGTTGCCGTACATACGCTTAAAGAACTCTTTTGCCAGTGTGCTTTTAAGAACGGTTTCTACCTCCCGGGCGCGGCGGTGAGCTTTTTCCAGCGACCACTGTGGAGGGATGCCTGCATGGACCATGCTGTAACCCAGCGCTTCATCAGTGACAAGCAAAGGCTGGTGGCGTAACCACTTCATCAGTTTTCTGGCGTCTTCGGCGGCAAAGACATCCTGAAAGGTATCGCCCCGTTTAGCTTTAATGATGCCGTAGTAGACCGCCAGCATATGCAGGTCATGGTTGCCGAGTACAATCCGGGCCCGGTCACCTAAGCTGTGCAGGAAACGCAGGGTTTCCAGAGATTTCGGGCCCCGGTTTACCAGATCGCCGGCGATCCAGAGGTGGTCACTATCACTGAAATTAATACTTTCCAGCAGGGCCAGAAACTCGTCGAAACATCCCTGAATATCGCCGATTGCATAGGTGGCCATAACCGAAAGCTCCGTTTTCCGTTCAGTGCAATGCGTTAGGCTGAGCCAGAGTAAACGGCTCGATGGCGGCTTTGAAGGTCTCCCCGTCATCGGTCTGCATCTGATAATGCCCCTGCATACTGCCAACCCGGGTAGCCAGCACGGTTCCGCTGGTGTAACTGTAACTTTGTTCAGGAGCGATGACCGGCTGCTCGCCGACCACACCTTCGCCCTCTACTTCCTGAACCTGTTCATCACCGTCAACGATTACCCAGCGCCGGCGCAGCAGTTGGACCGGCTGATCAGCATGGTTAGTGATGGTGATGTGGTAGGAGAACACATAGCGCTTTTTGTCCGGATCAGACTGCTCTGGCAGATAAGCAGTTTCCACGTTAATCGCAATATTGTTGGTGTCAGGGTAGATCATCGTATTTTCTTATTCTGGTATTACTTGCTGCTCAGGTAATCACTGATAGCAACGAATTCTTTCAGTGTCAGTCGCTCAGGGCGCAGGCCCGGGTCGATACCCAGTTGTTCCAGCTCTTCGCCACTCAGCAGGGGCTTGAGGTTGTTGCGCAGTGTTTTCCGGCGCTGATTAAAAGCGGTGCGTACTACCACTTCCAGCTTGCTGACATCCTTTGCAGTATGCGGCAGTTCCTTATACGGAATCAATCGCACAATAGCGGAATCAACTTTCGGAGCCGGGTCGAAGGCCTCAGGCGGTACCAGAAACAGCGGTTCAACATGGCAATAGTACTGCGCCATGATACCTAACCGGCCATAGTGGTTATCGCCTGCTTGTGCAGCCAGCCGGTCAACAACCTCTTTCTGCAGCATAAAATGCATGTCTTCGATCTTGTCGGCGAAACTCAACAGGTGAAAGATCAGCGGGGTAGAGATGTTGTAGGGCAGGTTGCCGACTACGCGCATCTGCTCATCACTCTGCTGCAACTCACTGAAGTCGAATTTCAACGCATCGCCTTCATGGATGCTGAACTTATCAGCGAAGCTGAAAAACTTGGTACGCAGAATCGGCACCAGGTCCCGGTCCAGCTCTACTACGTCCAGACGGCCGCAGGTGTCCAGCAGCTCCTCGGTAATTGCGCCCAGACCCGGACCAATTTCTACCAGGTGCTGATCATCTTTAGGGCCGATGGAGCGGATAATACGGCGAATGATGCCCTGGTCCTGAAGAAAGTTCTGACCAAAGCGTTTGCGGGCTTTGTGCCCGACAGGTTTTTTACTCATGAATCTGTCCGGGTGTTGCAGCGGTGGCCTGCCATCTCTGCAGCATAATTAATAGCGGTAAGGAGGCTGCCACAATCTGCAGTGCCGGTGCCGGCCAGATCAAGAGCGGTGCCATGATCAACAGATGTACGAATAACGGGCATCCCCAGGGTTATGTTGACGGCCTGACCGAAGCCTTTGTATTTCAGTACCGGTAAGCCCTGATCATGATACATGGCCAGTACTGCATCGGCGGTACACAGTAGTTTTTCGGTAAACAGAGTATCGGCCGGCAGTGGATCACTGAGGTTATACCCCAGCTCACGAAGATGCTCGATCACAGGCTGAATAACGTCTATCTCTTCACGGCCCATATGACCGCCTTCTCCTGCATGAGGATTCAGACCGGCGATCAGAATGCGTGGGTTTTCCAGCCCGAAGCTGGAGCAGAGATCAGTATGCAGTACCTGCAGTACCTGTTTCAGCAAAGGAGCAGTGATAGCGGCTGGCACCTCATGCAGAGGAAGATGCGTGGTAGCCAGAGCCACTCTGAGCCCTTCTGTTGCCAGCATCATCACTACTTTATCTGTACCGGTTAACTGTTCCAGAAACTCGGTATGGCCGCTGAAAGCCACGCCAGCGTCGTTGATGACACCTTTGTGCACAGGGGCGGTGACCATCGCTGCAAATTCGTCATGCTGACATCCCCGTGTGGCACGGGTCAGCGTTTCAAGAATGTAGTGAGCGTTAGCCGGATTCAGCTGTCCTGCCCGGGCAGGTTCTGCCAGTTTGATCGCTTCGACCCAGAGGCAACCCGCTGGGGTTTCGCTGACGGGCATGTCCTTATCGTAGGGGAGGAGCTTCAGTGGCAGTTCCAGTTGGCGGGCTCGTTCAGCAAGCAGATCAGGGTCACAGATTGCAACCAACTGATGCTGGTGACCGTGTTGGGCGATCTGGATGCAGAGGTCTGGCCCGATCCCGGCCGGTTCACCCGGAGTCAGGGCCAGTCGATAGCTACACATGTGGATTTACTTAAGCTCGATATATGCTTGTGAGCGAATCTCACGCAGCCAGTTTTGCAGCTCTTCATTGAACTTTCGCTGGCGCAGTGTGGCACGAGCCTGGTTAACCACCATCTCTTCGCCCAGATTCTGCTCGCGACGCTCTTCAACCAACAGAATGTGCCAGCCAAAGCGTGATTCGAACGGTGCGCTGTACTGCCCGACCGGTGTGCTGAACATGACTTGTTCAAATTCCGGCACCATCTGCCCGGGTTGCGCCCAGCCCAGGTCGCCGCCTTCGGAGCCGCTACCCGGGTCATCACTGTACTGTTTGGCCAGCTCGGCGAAGGGCTCGCCGTTTTGCAGGCGCTGGTAAATACCGTCGATTTCCAGTTTGGTCTGTCCTGCCGAGCGAATCTCGTTAGGTTTTAACAGCAGATGGCGTACTTTGGCCTGCTCGACCATCTGTACTGCACCGCCACGTTTGTCATTCACCTTGAGAATATGGAAACCGCTGGGGCTGCGAGCGATAGCACTCAGCTCACCCGGGTTCAGAGGCTCTACAATTTTAGCAAACTGTTCTGGCAGCTCTTTCAGCTTACGCCAGCCAATGATGCCGCCCTTCAGGGCATTTGGGCCTTGTGACTGGGCCAGCGCAATTTCGGCAAAATCAGCGCCGGATTGCAGCTGCTCTTCGATCTCTTTGGCATGTTTCTCAGCGCGCTGGATCATCTCCGGAGTCGCCTGGGTCGGCACTGCAATCAGTATCTGTGAGATATTGAAGCTGGCAGCGGTTTCACGCTTACCCAGTTCGGAATTAAGGAAGTTATCGATCTCCTGTTCGGAGATGCTGATCCGGCTGTTAACCAGTTGCTGCTGGATGCGCTGAAGCAGCATCTCATTACGGATCTGCTGACGTGCCTGGGCGTAATCCTGGCCTTCTGCAATCAGTGCTTCACGGAACTGAGCAAGGGTCAGATCAGAGCGGGCTGCGATGCTTTCCAGTGAACGGTTCAGTTCGCTGTCTGATACACGAATGCCTCGCTGAGCGCCTAACTGGCGTTGAATGTTTTCCAGAATCAGACGGTCCAGTACCTGCTTACGTAATACATTCCCGGCTGGTAGCGCGGTACCTTGAGCGCGAATACGGGAGCTGATCAGATCCTTGCGCTGATCCAGTTCGCTTTGCAGAATCACGTCATCATTGACGATAGCAACAATGCGGTCCAGTGGAATTTCAGCTGCTTGTGTGCTCAGGCTGAGCCCCATAGCCAGTACAGCCAGTGTTGGCTTGAATGTCTTTACGAGCTTATTTGTCATGGTAATTTTCACGTTCTCTAAAGCCGATAATATCTTGCAGTGCATTGTCACCACTACCCAGTGTGCCCAGTCCGTTGAGGATAAGCTGGAGGTAGATCGCGTTATCCGTAGTCTGGTTGCTATCATCCTTTATCCAGCGGCGGGCAGCAACCCGGAATTTCCAGCAGCAGCTCTGATACTCAAGGCCCAGCAGGGTTTCCGGAGTCTGGTTGTTAAACAGGTCTTTCTGCCAGCGTCCCATGACACTCCAGGTCGGACTAACCGGCCAGATAAAAGACAGATCGGTCTGCTCCCGTTCCTCATCCCGCTGTCGATAGTTGAAGCTGATTACCTTATTCAGGGAAGGCTGATAGCTGACTTTGAAGTTACTTTCGATTCGTTTCAGGCTGGTGCGACTCAGTTCGCTGTCCACTGTGACCCGCAGATTACTGTGTGGGTTCCACATTGCTTCGGCGGCATAGTTGGATTGGTTGGCTGTCTCTATAGTGGTATTGCCGTTCAATTGAACATTACGGTCGTCAAAATAAAAGGCTTGTCCTAAGCTTAGCCGAGCTAGCTCACCACCATTGTTTTGATAAAACGCAGAACTTAGGCCCAAAGACAGTTGCTGGGCATCGCCAAGCTTATCCAGACCGGTAAAGCGGTTTTCCCGGAACAAGCCAGCATAGCTGAAACTGGTGGTGGAGGTGTCAAAATCAGGGATACCCTGTTGAGCGGTCTCCGGCACAAACAGCGCAAATGCCCGGGGCTCCAGCGTCTGTGTATAGTTGTCGGTAATCCGCTCAAATACCAGTCCGGAATCCAGGCTGAAGACGCCGACGCTGCGATCAATGCTGTCATCCTGGCCAGCGATCTGGTCATTCAGGTTGTACTGGCTCTGCCAGTAGCTGACTTTAGGGGTCAGATGGCCCCATGGCCATAGCATTGGCATACTGATGCTGGGCTGTAAATGAAGCCGGGAACCGGTAACCCGATTTATGCCGGTTAGACCATCAAGATTCCGGTCAAACTGCGTTGCATCAATCAGATAGCTCAACTCAAGGTTGCCTGCTCCATAGTTGAAACGGTCCTGACCATTAAGACGAAATTGTGGCATGCGTTGATATGGCCCGTTAGTTTTTGCATTGATTGTTTGATATGCATGTAGGGTCAGATTGGCATTCCACGTATCTCCCTGATAATTCGAGGAAACTCTCCGATTCAGATGGTCCTGTCGGTTTACTTCAAGGCTGGAACCCAGATCATTGAAATAGTTATTGTCGCTGACTGCATTGTAATCAAGACTTGTGCTCCATGGGCCTGTTCCTCCGCTATGTTTAATGCTGGCCAGCCAGCGATCCTTCCCGGTCTGGTCATCATCAAACAAAATACCGGTACTCAGGCTCTGACTACCATAGTTGTTCAGATGACGGAACTCGTTCTCCAGCAGCAGACCGCGTTTACTGAAGTAGCGCGGGGTGAGCGTATCGTCGTAATCCGGTGCCAGATTGAAATAGTAGGGCGTGCTCAGCTGAAAGCCAGCCCCATCGGAATATCCGAATGATGGGTAAAGAAAGCCTGACAGGCGCCGGTCATCAATCGGAAAGGTCATATAAGGGAAATACAGTACCGGTGTATCAGCAATCTGCAGGGTTGCATTCTTTGCTGTACCAAATCCTTTGTTCGGGTCCAGTTCTATCTCACCGGAGGCGATATGCCAGCTGTTATCGCCTGGCGGGCACTGAGTGAAAGTGCTTTGCTCCAGATAGACCCGCTCATCTTCCAGACGGATGATCTGATCGGCATCTCCTCGCAGGGAGCGTTCATGGAATACGTAGCTGGCATTGCTGATCAGGGTCTCACCGCTGGTGGCGTTGGTTTGGGCATGATCGCCGCTCAGCAGCAGGCCGGGTTCACGGTAACGGATATTGCCGTTCATACTGATGCGGTTAGATACCTGATCAATCTCAGCCTGATCACCGCGCAGATAACGACCCTGCTGACGCAATTGCACATTACCCTGAAAAACAGTCAGTCCGCCGAGTTGAGTTTCTGAGCGGTCAGCGTCGATGCGCAGCTCATCATCTTCAGCATCCTGCTGATAGTCCGGCTCAATATACTGACCGTGGCAGGCCATACCGGATGCCAGACTGACCGGATACCAGTCGTAAGCGGCCGGTGCTCTGGTAATGTCCGAACTGTTGCCTGTGGGTTCAGTCGGAACATCGGTTGCTGTTGCAGCGTACTGCTGTGGGGCCGGTGCCCGGCCTTTGGCACAGTTCCAGTTCCCATGACTGTCTGCCTGACATTCCCAGGCACCGGAGATGCCTTCTGCCCGTGTCTGCACTGTCGCGGCAGTCTGGTCTGTCACCGTAATCTCTGGCGCCGGGGCAGCGGTTGCTGTTGCCACCGCTTCAATAGCTACTGCCTCTTCTGTGACGGCCGTTCCGGAGGCTGGCGTCACAGGGGCGATTGACTGGGGTTGTTCTACAGAAACCGGCTGTGGTTGAGCCGCGCTGGTTTCAGAGCCAGTTTTGCTGTCAGCTGCGTTAGATTGTGCATCCGTTACTGATTCAATAGCCGGGCCTGAAGGCGTTGCCGGTTGGGGTTCGGTGACCGGTGCCGAGCTCTTATCCGAACAGTCCCACTCACCTCCTTTTACCATGGTGCAGCTCCACAAAACTTCGGGCTCTGCCGTGGCTGTTTCTGCCTGTACCTGTTGTGAATTAAGAAATGCAGGGATTGCGGCCAGGATCGCCAGTGTCAGGGAATAGGAGGAGCGTCTGTTGAACGGCATTCAGTTAGTCCATTGGGAAACGCAGAAAAAACTGCGATTAGCTTTATTGCCAAACCTTGATTCGAGTAAACTTGCCCGCGCATGATAAATCATTCGTCCAGAGGATTGAAGGTATGGGAGACAGGTTGGTCGGGCTCAAACGCTGGGTTGAGCAGACATTTGCAGAGCTGAATATTGATCTGGCATCAGACTGGCAGTGTGTGCCGGTGTCCGGTGATGCAAGTTTCAGGCGTTACTTCCGTCTTCTGAACCATGGGATGACCTGGATTCTGATGGATGCGCCGCCGGAAAAGGAGAATAGTCACCCCTTTGTGGCGATTGCCAAAGCCTGGGAGCCTCTGGATATCCATGCACCGATTGTCCATGCCTGCGATCTGGAACAGGGGTACATGCTGTTATCCGATCTCGGTGATCGGCTGTATCTCAATGAATTGAATGAAGGCAATGTTGATCAGCTTTATCAGCAGGCGTTTACAGCACTGACCCGGTTGCAACAGTGTCAGGCGATTGAAGGGCATGAACTGCCTGCTTATGATCAGCCGTTGTTACAGCGTGAAATGGATCTGTTTCGTGACTGGCTGGTGGGCGATCTGCTGCAACTGGAACTGAAACCCGGTGTGATGAAGCTGTTTGAAGAGGTATCGGATATTCTGATTCAATCGGCACTGGATCAGCCAACAGTGTGTGTACATCGGGATTTCCATTCCCGGAATCTGTTGATTGATGATGCCCGTACACCGGGAGTGATTGATTTTCAGGATGCGGTGATCGGTCCGGTGACCTATGATCTGGTGTCGTTGCTGCGGGATTGCTATATCGAGTGGCCTGATCTTAAGGTTTACGGCTGGGTGGATCAGTTCGGTGAGATGCTGGTGGCTGATGGCTTGCTGGAGACCTATGACCGGAATCAGTTCTATCAGTGGTTTGATCTGATGGGGGCTCAGCGTCACCTTAAGGCGGCCGGTATCTTTGCCCGTCTGAATCTGCGCGACGGTAAATCCGGTTATCTGGCGGATATTCCCCGTACCCTTAACTACATTATCCGTGTTGCCGGGCGCTATGAGTCACTATTGACGTTTGCTGCCTGGCTACAGGATGTGGTGGTACCGGCGATGTATCAGAGCGAACATTTTGATGATCAGCTACTGGATCGCTGGTTCAGTCAATAACGAAACAAGGTTCAGTCAATGAAAGCGATGATACTGGCGGCAGGTCTTGGAACCCGGATGCGACCACTGACTCTGACGACGCCGAAGCCTCTGTTGCCGGTTGCGGGAAAGCCTCTGATTCAGTATCACATTGAACGGCTGGTGGCAGCGGGAGTGACCGGTATTGTGATCAATCACGCCTGGTTAGGTGAGCAACTTGAACAGCGCTATGGCGATGGTTCTGAGTTGGGAGCAAATATAACCTGGTCTGCCGAGGGAGAACCGCTGGAAACTGGCGGTGGAATCTTCAGGGCGCTGCCGCACCTGAGCCCGGATGGCGAGCCTTTTATTCTGGTGAATGGCGATGTGTTTACTAACTTTTGTTTCGCAGGGTTGTCCGACAGGTTGCAAACGCCGGAAGATAAGGCGCATCTGGTGATGGTACCTAACCCCGATCATAATCCTGGCGGCGACTTTGCACTTGAGACCAATCGGGTATTGGCGGGTGTTCAGCCAGCCTATACATTCAGTGGTCTGAGTGTGCTCAATCCGGCGTTGTTTGAGGATTGTAAGCCCGGCGCTTTTGCACTGGCCCCGCTGCTACGAAGCGCAATGGCGGAGCAAAAAGTAAGTGGTGAGTTATTTCAGGGGTACTGGCGTGATATCGGTACGCCTGAGCGCCTGCATGAGGTTAGTGACGCGGTTTTAAAAGGTGAAATAGATGGCATTTAATGGCGAAAAAGCCGGCTTTACACTGGGGCAGACAGTTCGTAATAACAGCACCGCGTTGGTGATTGGCGGTCTGATCGGTCTGATGAGTGGTGGTTTCGTAGGCCTGCTGATGGGCGGTGCTATCGGTGTACTGCTGTCTAATGCCCTGAAGAAAGCGCTGGGCAAAGCGCTTAACCCTCAGGAAGCGTTCTTCAAAGCCACCTTCACGGTGATGGGCAAACTGGCGAAGGCCGACGGTCGGGTCAGCGAAGAGGAAATTCGCTATGCCCGGGATGTCATGGCGCGCATGGGCTTGAGTGAAGAGCGTAAGAAAGAAGCTATTGCTCTGTTTAATCAGGGAAAAGATGCGGATTTCGATATTGCCGAGGTGATGCGACCGCTCAGTGCTCTGATCCGTTTTCGCATACCGCTTAAACTGATGTTCGTTGAAATTCAGCTGCAGGCGGCGATGGCTGATGGTCAGGTCAGTGAAGCGGAGACCCTGATTATTCGTGAGATCTGTGGCTTATTGCAGATGTCGCAGATGGAGATGGCGGCACTGATGGCCAGAATGCAGTCGCATTACTCCTATCAACAGCACAGCTATCAGTCCCATCAGGGCAGTTATGTATCTGAGCAGCAGTTGCTGGAAGAAGCTTATGGTGTACTGGGTGTTAGTCCTGACGTTTCTGATAGCGAGCTGAAAAAAGCTTACCGCCGTCTGATGAGTCAGCATCATCCGGATAAACTGGTCGCCAAGGGCCTGCCGGAAGAGATGATGCAGCTGGCAAAAGAGAAAACTCAGGAAATTCAGGCGGCTTACGACCGGATTAAAGCGGCCCGGAAAAACAGCTGACGCCGGAGTCTGGCTACCAGTCAGAGACAGGCTCAGGCCCCGGGTGTTATCTGGTTCTCTGGTGCTGTATTAACTGCCGGACTCTGCATCTGCTTCAGAATCCTGCTTTCAAGAATTCCCCTGACCTGTTTTGTCAACCACTGGGGCTGCTTGCCGGTGGCATCGAACCGGCGGTTGATGCGTATCTGAGTATAATCTGTCGCTTTGTTTCGCTGAGCGGTACGTTTGCGAAGTGCGGCACTCTGTCGGGCATACGGGGTGTTATCAAACCAGAGATCCAGGGCCGGGGCCTCCAGTTGGCTGATCATTGAGACCAGTGTCGGGGTATCCGGAGCATTGCTGTCATGCGGATCAATAAGTACCAGATACTGATTATCAGCATCGCCGGCCATAAATAATCGGGTCGCCCAGACTGCGCCGTTGCCGATCCCCATGACGACCAGCTTCTCATGGCCTTTTTCAATGATGATCTGTCCTGCGGCAGCGCTCAGTTCTGTTACCAGATCAGCATACAGAGGCTTATTTTCTGCGCCGGTACTGGCGGTTTCCGGATCTGTCGGTTGATTGTTCTTGTCCGTGTTTTCAGCGGTATCGGTTGCTGCCTCAGTGGAGGCAGTAGCTTCCTGCTCAGCAGAGCCCTCCTCGGCGCCGGTTTCGGTCTGCAGAGTGCTGCTGTCGAGCCGGGCTGGCAGAGTACGCTCAGGGATCCTGATTCCGGCTTCCGGGGGCAGGTTCAGCGTCAGGGTACTCCAGCCGTGTTCGGTTAGGGTTGTACGTAACGGGTGAATCAGATCGGGCCAGTCAGCTGATGTTGTGGTGTCGGGGAAAATGATAATGCCTGCATGGGCCTCTGGTTCAACGCTGGCAAGGTAGAGGGCCAGGCGTTGCTGTTCCCCTGCGTCGAGCCAAAAAACTTCGGTTTCCGGAGCCTGAGCTGTGGCTATATCTGCCTGTCTTTGTTGTTCCAGAAGATCCGCTGTGACTGGTTCAGGCTTATCGGCCATAGTGGAACTGCTATCGGCGGCTGTATCTGCCGTCGTTGTTTCAGCGGTAGCCGGATCGCCATCTGCAGCGTGTGTATACAGCGGCAGCAGCAGGGTGGTGGATAAAAGAAACTGAGCGATTGCTTTCATGGTCCGATTATTAAAAAGCCCGCAGCGAATGGCAAGGGAGCGGAAAGAAGTTTTATCCGTTTCAGGTTGCCGTTGTGTTTAATGGTGCTGGCAGTACAATAGCGCCTGTAATCTCAATACCACGCCAATCTTTACAGCAACGCTTACCAGAGTAACCACTTATGGCCGATTTTAAAATTGCTCCTTCCATCCTGTCTGCTGACTTTGCCCGCCTCGGTGAAGAGGTTGAAAATGTGCTGGCAGCCGGCGCGGATTATGTACATTTCGATGTCATGGATAACCACTACGTGCCGAACCTGACTATCGGACCGATGGTGTGTAAGGCTCTGCGAAACCATGGGATTGAAGCACCGATCGATGTGCATCTGATGGTGAAGCCGGTTGATCGCCTGATTGGCGATTTTATCGATGCAGGTGCCAGCATCATCACCTTCCACCCGGAAGGTTCTGAGCATATCGACCGCTCCCTGCAAATGATCCGTGACGGTGGCTGCAAATCAGGTCTGGTATTCAATCCGGCAACGCCTCTGAGCTACCTCGACTACGTCATGGATAAAGTAGATATGATCCTGCTGATGTCTGTGAACCCGGGCTTTGGTGGTCAGAAGTTTATTCCGGCCACGTTGGATAAATTGCAGCAGGCGCGTGAGAAGATCGAAGCGAGTGGTCTGGATATCCGTCTGGAAGTTGATGGCGGTGTAGGTATTAACAATATCCGCGAAATTGCTCAGGCGGGTGCCGATACGTTTGTTGCCGGTTCTGCGATCTTTAATACTGCTGACTATAAAGCCACCATCGATCAGATGCGGGCTGAGCTGGCGCAGGTTTAAGAAGCTGGGATTAAGGTATTGCTGATGCATACGCTGTTTGACGGAAACGATCCACAACTGGTCCTGTTTGATCTGGATGGTACCCTGCTGGACAGTGTGCCGGATCTGGCACTGGCTGTGCAGCGTATGCAGACTCAGCTGCAACTGCCGGTAGCAACATTTGAGGATATTACCCATTGGGTGGGTAATGGTGCTCAGATGTTGGTGCAGAGGGCGCTGGCAGGGCGTATCGATCCGCAGGGTGACGAGCCTGATCTGGCTCTGTTTGAGCAGGCTTTTCCTCTGTTTCTCGAGATCTATGGCAATTGCTGCGCCGAGCGCAGTCAGCCTTATGATGGGGTGCTGGATTTTCTGGCTGAGTTAAAGCGTCGCAAGATACCGATGGCGTTGGTGACCAACAAACCGATCAGTTTTACCCGACAGCTGCTGAGTCACTTCAAGCTCGGACACTACTTCAGCGTAGTGCTTGGTGGAGACAGTCTGGCGCAGAAAAAACCGAACCCTATGCAGCTGCTGTATGCCATGAATGAATGCAATGCTGAGCCTGAATCAACCTTGATGGTGGGGGATTCTCGTAGTGATATTCTGGCAGCCCGGGCGGCAGGTTGTCCGGTTGTTGCTGTTTCCTATGGGTACAATCATGGTGAGCCGGTCAGTCAATATCAGCCGGATCGGGTGGTAGATAATTTAATGCAACTGGTTGCGGTGTAATCGGTTCATCCTCTTCAAACAGCGCCATTCTGGCGGCGTTACAGACTGCGAGAACGCCAGGGTGGCTGACCCGGCGTTCTAGTGAGATAGCGTAGAAGCGCTCACGAATGTCGTCCATCCTGCCAATGACCTCGACTCCGTACTGACGGGTCATCTGTTCTTCAATCACTGATGGTGCACAGAAAATACCTGCGCCAGAAAGCCCGAACGCTTCAATCAGGGCGGTGTCGGCGCACTCTACCTGAATATCCGGACGTATCTTCTGGCGCTCAAACCAGCGTGACAGACCGATCCCCCTTTCTGTTTCAGGAGATGGCATCAGCATCGGAGCACCTTCAAGGGAGTGGGGGAAGTTATCCCGATAGCGCTCCGCATCACCTCTTGTGGCGAAGAAACTGAGGCCGCACTCACCGAGCAGATGGTTATAACCGCGAATATGAAAGCTGGCATCAAGAGGTCGGTCAGCCAGGACCAGATCGAGCTTCTGGGTGGCCAGATCTGCCAGCAGGCTGGGCAGTGGGCCTTCCTCACATACCAGTCGGGTTGAGTCTGTGATCTTCAGCGCCGGCTGCAGCAGATGGTAGGTGATCAGCTTGGGCAGTACGTCGGCGATGCCGATTTTGAAGCGCTGTATCTTGCGCTGGTTCGGATCCTGCAGGCTCTGCTGCAGTTCGTCACCGAGCATGAAGATTTCTTCGGCGTAATTCAGGGCGTGCTGACCTGCCTTGGTCAGCTTCAGGTTGCGACCGCGTTTCTTAAACAGTGGTGTGCCCAGCTCGTTTTCAAGCAATTTCAGCTGCCCACTGATGGTCTGCGGGGTCAGGTGGAGCTTGTCGCTGGCGCGGCTAATACTGCCTTCCTGAGCGACAGTCAGGAAGTAGCGCAGGTGCTTAAAGTTCATATAATATTCGTAAAAATCTTATTATTTATATATTAAATTCGAATTTTATTTATATTTGACCTGACTATACTGTGACTTATCGACCTTGTCATGGCTTTCAAACCGATTTAACGGCTCTGGTTTGAAGCAGTTGTTAAGTTAAAGGTTGTGTTCAGTAAGGTTTAAAGACTCTCCTCCAGTCTTAAGTAAATGGACTCTCATCCAACCATTTGACCCGGCCCCCAACGCCGGGTTTTTTTTTGTGCTTTTTTTGTTGCCTGAACCGGCTGAGCAGTGATGAATCTGCTTAACAGTGTGTGGCCTGTTCAGGTGTCGGAACTGTCCTGCGGGCGGCGTTTTGCGAAACGCCTGGCAGGGCGCGCCTCGCATGGGCATGGCGCATGATTTTCAGGTACGGAGGCTCCTTTCTGATCTGGGGGTTGGAATTGGTTGTAGCGAGCGACGTCCTCGTCGCGATAACGCCTGCTTTGGTCCAGATGCGGTTGCTAAAGCCCCACTGCTGCTATATCTTTTAGCCTCATTCAGATATTTTTCTTTTGTCAGTAAAAAATAAGAGCAATCAAGTGTTAGAAACTGATTCCAGACAGCGCGCGCTGTATGTCGGTGAGCGATGGCG
>JAOXSA010000064.1 GCA_025800245.1 Amphritea sp. | reverse complement strand
TTAGGAGAATGGGCGCACATCTCATAATGGCTCGGGGCTGTACACCCCATTGATGAAGCCGGATATAAGCGTGCAACTCATCTTAAAGGTCGAAAATAGTTTGCAAAACAGAGGTGGGTCCATATAAGGCGCGCCCTCGCGGCGATGAATCGGAACGTCGCTCGTACGGAAGGCAGTAAGTAGGGTGCGTTATAACGCACCGATCAATGCTGGTGGTGCAATACGCCAGGGGTATTGCACCCTTTGAAGTCTGAAATATTCTGTTCGCCACTCGCCACTCGCCACTCGCCACTCGCCACTCGCCACTCGCTACGTCCTTTCCCTTCTTTTAGTCGCCTGCATAATCAGAATCATTATCCCGCCTACCACTGACACTGCCGCTGCGATATACAGTGAGTCTGCGTAGCTGCCGCCCCGGTCAGCAATAATACCGGCGATCGCAGGTGCGCCGATCTGAGCGATACCGTACATCAGAGTTAGTTTACCCATCAGTTTTGCTGGTTTGGTGGGGTAGAAGCGACCGGCCATCGCCAGGACCAGACTGACAATGCCGATAAAGCTACCGCCAAACAGAAAAGCGCTGAACAGCACCAGCCCGAAGTTATCGCTCATCACCGGAAGAATAATGCCGATGGTCTGCAATACAAAGGCAGCCAGCAGGGCGTTCAGTTCACCCAGTTGGCGAGCGACCCGATCCCAGAGGATCGCGCCCGGTACCAGGCCCAGTCCGACAGCGATCCAGACCATTTGTCCCTGACCCTGTAGGGAGGGGACGGCTTCGACAATGGCAACCAGAAACGTCGCGCCGATCACGTAGCCGTAGCCTGCACAGAAGTACATGATGCTCAGCAGGATAAACCAGCGACGACTGGGAGGATTGTCCTGCAGCTGCTGTCCGCTGGTGGTCTGGTGGCTACTGTCCGGGCGGGGCAGCCAGCGCCAGGCCGGAATGGCGACTACAATACCTAACAGTCCCACGGCGAGCCATTGTTCCCGCCAGTCCAGGTATCCGAACATCGCCTCCGCGGCAATACCACTGACAATAATGCCCAGGCCGGCACCGGCGTAATGGATGCCCAGTTCGCTGCGGTGGCCGTGGCGCATCAGCCAGTTCATGATTAATCCGGCGCTGATCAGCATGCCGGTGGCACTGCTGATACCGGCGACAAAGCGCAGTGCTGCCCAGAGCCAGATATTATCGGTCAGTGCCATGCCTGCGGTGGTGACTATCGCTGCAATCAGTCCGGCCCGGTATAGGAAGTCCTTAATCTGCAGGCTGGATATGGTCGCCGCCATGACTGCGCCGCACATATAGCCAATGTAGTTGACCGTCGCTAGGTACCCGCCAGCAAGATCACTTAAACCGGCTTCCAGCTGCATTGCCGGGAGCAGGGTGGTGTAACAGAAACGGGCGATTCCGATGGTAAGTATCAGCCCTAGCAGACCTGAGCCCAGTACTTTCAGGTGCGCGTTGTCATGATTCAGTGTTTCGCTGGTAGCTGTCATATCTCAGTCCACATAGCTGTGCTTTTGTAAAAGCGATGCATATAAGCGTATTTCTTGATATTGTTCTAAACAAGCGAATAATTAAGAATAAATAATTCTGATTATGAGAATTTATATATGGAGCTGATCGCGCTTAAGACATTTGCTGCTGTGGCCCGCGAAGGTGGCATTCTGGCGGCATCCAGACAGCTGAATACTGTTCAGTCCAACATCACCACCCGGGTTCAGCGGTTGGAGGAGGAGCTGGGCGTTAAGTTGTTTCATCGCAAAGGGCGGGGACTCGAGCTGAGTCGCAGTGGCCATATTTTGCTGGAGTATGCCGAGCAGATACTGCAACTGGAACGGCAGGCTGCAGTCGCCGTGCGGTTAGCTGAGCGGGGCGCGGCGGAGATGAAGATCGGGGCGATGGAGTCATTCTCGGCGATTTTGCTGCCACAACTGCTTGCGGCACTGCGCGAAATCTGCCCGAAGATGAAACCCCGTATCACTGCTGCGACGACACAGGATCTGGTTGAGGCTGTGCTGGAGCATCGACTCGATTGTGCGTTTGTCGGTGGGCCGGTCAAACATCCTGATCTGGTAGTAACTGATGTGTTACAGCAGCGTCTGGTACTGGTGAAACCTGAGCGCATGGAAGCTGATCTGAATCTGATGCTATTCCGGGATGGTTGTAGCTATCGAACTAAAGCGCTGCAGTGGCGGGATCAGCAATCGCAGACCTATGATGTCAGCGAGTTGGGAACTCTGGAGGGCATTCTGGGCTGTGTTGCTCAGGGCCTGGGAGTCACACTGATGCCGGAGTATGTGGTGGAAAGTTCGATCTATCGGGATAATCTGGCCTATGAGCCGTTGCCGGATGAGATTGCGCTGGTACCGACTCAGTTTATTCAGCACCGAACCACGCCTGAACTGAAAATCATGGCCTGGTTATTTACCGCTTTGCAATGGTGGCCGGAAAAGGCTGGCTAGACTACATCTGATTGGCTTTGCGGTAGTTGCCCTGATAATCAAATATCCGTTCCTGCACCTTCCAGAACCGGCCAGATTTCCGGGCTATGACAAAGTCCGGTGCGCTTAACAGCGGTGCTAGCTTCAGAACTTCTTCGACATTGTGAAAAGTGACCGGCTGGCTGCCCTGATTTAAGCGTCGGCCAAACAACTGATTGAAGCGTTTACGCTGTGCGGTATGTTCGAGATTAAACAGTTCACTCAGCTCCTCCCCCTGTTCATCGTGGTAGATGACCTTCAGCTTGCCTTTGACCTCTGTAACACTGATTCCGGCACAGCGGATGACCATCGCGTCCTTGAGTTTTAATGCGGCTTTGAGCTGGTCATCGGGATCGATAATGGCATGATCACACTGATGGCAGCGCCGGGCAGCGATATCATTCTCCGCGTTACACACCGGACATTCTTTAAAACGGAAGCGAAAGTCACACTGAGTCTGTCCATCTGTCGTTTCTACCAGCCCCTGACAGCGACGGCCATAGTGTTCCAGAATATTGCCTTCTTCGTCCGTTTTCCCCCAGAAAATATTGGCAAACTCACACTGCGGACAAAATACCTGCACTGGCTCACTGGTGCGATCGGGTTTTGGCTGCCCGACTTCAGGGTGAAACAGGTTAAAGCCATTACCGGCGTAGTCCATCACCAGACAGTCCTGTTTGTATTCTGCCAGACGCAGACCACGGCCGACAATCTGCTGGAATAGCGATACCGACTGAGTGGGGCGCAGAATCGCGATAAAGTCCACATGGGGGGCATCGAATCCGGTGGTCAGTACGGCGACATTGACCAGATACTTCAGCTGTTTCTGCTTGAAACGCTGAATGATAGCGTCCCGCTCCGCCAGAGGGGTGGCTCCGGTAATCAGAGCAGCAGAGGCATCAGGCAGATAACCTGTGATCTCTTTGGCGTGTTCAACCGTTGCCGCAAAAATCATGACACCCTGACGGTCTTCACTTAATTCGATAATTTGGTCGCAGATTGCCCGGGTAACCCGTGGGTGGCTGACCAGCAGCTGATTCACCTCTGCTTCCGGATAGTGCCCGTTACTGCTGGCCTGTAGCTGGGAAAAATCATACTGGGCAATGGGGGCGTCAACCATGCGGGGCTCGGTGAGATAGCCGCGGCTGATCATATACTGTAAGGGCAGTTCATAGATGCAGTACTGGAAGGGGCGTTCCTGTTCGGCGCGACAGAAGCCCCGATAGTGATAGCGGTAGATCCAGCCGATGCCCATGCGGTAGGGAGTGGCAGTCAGGCCTAATATTTTCAGGTCACGATTATGTTCCTGCAGGGTCTGGAAAATCTGTTGATACTGACTGTTTTCATCATCGCTGATACGGTGGCACTCATCCACAATGACCAGAGAGTGTTCAGCGGCGAAGGCGTCCAGATTGCGGGCGACAGACTGCACACTGGCAAAGGTAACCTGATACTCACTCTCTTTGAGATTCAGTCCGGCGGAGAAGATACCCGCTTTTAATCCATAGCTGCGGTACTTCTCAAAGTTCTGTTCAACCAGCTCTTTAACGTGGGCGAGTATCAGAATTTTACGTTTAGCCAGACGCGCGAGTTCTGCAATTACCAGACTTTTACCAGCACCGGTTGGAAGTACTATGACGGCGGGGTCATTGCTGCGGCGAAAGTGGCGCAGAGTGGCAGCGACGGCATCCTGCTGATATTCCCGGAGTTTGAATGGTTGGTTATGCAGCACGTGCGCCTTCTTTACTCATATTCTGTTCATGTTAATGGTATATACTGTAAGCGCTTAAGCTTATAGATCAACACTGTCTGCAGAAGTCAGGTATCCCGTAACCGTATGATTTTAAGGCATGCTACACAGGTATTGCCATCATCAGTGAAGCATCAGCTTCGTCGTGGGAATGGGATATTTTCTGTGGTTAAGATGAGTTTTTCTATAGGGCTTCTGCGCTGTCCCGGCTGTAAAGGGATCAGATCCGGTTAGTCGCTGATAGGATTATAAACCGGGTATAAAAGTCTGCTAGGGGAAACAAGAAAATGGACCAGTCCTTTTTTGATATCTACGTATTTCCGTGGATCATTAACATTGCGCTCGCCGCGGCAATTTTCTTTGTCGGTCGCTTTGTTGCCAAGATCCTGATCAACTTGCTGGAGAAGCTGCTCCGCAAGTCCAAGATGGAAGACATTCTGATTAATTTCATCGGTTCCATCGCCAATATTCTGTTGCTGCTGGTTATTATCGTCGCAGCGCTTGATCAGTTGGGTGTTGATACCACCTCCCTGATTGCGCTGGTGGGTGCTGCAGGTCTGGCTGTGGGTCTGGCGTTGCAGGGCTCTCTGCAGAACTTTGCTGCCGGCGTATTACTGATCGTATTCCGTCCATTCAAAGAGGGTGACTTTGTTGAAGCTGCCGGTGTTGCTGGTGTGGTTGAGCATATCTCAATTTTTAACACCATCATGCGTACCGGTGATAACAAAGAAGTGATCGTGCCGAACGGCAATATCTACAGCGGTGTTATTGTGAACTACTCTGCCCGTGATACCCGTCGTGTGGATATGGTATTCGGTATCGGTTACGACGACGATCTGAAAAAGGCTAAAGCGGTACTGGAAGATATCATCAACAGTGATGAGCGTGTTCTGAAAGATCCTGCTCCGGTGATTGCGGTATCCGAACTGGCTGACAGCAGTGTGAATTTTGTTGTACGTCCGTGGGTGAACTCTGCTGATTACTGGGCAGTACTGTTTGACACCACAGAAGCTGTGAAGCTGCGCTTTGATGAGGAAGGTATCTCTATTCCTTATCCACAGATGGATGTTCATCAATACAAGCACGAAACCAAGTAAGTTTTGTACTGGTCATAAAAAACAGCCGCATATGCGGCTGTTTTTGTTGTCAGCCTAAAACCACCTCCTATGGAGGTG
>JAOXSA010000403.1 GCA_025800245.1 Amphritea sp. | reverse complement strand
ATGCTGCCTTAACAGCATGCGGATCGCTGATCCCTCCGGCGGCAATTACCGGAACATTCACGGCGTGAATAATGTCCTGTAGCAACGTCATTGCAGGTTGCTGGCTGTTAAGTTCTTCGGTGAGAAACATGCCCCGATGTCCACCTGCCTCAATTCCGTGGGCGATCACAGCATCTGCGCCATTGCGTTCCAGCCAGATAGCCTCCTAAATGGTGGTGGCCGTCGACAGAATGCGAATACCGCGGCTTCGCAGTTGATCGATCAGATTGGAAGATGGCAGGCCGAAATGAAAACTGACAAAGGCAGGGCGGAATTCACAGACAATTGCAGCCAGTTCGTGATTGAACGGT
Organism: Amphritea sp.; assembly: GCA_025800245.1. GTDB lineage: Bacteria > Pseudomonadota > Gammaproteobacteria > Pseudomonadales > Balneatricaceae > Amphritea. The sequence goes on along the minus strand of JAOXSA010000403.1, from coordinate 5,831 downwards.
TTGCGGCTTGGCGGGCCTGACTGCGCCGGAAGCGGCAGGTCCAGTTCCTCGTAGTAAGGCCTGAGGGCATTCAACCACTGCTGATCTCTATCGTTATCGACCACAGGTTCCTGATGACAGAAAAAGTTGAGGTTGACTGGCTTGCGGGTTGAGGCTCTGATGCATGCCAACTCCTGCTCAAGTCCTTCCGGTGTGAGCATGGCGCAGGGGAGTGATCCCAGTCCGCCGGCTTCGGATACAGCAATGGCCAGTGCGCTGTTCTGCACACCGGCCATTGGCGCCTGAATGATTGGAAGTTCGGTATTAAGCAGGGCATCAGGGTTCATCAGTCTGACTCCTTCAATTAACTGATACAGACCATTGATTATACCCGTTGTATGAGAGATCACCTGTCAACCTAAGTAGGAAGCAAGCTGAGTTATTCCCTGGGCAGCTGAGTTACCAGTATTTCGGGTAGCGGGCTTCCCGGGAGATGTTGTTATAGATCAGGGCAACGAGTACCAGAATGACAGCCCCTGCCAGCGTCGGTGTCAGCAGGAAATCCCATGCCGGTTGAGTCAGGAACACGATAACCGGATTGGAACCGGCTGGTGGATGAACAGTTCGGGTCGCCATCATCAGTGCAATCGCCAGTCCTACCGCAATAGCCACAGACCACCAGACCGGCCCGAACAGACTGAGGCATAACAGGCCGATCAGAGAGCTGATAAAGTGCCCGGCGATTACATTACGTGGTTGTGAGAACGGCGCCTCAGGAAATCCGAATACCAGCACACAGGATGCACCGAAGGAGCCCAGTACCAGAGCTGCTTGTAAACTGTTGGCAAACAGAGCGATAACGGCAATGGCGCAAAAGCCGCCAAGGCCTGCCAGAAGAATATTCCGCAATGGATGTGCTGGAGGGAGAGGCGCGTTATCGCCGCGAAGCTTGTTCAGAATGCCGGACATAATAATTTCCATGATGTTATTGTGTTATAGGTAGACAAGTTGGTCTACTAGTAATGGTAGACAGGTCTGTCTACCTGTGTCAACATCAAACCTGTAGTGGCAATAGCTATAGAGCGGGAACCATGGGCGACAGTTCAGATAAGCGGCAACAACTGATTAGCAGTGCATTCGAGCTTTTTTATACCAAGGGGGTGCATGCCGTCGGTATTAATGAAGTGCTGAGTCATTCCGGGGTGGCAAAAAAGACCCTGTATCACCACTTTAAAAGTAAGCATGACCTTGTACTGGCTGTATTGCAGTACCGGGATCAACGCTTCTGTGACTGGTTTGCCGCAGCATTTGATGCGGCTGAGCCCGGGCAGAGTCGGGTGCTGGCGATGTTCGATGCTCTGGATGACTGGTTCAATGACCGGGTCAGAACGCTGGCGCCTTTCCATGGCTGTTTCTTTATCAATGTCAGTGGTGAGTTTTCGGAGCCTGACGATCCACTGCACAGGCAATGTGCTCATCATAAAGCGCGGGTTGCCGGGCTGATACAGGCTCAGGTTCAGGCGTTAGAGTTGAGTGAATATGATAGCGCTATGCTGACCCGATCTTTATGTTTGCTGAAAGAGGGTGCTATTACGTTAGCCTATGTGCAGGGGGATCGTACTGCCGCTGTTGGCGCCAGACAGGCCGCTGAAGCTTTGATCGGGTTTCTTATTAACAGATGAAAAACAGAGCATCCTGAGTGGCCGTACCTGCTTGTGACCTGTTTGGGTCTGGGCTTACTGCTGGCAACCTGCCAAGGTTGCATTATCAATTATCACTCCCGAGGAAAATCTTGGCTCTGTGGCAGATTTTTTACCGTCACGCTGCCCGTGATGATTGAGAGAAAGATCTGCTGTGCCCTTATTTCCTGCAGGCAATGAATGCCTTACCGGGCTGTGGGATGAGCTTTGCGATATTCATCTGCCGACCAGGGGATCAGAAAGGCATACTGATTCGCAGAACCAGATCTCCATTGTTTTCAGCTTTCAGCTCGGTTCTGATCAGGCCGTTCTGGAACTCGCTGCGGATTTTCAGAGCGTTGGGCTCCAGAATCATTACGGTATCGTCGGTCAGTTGGGTGTGGGTGAAGCGCTTTAGCTGCTCTTTTATGGCTTTCAGGTTTTCCTCACTCTGGGTCAGGTGTTGCTCAGGTGTGGATTCTCGCTCAGGAATGATTGGCACAATGGGGTGTGAGAGTGCCTGGCTGCTCAGGCAGAAGCTTGCAAAAACGGCATATGCCGCGCTTGTTATGGCCCCCCTCGTATGCAGGTATTTCATAAAACCTCCACTACAGATGCCTGATTTAAAGATTAGCTCAAGTCCACTTGCGGGAGTTGAAATTCATTCAGGTGCTGTCTGCAAAGGATAATTTTCAGGCTTTTCTGATCATTGTCGAAGCCATTCAGCGGGTGAGAACATGTTGCTGAATGTATCAAGCCTGAGCAAAGAGTTATGCAAAAACGTGAAGTGGTGGTTGTCAGTGGTGCGCGGACAGCAATTGGTGGTTACGGTGGTAGCCTTAAAAATCATAAACCGACTGATCTGGCAGGGATGCTGGTTGCGGAAGTTGTTAAGCGTGCAGCTGTTGAGCCAGAGTCTGTTGGGCAGGTGGTATTCGGTAATGTCATCCATTCAGAGCCTGCTGATATGTATATGGGGCGTGTGGCAGCAATCAATGGCGGTTTACCAGAGAGCGTCCCATCGCTGACCATCAATCGTCTATGTGGTAGTGGTCTGCAGGCAGTTCTGACCGCAGCCCAGCAGATTGAGCTGGGCATTACAGATACGATTATTGCCGGTGGTGCCGAGTCCATGAGTCGTTCACCATACTGGTTGCCTACTGCGCGTTTCGGGCAGCGGATGGGGGATGGGCAGATGGTTGATCCGATGGTGGCGGCATTGCACTGTCCGTTTAACCACATTCATATGGGGGTAACGGCAGAGAATGTTGCTGAGCAATTTGGTATCAGCCGTGAGCAGCAGGATGAACTGGCCACCCGCAGCCATAACCGGGCGCAGGCCGCTATCGAGAATAGCTATTTTAAAGCGCAGATTATGCCTGTTGAGCTGAAAAGCCGTAAGGGCGTCACCCTGTTCGACACCGATGAACATGTCCGTCTTGATTGTACCGTTGAGCAGATGGCCGCGCTGAAGCCGGTGTTTAAAAAAGATGGCACTGTGACTGCAGGCAATGCTTCAGGTCTGAATGATGCAGCAGCGGCAATTCTGATGATGGATCGTGAAGCTGCTGAAGCGCAGGGGATTAAACCGATGGCGCGGCTGGTGGACTATGCGCTGGCAGGTGTTGATCCTAAGATTATGGGGATTGGCCCGGTACCAGTGATAAAGGATATTCTGGAGCGCAACGAGCTGTCTGTGAACGATATCGATGTCTATGAGGTCAACGAGGCCTTTGCCGCTCAGGCTGCTGCTGTTGCTAAAGAGCTGGATCTGCCGGTTGACCGGGTTAATCCTAATGGCAGTGGCATCTCTCTGGGGCACCCGATCGGGGCAACCGGCGCGGTCATTACGGTGAAAGCGTTGTATGAGCTGGAGCGCACCGGTGGTCGTTATGCAATGGTTAGCCTGTGCATCGGCGGTGGTCAGGGGATCGCGGCACTGTTTGAGCGCCTCTGATCAGTTGTTCGGCTCTGTTACCCGGCTGACAGCATCGCGTGCCAGTCGGGTAATTCCTTGCCAGTCTTCTGCTTCTACCATCGCCTGAGGTGCCAGCCAGGTGCCTCCGGCACAGATGACATTCTCCAGCGCCAGATAGTCACTGACATTGTCTGCAGTAATGCCGCCAGTAGGGCAAAAGCGAATGTCGGCAAAAGGCCCCTGTAGCGATCTGATAGCAGCTACACCGCCTGAGATAGCCGCTGGGAAAAATTTGAACACACGATAACCCGCTTCAATACCTGTCATCAGCTCCGAGACTGTCTGAATGCCAGGCAGGAAAGGTGTGTCCTGAGTGGTGCCATATTCCAGCAGAGCAGTGGTTGAACCAGGGCTGACAATGAACTGACTGCCGTATTCAATCGCTTCCTGGAACTGTGCCGGATTAAGAATAGTGCCAGCGCCGACAGTGACTTCGGGAACCGTCTTTCTTATGGTCTCAATCGCCTGAAGTGCAGCCGGTGTACGCAGCGTCACCTCGATAACCGGTAAGCCACCATCCGCCAGAGCGCTTGCCAGAGGAGCGGCGTGTTCCAGTTTCTGAATAGCAATAACCGGGATGATCGGACTGGATTCCAGAACGTGCAGTAAAGCCGAAATGTTCGTTTTCATACCTTCATTGCTTCCTATAAATCAGGCTGTCTTGAAATTGATTGATGCCGTAATTTGAAAAGAAACCGTTCCAGAAATCCAGTAAAAAAGGATTTCGCAGCAATCTCTGGCTGGTTATGGGTAGATGATGGGAGTATAGTTTGCTCACTGCTATGCTTGTAAATATAACTAATATTTTCAGACGGATAGGTAAAAATGAATTTACTGGTACAGATTCGGGATCGGCTTGAATCACTGAACAAATCGGAGCGTAAAGTGGCGCAGGTTATTCTCCGTGATCCGAACACTGCAACCCGTCTGACAATTGCCGCGCTGGCTCAGGCTGCTTCCGTTAGTGAGCCGACCGTGAACCGCTTCTGCCGTAACTTCGAGGCCAAAGGCTACCCTGACTTTAAAATTCAGCTGGCCCAGAGTCTGGCTGAGGGTACTCCCTATGTCAGCCGCAGTGTTGAACCGGATGATACCGCAGAGCAGTACAGTGATAAGATTTTCAGCTCAACCATCGCAGCATTAGACAGTACCCGTAAGGAAGTAGACGCTAAACTGGTCACTAAAGCGGTGGATTATCTGAGTCAGGCCAAACAGATCTCATTTTTTGGTCTCGGTGCTTCTGCAGCTGTGGCGATGGATGCTCAGCACAAGTTCTTCCGCTTTAACCTGCCAGTTGCCCATTACGATGATGTCATGATGATGCGGATGGTTGCCGCGGCAGCCCGCACTGGCGATGTGATTGTGATTATCTCTTACACCGGCCGCACCCGTGATCTGGTCGAAGTGGCTGAAATTGCCCGTGAGAGCGGAGCAACAGTGGTCGGTATTACCTCTGAAAATTCGCCGTTGGCTAAGGTCAGCACTGTGGTACTGTCGGTGCCATGCCCGGAAGATACTGACGTATATATGCCGATGACTTCGCGAATTGTGCAGCTCACGCTGCTTGATGTGCTGGCAACCGGTGTCATTCTTCGTCGGGGCACTGATTTCCAGGGGCATCTCAAGAAGATTAAGGACAGCCTCAAGGCCACTCGTTATCCTACTGAGCTGGACGAGCAGTAATCCGGATCAGGCAGAAATACTGCTGTATAAAAAATGATCGTTTTTTCGGGCTGGCTTCATATTCGCCGTCTAGCTTGAGATTGTCATCGCTATTCTGACTTCTTCTGGCGGTGGCAAGGAGAAACGATTATGGTCCGGCCTTCCTGAACCTAACAGGTAGCGCTTATAGCGTTAAACTGAATCTTGCGTTATCACTATGATTAGCAGCTGTTTTTCAAGCTTCAATCAACATTCAAAACAATGCCTATTAACACTGAACCCTATATAGCTTAGACTCCCCATACCAAAGGCAGTGAAGCCACCACCGTCACTCGACGGCTCTCAGAATTAAAGGAATAATTCAGATGTCACGTCCAATCACCTCCTGTTTCGACTGCGATTTTTTTATCAGCGTTAATGGCATCAGCCACGATACGACACAGTCATTCCAGTTCTACGACCGCAGCGATCAAGTACAACAGGCATACATCGAAGCGAAACAGAAGTTACTTGAAGTCGCAGGTTATAGCGTT
>JAOXSA010000040.1 GCA_025800245.1 Amphritea sp. | reverse complement strand
GCCGATATCACATTCTACGGCTGTCTGCTGTATCAGGTCGGAGGCGTCGGCAACCCGTTTTCCGCTTTGCTGTTGATCCCGGTGATCATCAGTGCCACATCATTGCCTCGCAGATTTACCTGGCTGATCGGTTTACTGGTGACAATCTGTTACACCCTTTTACTGCGTTTCTATGTCCCTGTTGAGCTACCGGACACCGGCCACCAACATCAGACGGATCTGTTATTCAACCTGCACCTGATGGGCATGTGGATTAACTTTATCCTGACAGTAAGCCTGATCACCTGGTTTATTGTCAGCATCCGTGAGCATCTGCAGCAGAAAGAACAGAGCCTGATGCAGGCACGGGAGACCAGCCTGCGCAATCAACAGCTGCTCTCTCTTGCGACCATGGCCGCTGGCACCGCCCACGAGATTGGCACACCGCTGTCCACAATGCGGGTACTGTTACATGAAATGAAGCTGGACCATCCTGAGAACAAGACTCTGCAGGAAGATATCGGAATTCTGCAAACGCAGGTCGAACATTGTGCAGAGCGGTTACAACATCTGGCCCAATCAGTAGAAGAAGAGCAAAAAGAAGCCCGACTGATCCCGGCTGACAGTTTTGTGGAAGAACTACTGGATCGCTGGACACTGCTGAGACCAACTGCAATATTCAATAATCCGCAGGTTACAGATCACAGTTACCCGGACATTCTCAGCTCCATCCCCCTGCAGCAGGCTTTTATCAACCTCCTGAACAATGCCGCTGATGCTGCCGATGAACCTGTGGATATCCACCTGGATCTGAGTGATAACAGGATTGTCTTCTCCATTCACGACCAGGGTCCCGGCATCCCACTAGAAAAGGCCGAAGATATTGGTAAACCCTTTATCA
>JAOXSA010000037.1 GCA_025800245.1 Amphritea sp. | reverse complement strand
ACCGATATGGGCTTTCATACCGAAGAACCATTGATTACCTTTCTTGGTCTGGTGCATCTCAGGATCACGCTCACCAGCTTTATTCTTGGTGGAGCTGGGGGCTTCGATAATAGTCGCATCCAGCAGTGTTCCTTCTTTTATCAGCACGCCCGCTTCGCTCAGTCAGGTGCTAACCACGTTGAATATTTGACGAGCTAAACCATGCCGTTCCAGTAGATGGCGGAAGTTCATGATAGTGGTGTGATCGGGTATCGCACCATCCAGAGAGAGACCTGCAAACAAACGCATCGAGGCGATTTCATAGAGTGCATCCTCCATGGCGGGGTCGCTCATGCTATACCACTGCTGCATGCAATGGATGCGCAGCATGGTTGGTAATGGATAAGGCTTGCGACCATTACTGGCCTTTGGATAGTGCGGCTCAATCACTGATTCAAGTCGCTGCCAGGGAATCAGTTTTTCCATGCGACCGAGAAACTTCTCTTTGCGGGTTTGGCGACGCTTGTTGTTGAACTCGCTGTCAGCGAAGGAAAGTTGGTGATCCATGGATAGTCCTCAGCACGTCAGAGTATTGATTGTCTCATGCTGCGGACTTATTCGCAGGTTTGTTAACCGGAACAAAGCGCATATTAGGCCGCCCTGCGGCCTCACATATTGCTTCAGCATCGTTGCGGTCATTCTTATTACTCTTGCGATAAGGGGCAACAAACTGCGGGGCCATCATCCGGACTTTATGACCCAGCTTCTGAAGCTCTCTGGCCCAATAGTGCGCACCGCCGCAACTCTCC
>JAOXSA010000036.1 GCA_025800245.1 Amphritea sp. | reverse complement strand
CTCGCGCCAGGCCTGAGCGGTAGGGTAATACATGGTCAGTCTCTTTTTTGCTTGGCTCTGGATTAATCCGACTTACCGGTCAGGTCAAACCAGAAGCTTTGAAGGCACAAAGCAAAACGCCCAGGCAGTGGCCCGGGCGTTTCATCGAATGTCACATCAGAGATCTTAGAAGGTGAACTCTGCCTTCAGACCCCAGCCCACGGCTGAGTTGTCCGAAAAGGCCGCGCGGCCAACACCAGCGATTTCCGCCTCTGCATCACCCAGTTTGGTAAAGTTGAGACCGCCGGAAATCTTCATGTTGTCTTTGCTATAGCGCGCACCGATGGTGATACCTTTAGATCCATTGGTTGGCCCAAGCGGTGATTTCAGCTTGTTGCTGTCTTCTGGTTCAAAGTTAAGCGTGACCGAGGCCACCAGCGCATCCGAGAACTGGCGCGCCAGACCCAGCGAATAGGTGGTGGTGTCGTCCACATTCACCAGATCGCTGCCCAGCAGGGTCGGAACCAGATCAACCTTTGAGAATTCGGTCCAGC
>JAOXSA010000401.1 GCA_025800245.1 Amphritea sp. | reverse complement strand
AACGCTATAACCTGCGACTTCAAGTAACTTCTGTTTCGCTTCGATGTATGCCTGTTGTACTTGATCGCTGCGGTCGTAGAACTGGAATGACTGTGTCGTATCGTGGCTGATGCCATTAACGCTGATAAAAAAATCGCAGTCTAAACAGGAGGTGATTGGACGTGACATCTGAATTATTCCTTTAATTCTCAGCATTGTCTGATGACAGACGGAGTAGATAACGCTATTGGCTTCACTGCCCTGAGCATGGGGAGTCTAAGCCAAATGCACTTAAGTGTTAATAGGCATTGTTTTGAATGTCGGTTTACATTCGAAAAACAGCCACTCGATCATATTGATTACTCAGGATTATGTTTCAGGCTAATTGTTTAACTGCGTGTCCTGATGTTGCATCCTTTCTAGCAGTGCTAATCGTTGGGGATCGTCCAGCGTTTTAAGCTGAGTTAATAGTTTCTCCGCATGATCAGTGTGCTGGTAGATCGCCTGGAAAAACAGATTGGTCAGATCAGCGTTATTAAACATATTGAGAGCTTCTGCCTGTATTGCTTGTGCCCGTATGTTTTTGAATTCACTTAAATTCAGTTCAATTTGCTTACTTGCATGCCAGTTAAGGATTAGCTGATCGATTGGTCCGATATTTAAAGCAGCTTGCTGGGTTTGGGTCAGGGCATAATCCTGGCTGTTAGCTTCAGCCTGAGAATGATCTTTCGCTGTTTGGTTGGTTTGAACTTTCCAGGAGGCCTCATCCTGAATGCCTGCTAAAGGTGAATGCCAGATGATGGCACTGATACAGTTCATCCATTCAAGGGTATCGGCTGCAGATGATTCAGATAGCAGGTAGTGCGCAACGGCGGGTAGTTGGTAGTGCAGTACGCCTTTTTGCTCGTTACCAAATTTTACAAACAATCGATGACGGAGCAGAGTGATCAATTGTGAAAAGCTTACCTCTGCCGGCGCATAGATTAAGATCCCTTGCCAGCCTGTTTTTGCTTCGGCGTTCTGCTCAAACATTTTTAGAATAGCGCTATGCTCTTTGACTTCGCATAGCCATGGGCTGGCGTGGATCAAAGACTCTAATGGTGTTGTCTCAAACAGAGGCGCTCGATAGGTATCAGTGTTTACATAGAGATCGCGCAGCATCTCTTTATGAGGTCCTGCGAGCAGATACAGTCGTTGAGAGCTATCGTTATCTTTTTTTAGCTGGGTAATCAGATTAGTCAGATTCATTTATTGTTACCGCATGGGCAGTGGCTAAGCGGGCAACTGCCATTGGGTTGTAGCTGGCACATTTCAGTAATCGGTAGATTGGCCTGACGATCACTCTCCATGCGGTAAGCCATCAATGCTGATGAACTCCATGGCGTCTGTGTATCCAACTGCGGCGTTACATTCCCGGCCTGATCCAGATCCGCTTCCAGAGGGGGAGTCGGAGGAATTGGTGATGCTTTCTGAGCTGAAGGGGCTGAGCCGCCGGAGTTCAGGCGGACTTTTGAACCATTGACGGTGACACCGCCGGGATTCACGTTGATACAACTGCCGCCGCCGGAGATGATCATATCGACACCGGCTTCGAGGACGATTCTGTTACCGGCTTTGATGTGGATATTCTGTCCGGCGCTGGTGGCCTGATTCTGCTTGATCCGGATATGACGATCCTGATCGACAATCAGGTGCTGGTCATTATCACTCTGGCGATGGAAGCTACCGTCAGTCAGGGCGTTTTCTTTCGCCCGCAGTTCGCGGTATTCATTATTGACCTGAATCCAGTGATGGTCCTGACCGACCCACTCTTTGTGGTCATTTTCTGTACGCTGGTCAAAATTCTTCTGTGCGTGGATGAACACCTGCTCCTGGGTTTTGTAGTCCTCAAAGCGAATCTCATTAAACCCTTCCCCGCCTTTGGTTGAATTGGTTTTAATGGTGCTCATGGTTTTGCACTCAGGCAGTGGGTAAGGTGTGCGGTTCAGGCCATGATAGACCCGGCCTGTCACCACCGGTTTATCCGGATTGCCTTCCAGGAAGTTCACAATCACCTCTTCACCGATACGTGGAATGAAGATGCCCCCGAATGCACCACCGGCATGACTCTGGCTGACACGTACCCAGCAGGAGCTCTGTTCGTCCATCTGGCCTTCACGGTCCCAGTGAAACTGGATTTTTACGCGGCCGTGTTCATCGGTATAGATCTCTTCGCCTTCCGGCCCGGTAACGATGGCAGTCTGAGTGCCTTTAATGCGCGGTACCGGTGTGGTGCGAGCCGGTCTGTAAATAACCGGAAAGGGAATGCCCTGAATCAGATTGGTGTATTTCGATCCTTCCGTTGTTGCGCCGGCTTCTAATACCTGAGGTTGCGCACAATTGTGCTCAATGTGTGTAATTAGGTACTCAGTATTGTGTTGTTCTGTTTCGTGGCCGTGCAGCTCAAAACTGTAGCCGGGCAGCAGGCGGTTAATGTCAGATTCGGCAATAATCTGCTGGCGCTTGTTGTTGGTCGCATGGGTCATCGATTCGGCTAACTGATTACCCCGGCTGGCATCCGTAAAGTCTCCAGGATATTCATAAATCTCAAGGGGCTGATCCAGTTCGTGGCAGTCATCTGCTGCCAGTGTCAGATTAGGCTTTTTGAAATCGTAATCCCGTATGGATACTTTGCCACTGCGAACGGCTTCCCGGTAACGGAATTTGAAAAAGTGCTGTTCGCGGACAGCACCCTGGCCATCATGGAAGTAGGGAAGCTGTGTTTCGCCGCAGATCGCTGTATTGGTTTCTGATGTGTCACTGAAAACCAGGATGTGTTTGTCGTATTGATGTTCAAAGTAATAATGGATGCCTTCAAACTCAGCCAGACGCTGAATAAATGCCAGATCACTCTCGCGATACTGCACGCAGTATTCCCGTGATGTGTAGCTATTGCTGAGCTCAAAGCGGTATTCGTCGTTATGCAGCCCGGCTTCCTGAAGCAGTTGGCTGATGATTTTCTGCACCGTTTTAAACTGAAAAATACGGCTGTTAATGCGGTAACGTAAAGGCCATATCTTGGGCACTAAGGTGAGGTAATATGTCGTCTGGCGTATTCCGGTTTCGCCGGATTCTGCGGCTGCAATGATGCCGTGAATATAACGGGTGTGTTCATTTTCGTCGCAACTCTGATCGAGCAGCTTAAGCACTGCGGAGCTGTTCAGCAGGCCGGTAAGCTCAATTTCAGGGTTTTCTGACACCACTTCGATGGCTATCTCGAACGGTGTGGAGAGTGATTCCGAACCATGCATACGGACCAGCTGAAAGCTGTCTGCTGATTCGGCGACGTCAAAGAAAAAACGCTCTTCATCCGCTTTTAGAAACATATGGAGTCCCTTTTAATGTCTCTCGGTGCAGCACGAGAAAGTGTATAGATGCGTCCGGCATCTGTATCAGGTCTGCGAACCTGGATTCAAATTATTTAGAAAATCAGACTGAATCTTAAGCAGTTTGTATGCCAGATTGTGAAGTGAAAACTGGAAGTTTGCGTAGTCGCAACGATGATCTTGATTGTCGACAATACTGTGCTCGGTTAGAGGAGTGAGCCTTTAATTTCTCACCATTATGGTGTACTGTCCGGCTCAGTGAGTTGGCATATGCTCGTTTTTATACTCAGAAAACAGCATCGGAGTTGCCAGAAAGATATGGATATTGGTTTTGTAATAGGGATAGTTAATGTCGGCTATTTTACAACTCAGACTGATTGCCTTTAGAGGGCTGGCACCAGCCGCACCTCAGGTATTCGAGTTCAATCAGGATGAAATTCTTATCGGTCGCGCACCTGATAATGATTTTGTTGTCGATGATCCTGAGCGGTATTGCTCCCGATACCATGCGCGCTGCTATCGTGCTGAAAACCAGTTTTTTGTTGAAGATACCAGCACTCCGGGGACGCAGGTCAATGCCGGTCATTTTCTGAGTAAAGGGCAGCGCCATCGTCTGGTCAATGGCGATCTGCTGCATATCGGCGAATGTCAGATACAGGTTGAAATAATCCAGCCTGCCGTGGCTGCACCTGTTGCCGATGCTGGCGCTTTTTCGATTGATGATTTCTTTGCGGATGGTTCTTCCGGTTTTGATGCCGAGCCAGAAGCTAATAAAGTCCCACTGCCCAATATTCCATACACTTCTGCTGCTGATTTTTATAATCCTGTCACACCTGATTTTCCTGCGCCTGCGGAGCCTCAATCAGCGCAGCAGCCACAACCAGAATTTGCCACTCCTTCGGATCATGGCTATGCCTCGGAGGCTCCTTGTCCTGAGCTGCATGGTATGGATAGCTTCAATGATATTGCTGAACTACCGAGTGGAGCTGTAACGTATTCAGAGGAATATGACATATCCCCGGATTGTTCAGCGCCTGCCCCGGAACCTGAGTATTCTGCGGAACTTCAAGCTGGCTCTGCAGAACCCGTTGTTGAATCGGGAGTGCCTCAGCAAGCGCCTGCAGCGCCCCCTGCTGCATCTCAGCCTAAATCGGATGCCGATGTTGATAGTCGGGCAATTCGTGCTTTCTTGCAGGGATTGAATGTGGAGCCATCTGATCTGGTTGGGCGGAATAAAGAAGAGATTATGTACTCTGCAGGGCAGATGCTGAGTATTCTGACCCAGGGGATTATGGAGATTCTGCTGAGCCGGAACGATGTGAAGAAAGAGTTCGGGATGGATGTAACCCGTATCGGCGCTCAGATGAACAATCCGCTGAAGTTCAGCCAGAGCTCGGGTGAGGCGATGATTAAATTGCTGACAGAAGCTGAAGGGTATATGTCAGCCCATGACGCGGTAAAAGAGGGCGTTGTGGACGCAAAGGCGCATCAGGTTGCCGTGATGGCCGGTATGCAGAGCGCCATTGTCTCGATGTTAGAGCGTTTCAGGCCTGAGGCCCTGGAAGAGCAATTGACATCACGTTTTGTTTTTTCCAGAAAGGGAAAGTACTGGGAAGCCTATAAGGAGGCATACCGGCAGTTGGTTTCAGAAGCCGAGGATGACTTCAATGCGCTGTTTGGCGAAGAGTTCAGCCAGGTTTATCAACAGCAGGTTCGCGAGATTGAATCAGGCTATTCTCAGGAATAATTTTTAAATAATCAAACGACACATACTGTAAAAGGACTTACTAGCAGTGATTATTCGAAGACTCAGTTCTTTGTCAGCATCTTTTATTCTGGCAAGTGCATCAATGGCTATCCAGGCCCAGACTCTGCCCGATGCAGCGACACCCGGAGCGGTGATTGATGAGCGTCCGGATCTGTTAGTTCAGCCAGATAATGAGCTGAATCTGACCATTCCCGCGAAGAAAGACAGACCACTTGATCTGGATTCCGGCCCTGTGATCCGGGTTGAAACTATTACGCTGTATCAGTTGGATAATGCCAGTGATGACAAGTTGAGCGTTGTCAATGATGCCGGTGCAAGGCAGATTATCCGAGAGGGTCTGGCCGGACATTCTGACGGCTTTACGCTGGGTCAACTACAGTCCCTGACTGATGAAGTGACGAATTATTACCGTCAGCAGGGATGGATTCTGACCACAGTATATCTGCCTGCTCAGGAGGTGGAATCCGGAGAGGTGGTTTTCCATCTGCTCCCGGGTACGCTGTCGACGGTTTCAGTTGTAGGTGATTCTTCATAT
>JAOXSA010000026.1 GCA_025800245.1 Amphritea sp. | reverse complement strand
TTTTCTTACAGTTATGTTGGTTGGTTAGTTCCTTAAAGGAACTATTCATTTATGTATTTTTACTGCATGATGTACTGCATGTTGTCTAGCTCTGTTATAGTACATTATTTTCTATTGGTTGTACCTGTAGTTTCTGTCTGTCTATAAAAGCTCCGGAACACTGTTTCAAAGTACATTTTCCTCGTGGAGAGCACTTTAGTCAATTGTACGTCAACTGCTGTAAGATTTTTTGCCATGGCACGCCCCAGTCAGCCGAAGAAGAGCTCGCAACGCTCGGCTAAACGCAAAGACGACATCTCTTCCCTCAAAACGGAGGTGTTAAAGCTTCGTTTACAGGCCCTCAACCTGCCCATCACCGGCTCGCGTGCTGACTTGATCGCCGCTCTCCAAAACGCCACTTCGTCGGGCAGTCGCACCCGTTCGTCCGCCCCGCAAGCGAGCTCGAAGGCAACTGGGCGGGTTTCCAAGCGCTCAAAAGGTTCAAAAGCGGCAACGTCCCGTACCAAATCGAAGCAGACCGTGTCCGCTGCCAAACACCGAGAACAGAATCCAGAATCCAGTTCTGACACCGAGAGTGAGGCCTCGTCTCGCCATCACGAGTCAGACGAGGACGATCTGTCGGATGCTGGTCTTTCTGCCGACGATCTCCTGAAGTCTTTGGGCCGCGCTGGAGGTCTCAACACCAGCAGCAATGCTCTCACCGCCGAACATCTGCAGAGCGTAATCCAGGAGACGGTGGAAAGTACGGTCCATGCGGCCCTGGCCCAACAGAACCAGCTGTACGGTCGGTCATCTGTCGCCGCCAGAACAGCCAACCCCCTTTCACCTTACAGGGCACCCGGTGTAGCCACACCGTTGGGCCTCAATCGGCCTCTGGACAGAAATCTCGAGGACCGAATCCTGCGGGGCCCTCTGGATGCTCGCGCCGACCCAACTGCCTGTTCCCGCACGTCTGCAGCCGGTGTAGTTCCAGCAGCCACTCGTTCCATGCGAGCC
>JAOXSA010000010.1 GCA_025800245.1 Amphritea sp. | reverse complement strand
GGATCAGCCAGAAGCACTGGAAGCTAAGATCGCTGAAGTTAAAGAGAAAGTTAAGGCGCTGTGCGCTGAGTACCCTGTTTACCGTTAATCCGGTTCAGGTTTATTCGAAGAGCTTAGTTAAGAACCCTTTATAAAAGCTCTTCTTAATAACTTAGATAATAAAGCCTGGGTGTCGGGCACTGTCCGACACCTCGTTTTTATGGGAGCTGACACAATGCAGCATTATTCCGGTTTTGGACTGTTCAAGCACAGTCTGAGTCACCACGAGAACTGGCAGCGCGCCTGGCGCAACCCAACGCCAAAGAAGAAGTATGACGTGATCATCGTTGGTGGTGGCGGCCACGGTCTGGCGACCGCTTACTACCTGGCGAAGCAGTTTGGCGTAACCAACGTTGCGGTAATCGAGAAAGGCTACCTGGGTGGCGGTAACACCGCGCGTAACACCACTATCGTACGTTCTAACTACCTGTGGGACGAAGCAGCTCACCTGTATGAACACGCGATGAAGCTGTGGGAAGGCCTGTCTCAGGACCTGAACTACAACGTAATGTTCTCTCAGCGCGGCGTACTGAACCTGGGTCACACTCTGCAGGACATGCGTGATATCGAGCGTCGTGTAAACGCTAACCGTCTGAACGGTATCGATGGTGAAGTACTGGATGCCAAGCAGGTTCAGGAACTGGTTCCACACATGGACTGTTCTGAAAATGCCCGTTACCCGATCATGGGTTCTTCCTGGCAGCCACGTGCGGGTGTAGCCCGTCACGATGCGGTGGCCTGGGGCTTTGCCCGTGGTGCGGATATGCACGGTGTTGATCTGATTCAACAGACCGAAGTAACCGACCTGATCATCGAAGACGGTACTATTACCGGCGTTAAAACTAACCGTTACGGCGAGATCAAAGCTGATCGCGTAGGTTGTGTTGTTGCAGGTAACTCTGGCGTGATGGCGAAGAAAGCTGGTTTCGAACTGCCACTGGAATCTCACCCGCTGCAGGCACTGGTATCTGAGCCAATCAAACCGATCCTGGACACTGTTGTAATGTCTAACCACGTACACGGTTACGTGAGCCAGTCTGACAAAGGTGACCTGGTAATCGGTGCCGGTATCGATGGCTACAACGGCTACGGTCAGCGTGGTTCTTACCCGACTATCGAGCACACTGTGCAGGCGATTGTGGAAATGTTCCCGATCTTCAGCCGTGTACGCATGAACCGTCAGTGGGGCGGTATCGTTGATACTTGTCCGGATGCGTGTCCGATCATCTCCGAAACTCCGGTTAAGAACCTGTTCTTCAACTGTGGTTGGGGTACCGGTGGCTTCAAGGCGACGCCTGGCTCCGGTAACGTATTTGCGGCATCTCTGGCAAAGGGCGAAATGCACGAGCTGGCGAAACCATTCTCTATGTTCCGATTCCACAACGGCGCGCTGATCGACGAGCACGGCGCAGCTGGCGTAGCACACTAAGAGGAGCTTTATCGATGTTACATATCTACTGCCCTCACTGTGGCGAATACCGCGAGGAAGAAGAGTTCCACGCAGCCGGTCAGGCGCATCTGGCGCGCCCTCTGGATCCGGAAGCATGCTCTGATAAAGAGTGGGGTGAATTCCTGTTCTTCCGTAAGAATCCACGTGGTCTGCACCACGAACTGTGGGTTCACTCTGCTGGCTGTCGTAAGTTCTTTAACGTGACCCGCGACACCCAGACCTATGAAATTAAAGAAGTTTACAAGATTGGCGAAAAGCCATCTGTAGTTGCTGAGTAAGAGGACGGAATAATGACACAGAAAAACCGCCTCCAGAGCGGCGGTCGTATTGACCGTTCCAAGTCTCTGACTTTTACCTACAACGGTAAGAGCTACCAGGGCTTTCAGGGTGATACCCTGGCCTCTGCGATGCTGGCAAACGGCATCGATGTAATTGGCCGTAGTTTTAAATACAGCCGTCCACGCGGTATCGTTGCTGCCGGTGCTGAAGAGCCGAATGCGGTAATGCAGCTGGGTGCGACTGAAGCTACTCAGGTACCGAACGTACGTGCGACTCAGCAGGAACTGTTCAACGGTCTGGTTTCAGCGTCTACTAACGGCTGGCCAAACGTTGATACCGACCTGATGGGTGTTGTGGGTAAGATCGGTGGCAAAATGATGCCTCCTGGTTTCTACTACAAAACCTTCATGTTCCCTCAGTCTCTGTGGCACACCTATGAAGGCGTGATCCGTAAGGCTGCAGGTCTGGGCCGTTCTCCACTGGAAAACGATCCGGATGAGTATGACACTATCAACCAGCACTGCGACGTAATGATCGTTGGTGCAGGTCCTGCGGGTCTGGCTGCAGCTCAGACTGCTGCTCGTGCCGGTGCGCGCGTTATCATCGCCGATGAGCAAGCTGAGTTTGGTGGTAGCCTGCTGAGCAGCAAAGAGCTGCTGGATGGCAAACCTGCAACTGAGTGGGTAAACACTGTTGTTGAAGAACTGGCCGGTTACAAAGATGTGATGATGCTGCCACGTTCTACAGTGAACGGTTACCACGATCACAACTTCCTGACTATCCATCAGCGTTGCACTGACCACATTGCTGACAAAGCGCCAGCAGGTCAGGTGCGTCAGCGTATGCACCGTGTTCGTGCTAAGTGGGTTGTTCTGGCTACCGGTGCGCATGAGCGTCCACTGGTATTCTCTAACAACGACGTACCTGGCTGCATGGTTGCCGGTGCGGTATCTACTTACATCAACCGTTACGGTGTTGTACCGGGTAATGACCTGGTGCTGATGACCACCAACGACTACGGCTACCAGACCGCACTGGACTGGGATGATGCGGGACGTAAGGTTGTGGCTATTGTTGATACCCGTGCTAACCCAGGCGGTGCACGTGTTGAAGCGGCGCGTAAACGTGGTCTGAATGTAATCACCGGTTCTGCGGTTATCGAAGTTCAGGGTAGCAAGCGTGTGTCTGGTGTATCTGTTGCACCAATCAGTGCTGATGGTAAGCAGGTTACCGGTTCTGTGACCAAACTGAGCGCAGATACAGTTGCCTCTTCCGGTGGCTGGAGCCCGGTTATTCACCTGTCCTGCCACACGGGCAGCCGTCCGGTATGGAACGATGAAATCGTTGGCTTCCTGCCAGGACCAACTGTACAGAAGCAACTGACTGCCGGTGGTATCAACGGTAAGTACGATACTGCTGCTGCACTGGCTGAAGGTCTGGAAGCAGGTCAGAAAGCGGTAAGCGAAATCGGTCTGGCGGCTTCTGAAGTGGCTCTGCCTGCGGCTGAGTCTGTGGAAGAAGGCGCACCAATGTCTCTGTTCCACATCCCGCACCTGAAGAGCACCAGTGCCGCACCGAAGCAGTTTGTTGACTACCAGAATGACGTAACGGCTGCGGGTATCGAGCTGGCATGTCGTGAAGGTTACGAGTCTATCGAGCACGTTAAGCGTTATACGGCGATGGGCTTCGGTACTGACCAGGGTAAGCTGGGTAACATCAACGGTATGGCAATCGCTGCCAACGTGCTGAACCAGACTATCCCTGATACTGGTACCACTATTTTCCGTCCGAACTACACGCCGATCACCTTTGGTGCGATCGCTGGCCGTAACTGCGGCGAGCTGTTTGATCCGGAGCGTTACACTGCGATGCACAAGTGGCACGTAGAGCACGGTGCGAAGTTTGAGGATGTGGGTCAGTGGAAACGTCCATGGTACTTCCCGAAAGCGGGTGAGAGCATGCAGGACGCGCTGAACCGTGAATGTAAAGCGACCCGTGAGTCTGTTGGTATTCTGGATGCATCCACACTGGGTAAAATTGATATCCAGGGTAAAGATGCCCGTGAATTCCTGGGCCGTGTTTACACCAACGCATGGGCTAAGCTGGCAGTCGGTAAGTGCCGCTACGGTCTGATGTGTGGTGAAGACGGTATGGTCTTCGATGACGGTGTTACCTCTTGCCTGGGCGAGAACCACTTCCTGATGACCACCACTTCCGGCGGCGCAGCGCGCGTACTGGAATGGCTGGAGCTGTACCATCAGACTGAGTGGCCAGAAATGGAAGTGTACTTCAACACTGTGACTGACCACTGGGCAACCATGACTATCTCTGGCCCGAACAGCCGCAAACTGTTGGCTGAGCTGACCGACTGCGATCTGGCCAATGAAAACTTCGGTTTCATGGACTGGAAACAGACTACCGTTGCTGGCGTACCAGCGCGTGTATTCCGTATCTCCTTCACCGGTGAGCTGTCTTACGAGATCAACGTACAGGCTAACTACGGTCTGCATGTATGGGAAAAACTGTTCGAGCACGGTGAGAAGTACAACCTGACTCCTTACGGTACTGAATCCATGCACGTTCTGCGTGCAGAGAAAGGCTTCATCATCGCCGGTCAGGACACTGATGGTTCTGTACACCCATACGATCTGGGTATGGGCTGGGCTGTGTCTCAGAACAAACCATTCAGCTTCATCGGTAAGCGTGGTATGGCCCGTGAAGATTGCGTACGTGAAAACCGTAAGCAACTGGTGGGTCTGAAGACAACTGATCCTAAAGCGGTTATTCCGGAAGGCGCGCAGGGCGTGTTCGATCCTAAGGCACCGATTCCGATGCCAATGGTTGGTCACGTGACTTCCAGCTACTGGAGTGAAAACCTGGGCCACAGTGTTGCGATGGGCTTCGTTAAAGGCGGCCTGGATCGCATGGGTGAGAAAGTGTACTACCCACTGGCTGACGGTACTGTAATTGAGGCTGAAATCTGCAGCCCGATCTTCCTGGATCCTAAAGGGGAGCGTCAAAATGTCTGATCTGAATGTAATGACTCCTGAAGAAGTCGCAGCAACTAAAGCTGCAGTAATGAACCAGCTGCCAGGTGCGGAGATCCAGGGTCAGTCCCCTCTGCACCACGCAGAGCTGGAAGTTCTGGCTCAGAAAGGCCCTAAGCAGGGTGGTGTTCACCTGAAGGAGCTGAAGCTGCTGGGTCACCTGATGCTGCGTATGAACCCTGAGAACGCTGATCAACTGGCTGCAGTTGAGCGTGTTCTGGGTGTTGGTCTGCCACTGCAACCGCTGACCTCTGTGGAAAACGGTAACTACTCTATCCGCTGGATGTCCCCGGATGAGTGGCTGATCATCGTACCGGGTGCTGAGACGTTCGATATCGAGTCTAAGTTCCGTGACGAGATGGGCGGTCACTACTCACTGGTAAACAGCAGTGGTGGTTCTACCGTACTGAAAGTGTCTGGCGACAACGTTGTCGAGATGCTGAAAAAGTCAGTACCGGTTGATCTGCACGATAGCGAGTTCCCGGTGGGTAAGGTGGTTTCCACTGTATTCGCTAAGAGCGGTGCTGTGGTTCGCCGTACCGGTGAGAAAGAGTTCGAACTGGTTATCCGTCGCAGCTTTGCTGACTACATCTGGCTCTGGATTCAGGATGCCAGCCGCGAATTCGGTCTGGTTGTAGAAGCCTGATCTGATCCGCATCTGACCGGCTCATGTTTTCATTTCTGAAACTGAGTCGGTTTCTTTTTTGAGGCCGGCCGTAATCTGAATACTCCTCCCCAAGGGGGTCTTCAGGTTACTCACACCGGTCGGCCTCAACCTCCTTTCTGACTGCATTTTTGCAGCATTTCTTATCTGATTTGTTTCCTTAAATGACCGATGTAACGCATAAAGGAAACAACAGGTCGTAAACTGACATTCGTCAGAATCGCTTCGGCACCATAATCGCATTTTTAATCAGAATAATAATCTGTGCATCGGTGTGCACGACGGAGTCGGTATGTCTATCAGTGTTTTTGATCTCTTCAAAATAGGCGTAGGTCCATCCAGTTCTCATACTGTAGGTCCAATGGTAGCTGCAGCGGATTTTGCTGCGGATCTGGAACAGCAGGGTGTTGCTGAAAAAGTACAGCGTATCCGTGTGGATCTGTACGGTTCTTTAAGTGCGACCGGCGTCGGTCACGGCACGGATAACTCCATCATTGTCGGACTCATGGGTGAGCGTCCGAACAGCATTGATCCGGAGATCATCATTCCGGAAGTGGATGCACTGAAAGAGTCCAATCAGCTGAAGTTCCTGAATAAGCATAACATCGAGTTCATCTGGGACCGCGATATGCTGATGCTGGAAGAAAACCTGCCTTATCACCCTAACGCAATGCGTCTGAGCGCATTTGACGGTGAAGGCAACGCACTGTTTGAAAATACCTTCTACTCCATCGGTGGTGGTTTCGTTATCGATGAGAGTGAAGCGACTGCGGATGCCCACGTGGTACCACAGGTTGAGCTGCCATACGATTTCCACAATGCGGCTGAGCTGCTGCAGATGTGTCAGGACAACAACCTGAGCGTTGCTGAGCTGATGATGGAGAACGAGAAAGTCTGGCGTTCCGAAGAAGAGATCCGTGACGGTCTGATGGATATCTGGGGGGCGATGAAAGAGTGTATCGCTAACGGTCTGCATAAAGAGGGTACCCTGCCGGGTGGTCTGCATGTGCGTCGCCGTGCGATGAGTCTGCACAAGTCTCTGATCCGTACCACCAAGCCAAACGTGATCAGTTCAACGCTGGGTGCGATGGACTGGGTTAACCTGTACGCGCTGGCGGTTAACGAAGAGAACGCTGGCGGTGGTCGTATGGTAACGGCACCGACCAACGGTGCGGCGGGCATTATCCCTGCAGTACTGATGTACTACATGGAGTTTATTCCGAATCCGAGCGAGAAGTGCGTCGCTGATTTCCTGCTGGCTGCGGCTGCAATCGGTGCGCTGTGCAAGAAAAACGCTTCTATCTCCGGTGCAGAAGTGGGTTGTCAGGGTGAAGTGGGTTCTGCCTGTGCAATGGCCGCTGCAGGTCTGTGTCAGGTACTGGGTGGTACTGCGGCGCAGGTAGAGAACGCGGCTGAGATCGGTCTGGAGCACAACCTGGGTCTGACCTGTGACCCTGTGGGTGGTCTGGTACAGGTGCCTTGTATTGAGCGTAACGCAATTGCTGCAATGAAGGCGATCAATGCGACTCAGATGGCGCTGCGCGGCGATGGTGATCACTTTATCTCGCTGGATAAGGTTATCAAGACCATGTGGGATACCGGTATGGATATGCAGGAGAAGTACAAAGAGACTTCCCGTGGTGGTCTGGCGGTTAACGCTATCGAGTGTTAATAGCTTTCTGCTGATATCAGAAATGCCATCCCTCCGGGATGGCATTTTGCGTTTCTGGCAGTAATATAAAGAGCAGTACTATTATGAATAGTTCTGCAGCATCACACAGCTGCACAGATCTGATAATAACAATACACCCTTTCGTTTTAAGTCGGTCAGGGATAAGCCTTCGAACGGACGTCTCGGGTAACAGGTTGGTATATGACTGAGTCTCAGACAGATGTAACTTCGGCCCGCTCCAGAGTTATCGGTTTTCTCCTGCTCAATAATTTCACTATGATCTCGCTGGCATCGGCGGTAGAAGCGCTGCGTATGGCCAACCAGCTCAGCGGCGAAGAGCTGTATGCCTGGTATACCCTCACCGATGATGGTCAGCCGATCAGTGCCAGTGATGGCATTATGATCACCCCGGATGCCAGCATGCACAGTGACCTGCAGCTGGATACAGTGATCGTCGCCGGTGGTGTGAATGTTACTAATGCCTATACCAAAGGGCACATCAGCTGGCTGCAGGAGATGGCGCGTAAGGGCTGCAAGCTCGGCGGTGTCTGCACCGGTGCGTATCTGCTGGCCGATGCCGGTTTGCTGGACGGTTATGATTGCAGCACCCACTGGGAATATCTGGCCTCACTGCAGGAGGCGTTTCCAAAGGTGAACTGTTCCAACAAGTTGTTTACGATGGACCGCAACAGGATGACCTCCAGTGGCGGTACCGTGCCGCTGGACATGATGATGAACATGATCAAGCAGGAGCACGGTTATCAGCTGTCTGCGGCGATTTCTGAGATGTTTATCTGTGACCGTATCCGTGATGAGAGTGACCAGCAGAAGGTGCCTTTGCGCCATGTGCTGGGTACCGCGCAGCCGAAACTGGTTGAGGTGGTGGCGCTGATGGAGGCGAACATCGAAGAGGTGATCGAAATGGATGAGCTGGCAAGCTATGTCGGCTTATCCCGGCGTCAGCTGGAACGACTGTTCCAGAAATACCTGGAGTGTTCACCGTCAAAGTATTATCTCCGATTACGTCTGTTACGGGCGCGTCAGCTGCTTAAGCAAAGTACCATGCCGATTATTGATATCGCTGCGGCTTGTGGATTTGTTTCAACGCCGCACTTCAGTAAATGTTACCGTGAGCAGATGGGTATACCGCCCAGCGAGGAGCGTCAGGCGAAGGTGCCGGATGACGTCACGGACGTGGAGGATTCTCGTAAACCGGGCCGGCCGACGGTACCGCAGCCTGCACCAAAAGATTCTACCGCCCGGGCTGCTATCAGCGAGGCGAAAACAGAATCAACCTTCGGCTCTGTCAATCTCAAGGGTAAGTAAAAGCCCTTATAAAAGGGGCATGTTCTGGTCGTTTTGTCACCATTTCGCTCCTGTTTGCGACAGTAGTGCCCAAATTGCCATATAGAAGTTTATTGAGCGCTTGCTCAGTATCGAACTTCTCTGGTATTTATGGTCGTCACTTTCGTCTGATCTTGAAGCCTTAACAATGAAGAAGTTTGTTATATCTTTGTGTCTGCTTCTGGGAGTCAGTCTGCCGTTGTGTGCGCAGCCGCTTCCTGAGCCTGAGGGCAAGGTTATCCTCAGCATAGCAGGCAAGATAGGGAAGTCTCAGGATGGCAAGGTAGCCCGATTCGATCTGTCTCAGTTACAGCAACTGGACAGTAAAACCTTTTATTTCCAGACTCGCTGGACTGACACGGCCCATGAATACCATGGCCCGAAACTGTCGGCCCTGCTTGAGGCGGTGGAGGCAAAAGGTGACATTATCCGCATGACCGCACTGAATGATTATTCAGTGGATATCGATCGTGCCTTTATTCAACAGTATGACCCGATTCTTGCCTGGCAACAGGATGGCAGGAAGTTGAGTGTCCGGGAGAAAGGACCGCTCTGGTTGCTGTTGCCTATTCATGAATTTCCGCATCTCAATGAAGGAGAGAGTTCAGCCAAAATGATCTGGCAGTTGCGTGATATTGAGATTCGTTGATGTCAGATTCTTTTTCTACCCGTTCTACTACGACAAAACGCGGAGTCTTTCTGGCCCTGATCGTGCTGATCTTTTTTATCAGTGCGCTGGTCAGTCTGGTACAGCTGCGTGAATCGATCCAGATTCTCGAGGCGCGCTATGGCACCAGTGTCTGGTCGATGTTTCAGTTGCGTATCGAGATGCGTCGGTTTTACGATGCGCTGGATTATTATCATCCCGAAGAGCATGGCGTTGAGCGTATTCAGGATCGCTACGATCTGCTCTGGAGCCGTTTCCCGGTGCTGCTTGAAGGCTTGGATGGTGAGCATCTGCACAATGTGGAGCAGGGCACCCGGATTCTTCAGAATGCCTTTTCCGAATTGAAAAAGCAGGAAACCGAGGTTTTCGAGCAGCTGGCTTCA
>JAOXSA010000009.1 GCA_025800245.1 Amphritea sp. | reverse complement strand
ACTATTCTTAATGCCAATGGTAATTTTCTGGCGGCGATGGGCTATCGCCTTGATGAGATTCGGGGCCAGCATCACCGTCTGTTTGTTGAGCCCGGCTATGCTGCCAGTCAGGAATATCGTCAGTTCTGGGATAAGCTCAGGAGCGGTGAATACCAGGCGGGCGAATATAAGCGACTGAATAAAGACGGTGAAGAGGTCTGGATTCAGGCTTCCTACAACCCGATTTATGATCCCAATGGGCAACCCTATAAAGTTGTGAAGTACGCAACGGATATTACGGCACAGAAAAAGTTTCAGGCGCTGATCGAGGCGGTTCTTAAGGATGCCACCGGTGTCGCCTCAGCACTGGCTGAAGGGGATCTGTGTCAGTCTATGAATCGGAACTATGACGGTCAGTTCCGGATGCTGGCTGATGCTATGAACGGTTCCACCGAGAATCTGTTGCAGATGGTTGCCAGTATCCGTGAAGCATCCACCAATGTGTTCAGCGTGGCCCGGGAAATTGCACAGGGCAATTCCGATCTCAGCTCCAGAACTGAAACTCAGGCTTCCAGCCTTGAGGAAACGGCTTCGGCTATGGAAGAGATCACCACGACGGTACAGCAGAATGCAGACAATGCTGCAGAAGCCACCAGGCTGGCGGTTGAAGTGGTCGGTAAAGCGACCAATGGCAGTGCTGTTGTCGGCAGCGCTGTGACTGCGATGGAGGATATTAATCGATCCAGCCGGAAGATCTCTGACATTATTGGCGTTATCAATGAGATCGCTTTCCAGACCAATATCCTGGCGCTTAACGCTGCAGTTGAAGCCGCGCGAGCCGGTGAACAGGGGCGTGGCTTTGCGGTTGTTGCCGCGGAGGTAAGAAATCTTGCGCAGCGCAGCGCGGATGCTGCCAAGGAGATTAAAGGGCTGATTGATGACAGCGTAGAGGCTGTCAGTACCGGTACAAAACTGGTTGGTGAAACCGGCCAGACTTTCGATGAACTGGCTGCTTCTGTGCAGGACGTTGCGGCGATGATTTCCGATATAGACAACGCCAGCCGTGAGCAGAGCGAAGGTATCCGTGAGGTCAGTCAGGCGGTGTCGAAAATGGATCAGATGACGCAGCAGAATGCGGCTCTGGTTGAGCAGGCTGCTTCTTCCAGTAAGTCGATGGAAGATCAGGCGCAGTCATTACTGGAGCAGGTGGGCTTCTTTAAAACCGGTGACAGCAGTGCTGCCAGTATCAGCTCTGTTGCGCAGGCGTCAGCAGCTATACGCCGACCTGCGAGTCAGCTCCCCGGGCCTGCTTCAGTAAGCCAGAACGAGGAAGTCTGGGATCAGTTTTAAACCACGATAGCAGCGCTTTGCTATCTGACAACGGTGTTCCGATGACGTCAGCTACCTTGGTAGCTGGCGTTTTTTTTCAGCGATTAAAACTGGAAGTTGCCGTTTGAAGCATCTTATAATGCCGGGGCTGCCAAAGGTCGATTACGTGCCACAAACTCGCATGATTAAAGGGGTTTTGCAGTTTTATAACAACAATTACAAGAGCAACAATCACAAGAATAATAATAAGGGATAATCCATTATCCTCAGCGTATAGATTTTATATTCTTTTGTAAGGATAGAGCTTTGCTTGGAAATCGTTTTGAAGACCTGAGCCTTAAGGGTGATCTCTTTGGTGGTGTCACCACCGCAATTATCTCTTTGCCACTGGCGCTCGCCTTTGGTGTTGCCTCTGGTGCCGGTGCTGAAGCGGGCCTCTGGGGGGCGATTCTGGTGGGTTTATTTGCCGCTATTTTCGGTGGCTCCTCCAGCCTGATCTCTGAACCTACCGGCCCGATGACCGTTATTATGACGGCGGTACTGACCAGCATGATGGCTAAGTACCCCGAGACCGGAATGGCGATGTCATTTACGGTGGTGATGATGGCCGGGGCGTTTCAGATACTCCTTGGTACCTTAAGGCTGGGGCGCTATATAACCTTGATGCCCTACAGCGTGATATCGGGATTTATGTCCGGTATCGGCGTGATTCTGATCATACTGCAACTATCTCCGCTGCTGGGCCATGCCACACCACCAGGTGGGGTGCCGGGCACACTGGCTGCACTGCCGGATATTATTATGGATATCCGTTGGGGCGAGCTGGCGTTAGGCGTGCTGGCGCTGCTGATCCTGTTTTACTTCCCTAAACAGTACCGCAGATATGTACCTGCCCAGCTGGTAGCGTTGGTGATTGTGACGCTGCTCTCGGTGATCTTTTTTGATACTGACGATATCCGCCGAATCGGTGAAATCCCGGCGGGCCTGCCCAGCTTTGTGATGCCGCATATCAATATGGATATGTTCATGACGATGGTGATTGATGCGCTGGTGCTGGGGACGCTGGGCTGCATCGATACATTGTTGACTGCGGTTATCGGTGATTCCCTGACCCGCAAGGAGCATGACTCTGATAAAGAGCTGCGTGGACAGGGGATTGCTAATATGATTTCCGGTTTATTCGGTGCGCTACCCGGAGCAGGGGCGACCATGGGGACCGTGACCAATATTCAGGTTGGCGGCTTGTCGCCGTTGTCGGGCATTATTCGCGCCCTGGCACTGGCGATTGTGGTGCTGGTCAGCGGTGGCCTGACGGAACCGATTCCGATGGCGGTGCTGGCGGGTATCGCAATATATGTAGGCTTTAATATTCTCGACTGGAGCTTTATTCAGCGCGCGCATAAGGTGAATATGCTGGGGATGGGCATCATGTACGGTGTAATGCTGCTGACAGTGTTTGTTGATCTGATTGTGGCTGTAGGGCTGGGGGTATTTATCTCCAATATCCTGATCATCGAGCGGCTGAGCCGGGTGCATGAGCGCAACATCAAAGCGATCAGCGATGCTGACGATGATGACGTACCGCTCACGGATCAGGAGCGTAAATTGCTCGATCTGGCCAATGATAGAGTGCTGTTTTTCTATCTGTCAGGGCCGATGATTTTCAGCGTATCCAAGGCTATATCGAGACAGCATTCCTGCATCGAAAATTACGATGCTATGATTCTGGATCTCAGTGATGTACCGATGATTGATGTCAGCGTGGGGCTGGCATTGGAGAACGCAGTAAAGGATGCCAAAGAAGCGAAGTGCGAAGTGTTCCTGTTGTGTCCGAATGAAAGCACCATTGAGCAACTGGCAAAGTTTCAGGTATTTGAGGTGGTGAGCGCCGCGAACATCTTTACTTACCGTTACGAAGCACTGAAAGCTGCTCTGGAGTATCTGGAAGGGGATGAACAGGTCGCTCTGCCGATTTCCTGATCATTACTGATCAGATGGTGCTGTGCCGTTATTACAGCCTGTTTAGTTTTTACGCTTTTTTCAGGTAGTGAGGCACGCCCCCGTGCCGATTTAAACGATTTTCGGCACGAGGGCGTGCCTCGCTACAAGTCCAATCAAATCACTTTTATAGAATCAACTTTAAGTGAACAGCATTGCGGTGACTGACCGGGCTTTTTCATTCGTGGATGCAAAAATCTGCGGTAATCCGGGCCTGATTCTGCTTAAATAGTCGGCCTTAAGAAATTCACATAGAACGGGTATAGCAATGTCCTACGAGCTGACCGGCAAGGTTAAAGTAATTCAACAGGCACAGACCTTTAATAGCGGCTTCAACAAGCGCGAGCTGGTAGTCACTGTGGATGATGGTAAATATCCGCAGGATATCAATCTGGAATTTGTGCAGGATAAAGTAAGCCTGCTGGATACCCTGAATATTGGTCAGGAAGTGACGGTTTTCTTCAATATCCGCGGACGTGAATACAACGGTCGTTACTTCAACAACCTGCAGGGCTGGAAGATTAATACAGCTACTGTGACGGATGCCTATGATCAGACCCCTGCGTTTGACAACGACGCCCCTCCGGCATTCGATGATGACGTCCCGTTCTGATTCTGTCAGTTCAGTTTTATAAAAAGAGCCCGGCATATAACCGGGCTTTTTTGTGCCGCTGAAATATTCGGGCTAGGATGACTGCGGCAGCGGGTCACCCCAGTGGCTGGGTGAGGCCCGGCAATGTCTGTCAGATAACGAAGAGATGCTGTTAGTTATCGACGGGCTGACCATTTACGGTGATAAAGAGAAGCGTCGTTACATCCATCTGGTGGATGGCGGCATTACCGATAATCTGGGGCTGCGGGCCGTGTACGAAAATGTAGAGTTATCCGGCGGTATTCAGTCGGCAGTGAAAAGAGTGGGTAGAGAGGTTCCGAGGCAGGTAGTCGTGATCGCTGTTGATGCGTCCACGAAAGTGGATATCACCATGGATCAGAGTATTAAAGAGCCTGGTATAGAAGAAACCGTGAATGGTATTACGGATGCCCAGCTGCATCGCTACAATGCCGCCACTCTGACGCTGTTTGAGCAGGAAGTGAATCGCTGGGCAGATGAACTGAGTGAAGTGAATGGACATCCGGTTAACGCTTACTTCATCAATCTCAGTCTGCAACAGGCCAGTACAAAAGAGCTTAAACGTTATTACAACAGTATTCCGACCAGCCTGAGTCTGACGCCAGAACAGCTCGACAGTATGATTACCGCAGGCCGTTCACTGTTGTTTAATCATCCTGAGTTTAAGCGTTTCCAGCGAGACCTTCAGCATCACTGACTGCGGTACAGAGGGCATTGATGTATGAATGCCCTTTGTGGCTCATGCGTCTTTATACATCAGTAAACTCTCTTAACTTCCTTTTCTTCTACCTCTTCGACGGTATGGGCAGAGATGCCCTTAAATGCCAACAATAGGGAAAGAGACAATGGAGGTAAAAGCGATGCATATAGTTCAGGCAACAGAAATTCATCTACAGGATGTAGCCAGGTTATTTGATCTGTATCGACAGTTTTACGGCTGTGAGCCGGATCTTCCCAAGGCGACTACCTTCATGGGGGAGCGGATAAGAAACAATGAATCGACAGTCTTTATTGCTGTGGAAGGAGATTGCGCCCAGGGTTTTGTTCAACTTTATCCTTCCTTTTGTTCAGTGGATGCGGTGTCTATCTATATCCTCTACGACCTCTATGTGGATACGGCTGCCCGTAATTCCGGTGCCGGTGCCAGACTGATGAATCGGGCTGAACAGTTTGCCCGGGAGCAGGGGGCGGCGCGTATTGATCTGCTGACCGGGCACAGCAATAAAGCAGGTCAGCATCTGTATGAGAAGCTAGGGTACAAACGCGCTAATGAAGACTTTCATGCCTACTCTCTGGCTTTGTAAAGGAACTCTAGCCAACAAGGAAAAATACTTTTTCCGAATCTCATCCATGTAGATGATGTGTATTGCCGGATCGCTCAGTTAGTATTGTGAACATGCTAACTATACTCAATATCACAGCACCAATCTTTCTGCTGATTCTGGTCGGCTATCTCATCGTCAAGTCAGGGATTATGCCTCGCGAGGCTTTGCCAGGGATGAGCCGCTATGTGCTGTTTCTGGCGCTACCGTTGCTGGTTTTTCAGAAAATATCGCAAATGGATATCCGCCAGATCGTCGATGCCGACTATATGCTGGTGTACGGCATTGGTTGTCTGGCTGCGTTTGTTCTGGTGTACATTATCAGCCGCTACCTGCAGCAGGACAGTGTCAGTTTTGCCGGGCTGAAGTCGCTCGGTGGTTCTTTTCCCAACAGTGCATTTATTGGCTTTCCGATACTGCTGCAGTACTTCGACAGCCCGCCGACGCAGGCCTTCGTGATGACCATGCTGGTGGAGAATATCCTGCTGTTTCCGATTGCCTTTGCCCTGATGGAAACCACGGATGATCGCAGCGCTGATATGAAACAGCTGGTTGTGACAGTCACCACCCGGGTACTGAAGAATCCTATTATCATTGCGGTATGTGCCGGCGTCGTTGCTTCGCTAACCGGACTGGTATTACCGCAGTTTGTTGATCATGGTATGAGCTTGCTGGCCAGCTCGGCAGCCCCTGTTGCACTGATTATTATTGGTGGTTCGCTGGCCGGTGTGGCGTTCAGTATAAAATTCAGGGACGTGTTGCTGATCAGTGGTGCTAAGTTAGTGTTCCAGCCGCTGTTGATGTTGCTGCTGGTGATCTTTCTGGTGCCGGATCTGGATCCGGTGCTGAAGCAGGCGGCGGTGATCTTTGCTGCGGCACCGATGATGAGTATGTTTCCGATCATCGGTGGTCAGTATGGTCATCAGACATGGTGTTCCGGCGTCCTGCTGATGACCACGGTGATGGCGTTTGTCAGTGTGACTCTGATGCTGGCTCTGCTGGAGTGGGCTGCACTGGCAGTATAAGCTCGGCTTTGACACCGTAGCTGAGCCACTCCAGCGATAGCTGCCAACCTAACCGGTCACAGATTTTCTGCACCAGCATCAGTCCCAGACCGAAGCTGCTATCGCTGTCACCGGTAGCGTATTCACTCTGATTACTGATCACGATACTGTCGTTGGTAACGGTCAGACTGATCTTGCCCTGCTCCGTGTACTGATAGGCGTTACGCAGCAGGTTGGCCAGTACAATGCGCAACGGTGTCAGAGGCAGTTGTTGCGCCGTCACTGGTTCGGAGTAGATTCGCAGCAGTTCTACTTCTTTATTCTGCAACAGGTACTCCAGCTCTTCACTGATCTCATCCAGCAACCGGGCTGGCTGAACGGCTGTGACAGAGGGCAGAGTGTCGTTTTCCCGGCTTAACCAGAGCAGGGTTTCAGTTAACTGCTGCATACTCTGATTGGCCCGGTCGACCCGTTCTACAGGACGAGCCAGCTGTGTCGGTACTCCAACCCGCTGTAGCAGTTCCATATTGGCCCGGATAATCGTGATCGGTGTGCGCAGCTCATGGCTGGCATGACGCAGGAATTGATGCTCGCGCTCCAGAAGTCCTGCAATCCGTTCAAACGCAGCCAATAGCTGTTCGGCAATACTGTTCAGTTCATCGAAGCGGAAGTCCGGGTCTGGCAGTCGAATTCTTTCCAGAGTCAGGCTTTCAGCCCAGTTTGCCAGCTTTTGGGTATAGTGATTGATCCGGCGGTTATACAGCCAGATAGTCAGGAGCATCAGCAATAGATAGCTGCCCCCGAAATACAGTGTCAGGTCCAGTGTTCGGTCAAACGCACTTTTTTCTTCTGCGGTGAGCAGGTTGGCCTGATAGTCGGCGACCAGAAACAGGTCACGGTTATCGGGCAGAATGTGCCGATAAACGATCAGATAGCGGGAATCCTGCCATTCATGTTCACCGAAGGGCTCCCAGGCATATTCGGCAAACTCTCCCGGTTTTAATTCATCTTGCCGGATCAGCTCCTGATAGAGTGCTGGTGCTGTACTGAAATCATCGAAAAATGAACGAATCCAGGAAGAGTTTGAAGGCGGGGTGGTAGGATCTTTCTGATACTTCGCATCATAAGTTCGGGCTTCCATAAGTAATGAGGTGCCTACTGCTTCATCCAGCCCCCGAATGAAAAATGCTTCCAGAGCCACGATAAACGCGATGGCGGTAATCAATGCCAGACCTGACACGTAAAGAGCCAGTTCCTGACGCATGGTACGGCGTTGCCGCTTACTGTTCCGGGGCTTCATCACGGATCGCAAATCCCTGTCCTTTAACGGTTTGTATCAGCGCTTTATCGAACGGTTTATCCACTTGCTGGCGCAGGTGGAACATATGTACTTTCAGGCTGTTACTGTCGGGTGGTTCATCCGGCCATAGAGCCTGCTCCAGTTGATTTCTACTGACCACCGCAGGGCTTTCCCGCATCAGCTTCTCCAACAGAATGAGGCCGGAAGGTTTCAGCTTCAGAAGATTGCCCGCACGGCTGGCGGTGCGGGTATCAGGCTCTAAAGTCAGGTCGGCCAGCTGCAGTTTGCGCACCTGGCCACTGCGGCGTTTAGCCAGCGCCTGAATGCGCATGATCAGCTCTTCCATGGCGAAGGGCTTGACCAGATAGTCGTCGGTTCCGGCCCGGAATCCAGCGACTTTATCGTCCAGCGTATCCCGGGCAGTGAGCATCAGAACCGGCGTGTCTGCTCCCTGCTGTCTGAGTTTTTCACACAGGCTCAGGCCGTCCATCTGAGGCAGCATAATATCCAGCAATAAGACGTCATAGCTGTTGCAGGTTGCCAGTTGCAGTCCGGCCTGACCGTTGTAAGCATGATCGACACAGATATCTTCCAGTGCCAGATAATCGGCCACCGAAGCGGCCAGATCGCGATCATCTTCTACCAGTAGTACCTGTATAGCCTGAGTGCTCATTTCACGACTTCCATCTTCGCTTTGTTATCCCGGGTATGCTTCTGCCTTTTACCAAACCAGCGGCGGATACTCAGGTCTTCGCTGATCATCACCAGCGCCGGAATCAGAATCAGCGTAACTAAGGTCGCAAACAGGATTCCGTAGCCCATCGCCACGGCTGCCGGGATCAGAAACTGCGCGTTCTCTGCGGTTTCCCAGATCAGTGGTACCAGACCGGCGTAAGTGGTGATAGACGTCAGTACGATGGCCCGCATCCGACCGCAGCCTGCTTCCACCATGGCCAGTCTCGCGGGTTTTCCCTGTCGCCGGTTTTCATTGTAGCGGCTGATCAGCAACAGACTATCGTTAACTACCACGCCGGACAACGCCAGAATACCGAACAGGGACAGCAGACTCAGTGGAATGCCGTGCAACCAGTGTCCCAGCAGGGCGCCAATGATGCCGAATGGGATTGCGCTCATGATCATCAATGGCTGTACGTAGGACTTCAGCGGGATTGCCAGCAAGGCATAGATGGCAATCATTGCTACCAGAAATGCCCCTTTCAGTGAGTTGGTGGTTTCCGCTTCTTCCTGCGCTTCACCACCAAAATGAATAGTCAGGCCCGGATAATCCTGTTGTAGCTGAGGTAGCAACTGTTGGTCGATGATGGCGATAATCTCCTCCGGGGACGCGGTCACTTTATCGACGCTGGCGGTGATTACTGCAACCCGGCTACGGTCGATACGTTCGATCGCATCGACGACATAGCGGGTCGAAATATCGGCTACTGTCCGCAGTGCGATAATGCGGCCATCCGGGGTGCGGATGCGGGCCCGCTCCAGATCGTCCAACTGCTGGCGCTGATCCAGTGGATAGCGTACTTTAACCTTAATCTCATCCCGGCCACGCTGTATACGCTGCACCTCATACCCCTGATAGGCCTGCTGGATCTGGCGCGCCAGCAGGGCAGTGGTCAGTCCCATCGCTTCACCGGCGGGACGCAGCTGCAGGTCGATCTGAGCCTGGCCTGCTTTCATACTGTTTTCGATACCCGAAACGCCGCTGTAGACTGCCAGCGCTTCCCGTACTTCTGTTGCAGCCTGTTGCAGTGTTTCAGGCGATTCAGAGGCCAGTTCGATGCTGATATCTGCTGCACCTTCCCAGGACGTAACAAATTTCAGCTTACGCACCGCCTCGAGCGCGCCGATCTCCTGTTGCCACAGATTGGCAATTTCCTGAGTGCCCAGTGGACGCTGATCGCGGGGTGATAATCCGGCAATCACAGAGGCACTGCTGTTACCGGACAGCGTCATCAGATTAGGGATAGGGGGCTCAGATAGCTGGTACTCACCCTGCAGACGTTGGTTCAGACGGGTAGCGATCTGTTCAATTTCCAGCGCCTGTTGCTGAACCAGGCCGTAGCCTGCCTGCTGATCCAACTCCAATTGTACTTCGATAAAGTCACTGGGAATATTCGGAAAGAAGACCGCCCGGATTTTGCCGGAAGGCACCATACCACCAACAAGAATGAACAGACTGATCGCCAGTAACAGTGCAGCATAACGGAAGTTCAGCACCTGATGAATAAACGGCCGATAGATCTTGCGAGTGAAGCTAGTCAGTCCCAGGCTGACCTGGGTTTGTAGCCACTGCCAGCTGCGGCCAACAGGGTTCCGGGTCGGGTTGTTACCCATTTTCAGATGGGCCAGATGGGCCGGCAGAATCAGTTTTGATTCTATCAGCGAAAAGATCAGGCAGAAGGCCGCCGCGTAAGCAAAGAAACTGAAGATCTTACCCATTTCGCCTTCAACCAGCGCCAGCGCCAGAAAGGCAACGATCGTTGTCAGTACTCCGAATACGGTGGGCACTGTGACCCGTTGAGCTCCACGTATGGTTGAATTCAGGCTAGCGCCGTACCGCTGGCGCTCACTGTAAACGCTTTCACCGACAACCACCGCATCATCGACCACAATCCCCAGCGCAATGATAAAGCCGAAGGTAGTCAGCTCATTGAGGGTCATATTGAATAAGCGTGCATCCATCAATAACATGGCTCCTGCGAAAATGACCGGCAGACCGGCCCCGACCCAGAATGCTACCCGGATATTCAGAAACAGCGCCAATAGCAGCATAACCAGCGCGATACCCATGATGCTGTTCTTCAACAGCAGGTTGAGCCGGTTTGCGATATAGATACTCTGGTCATTCCAGATTGTTACTTCGATTCCTTGCGGCAGGCCGGCACTAAAGTGATTAACTTCCTGCTGTACTGCTTTGCTGATGGCGATTATATTCGAACTGGAGTACATTTTTATATCCAGCCATATCGCCCGTTCACCATTGAAACGAGACAATACGCTGGATTTTGCATAGCTGTCACGCACCTGTGCGACATCAGCCAGTGTCAGGCGCTGACCGTCGCGGGTCTGCCGGATCACAATGGCTTCGAAATCACGCAACCGATAGCGTTGCTGGTCTGCTTTAACGATCAGGTGTCCTTCCTGACTGAGTAGCTCACCGCCAGCCACTGTCAGTGATGAGGCGGCAACTTGTTCAGCAATATCGCTGATGGTCAGATTCAGTGCCTGCAAACGCCTTTCATCCACTTCGATGCTGATCTCCGGGGTTTCCTGACCGTTGGTGTTGACCCGCTCAATGGCTGGATTCTTCAGCAATTGGGTACGGAGCTGGCGGGCGGTTTGCTGCAGTACATCCTGAGGAACATTGCCGGCAACATGTACCGATACGGCGTCCTCAAGATAGGTGGCCTTACTGATGACTGGCCGTTCAGCCCCAGCGGGGAGTGTAGCAATGCCGTCGATCCGGTTTTTAATATCCCGGTATAGGGTGTCAAGATCATAGCCGCTGGTGCGCTCTACCGTGATAGTGCTACCGTTGGTATCTGAAGCACTGCTGATCTTTTTGATGCCCTGAATCCCCAGCAGTGCTTCCTCCATCTTGATGGTAATACCTTCTTCGGCAGAGCGGGCGGAGCCACTGTCATAACTGACATAGATGCTGACGCTGTTGGGAGGCAGTGGCGGGAATGCTTCGACCCGCAGATTCATTGCGCTCATAATGCCCGCCACCAGAATCATCAGCATCAGCAAATTAGCGGCGACCGGGTTGGCGGCAAACCAGGCGACCCAGCCTTTCTGTGTCAGATTATTCATCACTCACTCCTGTAGCTTCAGCCTGTACCGCCATGCCCGGCAGATAGCTCGCCAAAGGCTTTATGACCAAAGCAATCTCCCTGGGCAGGTTATCGGAGGAGATATAGAGCTGGTCAGTATGACTGAACAGCGGTGTTGCCGGGTGCCGTTGTAAACGGTTTTCAACTACGGTCCAGATATATCCGTCGGCGGTCAGTGCTGTGGTCGGAATAGCAAACAGGTTGTTTTGTGGCTTCCCGTTGAGGCTCACCTCAACGAAGCTGCCACTCAGTAGAGGTGGGGTCTGTTCAAGGGGTTTTGTTACGCTGGCGGTCAGGCTTCGCTGGCGGGTCTGTGGATTAATGACGGCAGATAACTGGCTGATCTGTCCCTGCCACTGATGTGTGGGATGATCGGGATTACGCAATTTGACTTCCATCTGCTGCAGGTTATCTGGTAGTTGTTGCCATTGCTTGCTGGGCAAGGTGAGTTCAACTTCTGCGCTGCGGCTACCGCGCAAAGTTGCCAGCGTTACACCGGCTTCGATGTAGCTGCCCAGTGTCGCTGAGCGATTAATCACGACTGCGTCAAACGGTGCGCGGATTGTGGTTTCTGTCAGATCCCGCTGAGCCCGTTTCAGGGCCAGGCGAGCGGCGGCTACCCGGCTCTGAGCCAGTTTTAATTGAGGTTTTCGTAGCACCAGGTCACTGGCGGGTTCCTGGATTCCGGACCGTTGCCAGTCACGTCTGGCCTGTTTCTGCTGGCGTTGCTCCTGCATCAGAGTCAGCTCTGCACTTGCGAGTGTCTGCTGGGCATTAGCGACAGCCTCCTGATAGCTGGTTGAATCCAGCTTCAGCAGCGGTTCCCCCTGATCAACCCGGTGCCCGTTCCTGAATGCATCTGAGCGCCAGATAACCCGTCCTGAAACCAGACTGCTGAGCTGCACTTCATCGGTTGCCCGCACTTCAGCATAACTTTCAATACGGCTCTGGTAAGTGCCACTCTGCAGGGAAAGTACACTGACCCGGGGCAGTTTTATCGGTGCCTCATATTGCTCCGGTTGCGGCTGGTTGCTGATGGCAAAATCGGTATATACCAGCGTCAGCGGGATGGTGCATAGCGCCAGAGCGGTCAAAATAACAGGGCGCCAACGGTGTTTCTGTTGCATGATTTTCTCTCGTTGTTCAGACACTCATCCCCAGCGCCAGGCCGAGGGTGATTCGGTTAGACAGGCGGGCCTGACGGGTTTGAAGTAGCTGGATACGGGCCTCGAATGCGCTCTGCTCTGCGTTGAGCAGGTTAAGGATGTTACCCAGACCATCACGGTACCGCGAACGGTAGTGATCGAGACTGATCTGAGAATGTTGTAAAGCCTCGGACAGTGCTTGTTCCTGTTGAGCCAGCGTGGCCTCAAGATCCAGACTATTATCCACTTCGTTCAGGGCATTAAGCAGTTTTTGTCGATAGTTCAGATAGCTCAGTTCAGCATCCAGTTGGGCGATCTCTGCCTGGGCTTTGAGGCGGCCGTTGTTAAACAGCGGGGCGGTCAATTGACCCAACAGACTCCAGAGTGGAGACCCCTTTAACAGTTGGCCCAGCTCCGGGCCGGTGTCAGACAGGGTGGCCTGCAGCGAAAAGCCTGGTAGCAATTGTTTATAGGCTCTGGCAACCCGCTTATCTGCTGCCTGAATCTTGAGATACGCGGCCTTCATGTCCGGCCGGCGGGCCAGCACCGTGCCGGGGAGGGCGGTCGGGGGGGGGGTAATATCAGGCACTTCAGTAATCTCTACCGATGCTCCATTATTACTGGCACCGCGCAGTAAATTCAGCTTTCTCTGTGCGGCTCGTTGGCGATTCTGCCGTTTGGTCAGGCTGGCGCTGATCCGGGCTGTTGCGGCCTTTGCCGCCGCCAGATCCGCCAGATTTCCCAGCCCGCTTTTATAGCGCTCCAGTATTACAGCGCTGTTGTTTTCAGAGCTTTCCAGCCATTGCTGCTCCGTTTCAATAATCTGCTGGCGCAGACTGATATCCAGCCAGCTTTGTACGGTGCGGCCTGCCAGAGAGTTGCGTGCCGCGTCGTAGTCGAGTGACTGAGCCGCCGCTGTTTGCTGTGCAGCAGCCTGACCATCTGCCAGGCGACCCCAGACATCCAGCTCCCAGTTCAGGGTTAACGCAGCGGTGTGGCGATTACTGATGGCCTGCTCTTTGGCCCGCTGGCTGGTCAGAGAGCCTGATAGCTTCGGACGGCGAGCAGCCTGTTCAGGGACAATCAGCAATTGTTGCTGGCGCAGGCGCAGCGCGGTCTGTTGCAGGTTTGGATTATTGTTCAGGGTTTCATCGATCAGTTGCTTAAGTTGTGGGTGGCTGAACAGCTCCAGTAATCCTGCGTCTTCTGGTAGTCCGGATAACTCCAGACCGGTTGTTGGCCCATGCCAGTCAGCCGGTATCGACAGATCAGCGATTCTGTCTGCCTGAGGTTTACCTGAGGCGCTGCAGCCGCTAAGCAGCACCAGAGCAAAAAGTAAGGTGAGAGTACGAGGTTTCACGCCCGGTCAGTTCCTGATTATGAGTTGAAGTCAGATCAGTTATACACAGGCGGGGGTTAATGGAGGGTTAAACGCAAAATGGGAGAACGTTATGTGCTGCAATGATGGCAATCGTGCGGTTCAGTGATACAGTTAAATCATCCCTGAGAGAGAGCGATGCTTAACCCATGAAAAGACTGGATTTCAATCAGTTAGCTACCTTTGTCGCGATTGTCGATGCCGGCAGTATGACCAAAGCGGCGGCCTCTCTGCACCGTACTCAGGCGGCTATCAGTATTCAGCTGAAAAAGCTGGAAGAGGGCACCGGTAAGCAGCTGCTTAAGCGCAGCTATAACCACTTCACGTTAACCCGTGAAGGTGAAATTCTACTCTCTTACGCCCGGAAGATACTCAATCTGTCGGAAGAGGCATTCAACGCCATCAGCGATGAACAGGTTTCCGGGGTGGTGCGCTTCGGTATCCCGGATGGCTACGCCCGGGTTTTTATTCAGAACTCCCTGCGTCAGTTTATCAGCCGCTTTCCGAATATCCGTATTCAGATTAAGAACGACAACAGTCACAACCTGTATAAGAGCCTGCATGAGGGTGATCTGGACCTGATTCTGGCAACCCGCGACCCAAAAGAACCCGGTGGTCAGCGGGTGCGGCATGAAAAAATCTGTTGGGTTGCGGCAAAGGATTTTGTGCTTGATGGTTCACGTCCCATCCCGCTGGCGCTTTATGAACAGGGCTGTGAGTACCGCAAAAATATCGTCGAAAAACTTAATCAGAATGGCCGCGACTGGTTCGTTTCGTTTGAGTGTCAGGGCGTGACCGGCTTCGATATCGCTATCTCTAACGGACTGGCAATCTCTGCCCTGGCTGAGTCTCTGGTGAAAGATGAATGGCGAATTATACGGACGACCGAAGGCCTGCCTGATCTGGGTGAAATAGAGATTGAGCTGCATACCCTGCCAGGGGAGGTCAGTGAAGCGATCCGCTGTTTCCGGGATGAGATAATCAGGCAGGTCAGTAATATTTAGTCGGTGCTGGCAGGCCTGTCTTTTATGGGGCATTAATCGGGCATGTACCGACCTTTCTGAACGCCAGTGCTCTGTCAGTCAAGGTTTTCACCCAGATACTCAACCAGCATTTTAACCTTTGGGGACAGGTGACGATTGTGGGGGTAGAGTGCCCAGATCCCTTCTTCTTCTGGTTGGTATTGTTGCAGCAGAGGCATTAATGCCCCCTGCTCAATGTCATCCCGGACATAATAATCGGGGAGCTGGACAACTCCCAGTCCTTTCAATGCCGCATCTCTCAGGGCCTGGCCGCTATTACAGCTGAGATTGCCGTTGACTCTGATATTTCTTTCCTGACCATCTTCCTGAAAGCGCCAGTACTCTAATGTGCCTTTCAGACAGTTATGTTGATCCAGTTCTGAGAGTAACAGAGGAACGCCGTTTCGGGCTAAATAAGCCGGAGAAGCGCATACATACTGATGGCGGGAACTTAATGGGCGGGCAATCATACTGGAGTCTTCCAGCTTGCCCATGCGGATCGCCAGATCAAAACCCGCTTCAATCAGGTCCACCTTCTGATTAGTTAAGCGGCAATCCACATCCAACTCCGGATATTGTGCAATGAAGTCGTTAACCAGGGGGATAACTTTATTTTCCCCATAGGTTGTGGGAGCGGTGATCTTCAGCTTGCCCCGCGGGGTACTTTGCAGATTGGTCAGCGTCTGCTCGGCTTCTTCAAGGCCATCCAGAGCCTGTCGGCAATGCTGATAGAACATTTTGCCTGCATCGGTGACTGTTAATCGACGCGTCGTTCGGTAAAGCAGCTTTGTTGCCAGTCGACTCTCCAGAGCGCTGACCTGACGGCTTACCTGAGCCGTGGAAATTTTCAGTTGCTTTGAAGCGGCAGTAAAGCTGTTCTTTTCTACCACTGTGACGAATTCAGTAATGCCTTCCCAGCCAAGCATTGTTACCGTCCTGTAAAAGTTATTTTCAAATATCCATGATTATCTCTGAATAAAGAATTATTACAATGTGCTCATCAGTTACGAAGACTATGAAACTTACGAGGAACAAAATGAGTGACAAGATGATTAAATCCAAAGCAGCCATTGCCTGGGGGCCTGGTCAGCCACTGTCGATTGAAGAAGTGGATGTGATGCCACCTAAGGCTGGCGAAGTCTTGGTTCGAATCATTGCCAGCGGTGTCTGCCATACCGATGCTTTCACATTATCGGGAGATGATCCGGAAGGTATTTTTCCGGCGATTCTGGGTCATGAGGGCGGCGGTGTTGTCGAAGCTGTAGGAGAGGGTGTAACCAGTGTGGCGGTCGGCGATCATGTAATACCGCTGTATACACCGGAATGTGGTGAATGTAAGTTCTGTAAGTCTGGTAAAACCAATCTGTGCCAGAAAATTCGTGAAACTCAGGGTAAAGGGTTAATGCCTGATGGAACGACCCGCTTCTATAAAGATGGTCAGCCGATCTATCACTACATGGGATGTTCAACATTCTCTGAATACACGGTTCTGCCAGAGATCTCCCTGGCAAAAGTGAATAAAGCTGCACCGTTAGAAGAGGTATGCCTGCTGGGTTGTGGTGTAACAACCGGCATGGGCGCGGTGATGAATACCGCTAAGGTTGAGGAAGGTTCAACGGTTGCTATCTTCGGTATGGGAGGCATTGGTCTGTCTGCGATTATTGGCGCAACCATGGCCAGAGCGAGCCGCATCATTGCCATTGATATCAATGAAAGTAAATTTGAACTGGCGCGTAAGCTGGGTGCAACTGATTTCATTAATCCAAAAGATTACGACAAGCCGATTCAGGATGTGATCGTAGAGCTTACCGATGGCGGTGTGGATTATTCCTTTGAGTGCATCGGAAATGTTGATGTAATGCGCTCAGCACTTGAATGCTGTCATAAGGGCTGGGGTGAATCCGTAGTCATCGGTGTTGCCGGAGCGGGGCAGGAAATTTCTACCCGACCATTTCAGTTAGTCACAGGCCGCGTATGGCGTGGTTCTGCTTTTGGTGGTGTTAAAGGCCGCTCAGAATTGCCTGACATTGTTGAGCGTTACATGGATGGCCAGTTCCAGTTGAGTGACTTTATTACCCACACGATGGCACTGGAAGATATCAATGAAGCATTTGATTTAATGCATGAAGGCAAGAGCATTCGCAGTGTCATTCACTTCGATAAGTAAAATGCGGGGCTTGCGGATATCAGATCTCTGAGCATTAATATTCTGAAGCATGCAGAGAGAATTCAGCCACACAGATCTGGCTGATCAATCAGATTAAAAGCCTTCCTTTGGGAAGGCTTTTTTAGAAATCAGCTCTTCACTATTTCAACCGGGCCATGGTCATCGCAGTGACCGTCGTGAACATGGTGCAGGCGCCCATCCACCAGATAATCGATATGATCACCATGAGGCACTGCCTCGTGACCGCAGCCGGGACCATGAACATGATCCCCGCATGAATGCAGCGGCTGACAGCCGTCTGGATTTTTTGTGCTGACCTCTATACTGTGCTCGTCGTAGTGATCCTCATGGGGATGGTGCAGGTGACCATCATGGATATAGTCGATGTGATCGCCATGGCGGATCGCCGTATGTCCGCAGTCCGGACCATGGGTATGGTCAGGGTGTGATGATGTGTTAGAGCATGGCATGAAACTGTCCTCCTGAAGGGTGTGCATCAGGTAATTTTAGTCCAGATTCTGGATTTGTAAGCGAAGAGATAAACAGATAAACAGAGTTATTATGGTTGAGAACGCTAAAGCAGAAGCAACTCCGGTCAATGCCAATAGTGGCAGTAGCTGCTGTAGCAGCTCGGATTGCTGTGGCCCTCAGGCACCGGTTGTGCGAAGCACTGCAAAGATTGGACGAAATGATCCCTGTCCTTGTGATAGTGGTCGGAAATATAAGAAGTGTTGCGGGTTAAACGCCTGAAAAAAACTTCTATGAGAAGGCTTTTCGAGCCTGGAAGGCCCTCGCTACAACATCATAATCCGGTAGTGAGGTGCTTCCAGCGCCGATCACTCTGGCTAAGCCAATTGATCAGCGTATTTCAGGTTGTCTTAGTCAGTCAGACTGTCCGGGCGGTTGGCTTCGCGCTCGTAATGGATCGGCAGGGCACGACCGTAGAACTGCTTTGAGTGCTCCGGACGGTTTACGGTATCCGGATCCGTCATATAGGTTGGCAGGGCGGTGATCCAGGCGCCCGGCCCTTTCACTTCCTGAACCCGGTGCAGGGTGTAGCGGCCTTTAAACAGCTGCAGATAACCGGGTTTCCATTCCAGTTCGTAGACACCCTCTTTATCGCCATCCAGAACCCGGTTCACCCCCTCCAGATTTTCGTTTTCTACAGAGCGGATGTTGGGTGCGTATTCGAATACTCCGCCTTCCGTCGGTTGTTCTACCGATACGCTGACGGTGAACTCGTTACCGTCGAAGTGCCAGGGGAAGTAATCACCGTCTTCCAGTACACCATAAGGACAGCGCGCCAGCGGATCAGCCCAGGTGTAGATCGGCCATGTGCCCAGGCAGGCACCGATAAAGCGGGTCATGATGTCATTGTCATACAGCGCCAGCATATCCGACTCTTGCGGGATAATATCTGAATTGATAAAGCCAGCAGTGCGGCGCTGCAGATAGTGGTTTGGATGGGAATCCGGCAGCTCGCCATCCTCTTTGGTCATATAAGGGTTATGTTTCTGCTCTGAACGGAAGATGCAGGGCATTAAGCGACGTGCTTCTTCCTGCATCCGCTGCAGGGATTCCGGTTTTACAAAATCAGCGATTACACTGCAGCCGGTGTCATCCAGTTGTGCCCGGCAGCGTTCAATCAGGGCCAGTGTCACCGGGTGCTCCAGGTCGTGAACCGGGTACGCCTCAAGATCGACCACCCGGCCTAAACTTTCCAGCTGTTCCTCAAAGTTGCTGATGGTGTTTTCGAAAGCGCTGGTTTCTGTTGCCTTGATAGCGCTCAAAGATGTCATTGCTGTGGTTACAGTCATAAGAACCTCTCAGGTTTATTGTTGTTCTGACTCTATGTTTCCCCGGGGGAGCGGGGCTGCACAAACAAAGAAAGCCGCAGTGCGGTATCGGAATAATCAATATCCCTGTGGTGACGGGCAGTTACGGAGGGAAAAATTATCAGACCAGTTTTTTCGATATCTGAAAGTCAGTTTTCACCGGTAAAACGATTCTGTTGCCGGTAACGGGTATCGAAAGATTCGATGGTTAATATCAGAAAAAAGAGATCGGCTGTTTTGCCGGGATTCAGCTGAATATGTTAGTACTTGTTTGTTATTAATATATTGTTTTTTAAAGGGTTATTTTTATTTTATGTTCGTTTTTGTCTGGCTTTTTTATATATCGAAAAAAGCGATATTACTGATCTGAATATTTAGTTTTTCTGTGGGAGCGTTGTTGGCTAGATTGCATCCATTGGCGACAAGCCATAACTCAATTGAACAACCGATAATGATAAAAATCAGGTTAAGACCATGACAGAAGCAGTGAATGTTAGTGAACAGAATGCAGTGGATATGTCCATCGCACCTTCAGTAATGCCAACCCTGGCAGACTTTGTTGATCTGGATACCTATCCGATTGATGACCCTGATTCGCCAAAGCGTAAAGCGCTGGTGGAGCAGTGTCGTAAAGAACTGGATGCCGTAGGTTGCTGCCGTATCCCTAACATTATTCGTCCTGAGTCCATCGAACGGATGCGTCAGGAAGTGGAGCGCCAGCGGGAAAATATCTACTGGTCAGAAGACAGTCATAACCCTTATATGACCAAGGACGATGAGTCGCTGCCTGCGGATCATCCACGCCGATTCTTTGAGAAACGTTCCAGCGGCTTCGTAAACTCTGACATTCTGGAGGAGTTCTCTGACCTGCGGGCGATCTATGACAATGACATCATGGTGCAGTTTGTATCTGACTGCTTAGGTATCGCACCGATCTACCGCTGGGCGGATCCACTGGGTTGTAATCCTTATAGCGTAATGGATGAAGGAGATTACTTCCCATGGCACTTCGATGGTAATGAGTTCACAGTCAGCGTTCTGGTTCAGGAACCTGAGAAAGGTGGTGAGTTTCAGTACTATCCGGATCTGCGTACACCGGAAGATGAAAACTTCGATGAAGTAGCGCAAGT
Source organism: Amphritea sp. (assembly GCA_025800245.1). Classification (GTDB taxonomy): domain Bacteria; phylum Pseudomonadota; class Gammaproteobacteria; order Pseudomonadales; family Balneatricaceae; genus Amphritea. The sequence continues at coordinate 2,995 of JAOXSA010000009.1, read as the reverse complement.
ACTGGGCGGTGATTACAGCAATGTACATTCTCTGGCGCTGCGTCCGGGTGATATGCAGATCTTTAAAGGCCGTTTCTCTATGCACCGTGTAACGCCGGTTGAAGGTACCCGCTCCCGTTACATTGCGCTGCCTACCTATATGCGTGATCCGGACACCGTTAACCGTCCTGAGCGTGCCAGGCAGTTTTATGGTCGTGCGCTGCCGATTCACTATGAACGTGAAGCGAACCGCCCGGATGAACTGGTGGATTAATTCTTAACTAAGCACTCTGTGTTCCCAGGGCGGCTCTGAGTAAAGGGGTCGCCCTTTTTGTTTTTACCTCCTGATGACATTGAGTACGACATAGTTGTGTGAATCAGTTGTCCGAATCAGTTGTCTGAATCCGACCTGTGTGGTGATTCTTGTTGTCCAAAAAAGTAAATCTAACTAGTCTTAGTAGAAAAATAATAAATGGCTATGCTGTATGAACATCAACCACATGCGCGCCTTTCTCGAGGTCGCCCGCAATGGCAGCTTTCAGGTTGCTGCGGAAAATCTATACGTAACACAGTCCACCGTCAGCGCCCGTATTAAGGTGCTCGAAGATCAGCTCAACACGACTCTGTTTATGCGTAAACGGGACGGTTCAGAGCTGACCGCATCCGGGCGTAACTTTATTCGGTATGCCACCACCGCAGTGCGGGCCTGGGAGCAGGCCAAGCATGAGATTGCCCTGCCAGAAGAACTGGAAGCGATGATCTCACTGGGGGTGCAGATGAATCTGTGGCAGCAGATCACCCCCAGCTGGATCGAAAAGATGCAGACCGACTCACCGGAGATCGGCACCCGGGTGGTAATGGATTACTCCGACAGTCTTCTTAGTCAACTGGCTGACGGCGAGCTGGATCTGACGCTGACATATGTTAACCGTCAGCAGTCTGAACTCAGAACCGAACTGCTGATGGAAGATGAGCTGGTACTGGTAGCCACTGAGCAGCGTAAGGTGCAGTCTGGCTGGGTAAAAGATTATGTCTTTGTTGACTGGGGGGATGAGTTCCGCGAAGCCCATGCATTGGCGTATCCGGATACTCAGGCTCCGCGACTGTCAGTAGGTATCGGTATGGTTGGCCTGGATTATATTCTCAACTATGGTGGGGCAGGCTATTTTCCTGAACGAATGGTCGAACCGCATATTGAGGGCGGCCGGTTATACCGGGTAGAGAATGCGCCGACATTTAAGCGGCCAGTCTATCTTTCCTATCCTAAAGAGCCGATCAATCAGGATATTCTGGATATGGCACGTGAAACCATCCGCCAGGTGGTGGGTCTCGATACTTAACCAGACCTCAGGATAGCTACTTAAACAGTTGTTTCTCTTTATCCATTTGATTTTCTGGGTTTTTGTCCTAGGTTTTAAAGAACAAAAATAAAAAGGAAATTCAATGGATATCGTGTTTGTGATTACTGGGGTAATTACTGGTGTGGGTATGGTGTGTGGCCTTGCCATAGGCTGGGGGCTGGTAGTTGGTTCGGCTAGCGAACTGTTCAGAGAGTGGTAATCGTTTAATCAGTAAAAAAAGGAAACGGGCAGCGGACTGGCTACTGCCCATTTCCAAACGTTCTGAGCCAGCCCGGCAGGTTTTCTGCTTGCGGGGCCGATCAGATACGAGGGTACCTTTCCAATTAGTCTGTGTGCTAAGCCCTTATTTCCGGGATCTTATATCTGTGACCTTATATCCAGGGCTTTATGTCCGGGGATAGAGCGTCTCAGTGTGGCCGTCGACACCGATAATCTGGCCAGATATATGCCGTCCATAGTCCGAGCACAGAAAGCAGATCATGTCTGCGATCTCTTCAGGATCGACATAACACTGCATTGAGGTACCTATAGCGTACAGACGCCGTACTTCGTCCGGTGAGATATCCTCCGCTTCGGCATGGGCGTGGATTACCCGCTCCATGCGATCACCATTCACATTGCCCGGTACAATGCCGTTCACCCGGATATTGTCTGGTCCCAGCTCCATCGCCATCGATTTAGTAAAGCCGGTTACGGCCCACTTAGCCGCAACATAGGGACTGCGATTCGGGAAACCCAGAATGCCAGCCGCCGATACCAGATTGATAATCACGCCACTTTGCTGCGCTTTAAATACGGGTACCACGCGGCGAGTGCAGTAAAATTGGGAATCGATACAGACGCCCATGCACTGCTGCCATTCCTCATTGGTAACCTCTTCAACCGGTTTGGTCGGGCCACCGATACCGGCGTTATTGACCATGATATCCAGTCCGTCAGGCAGGATCTGATCAAATATTGCATCCACGGCTGATGGATCTGAAACATCGCAGACAAATGTGGTGATACCGTCAGGCAGTGACGCCAGACCCGCTTCATCCAGATCACAGGTAAATACGGTTGCGCCCAGTTTATGCATTGCAATTGCGGTTGCCCGGCCCATACCTGCACCACCGGCGGTGATCATGACTCGTTTGCCTGCCAGAGAAATTTGCATGTTGTTCAACTCCTAAGCTGAATCAGGCGGCATTGACCTGATTTCGAATACCTTCGGTTGAAGGTGCCCGTGGCACCAGTGCCCTCACCAGATCTTTCATGCAAATGGTGCCGACCGCTTCGCCATTTCTGATCACCTGGTAGATTTTGGTGGTGTCGCCATCGGAATGGGAGATGACATCTTCCAGCGTGTCGTTATAGTCCACCGCACCGGCAGTCGGCGTGATTGTGTCCGACAATGGCTGCATAACCGAGCGAACCCGCAGTACCCGAGCCCGGTTGATATCGCTGACAAAGTCCTCGATATACGGGTCAGACGGGTTAAGTAGAATATCCAGAGGCTCACCCTGCTGAACTACTTCACCGTCTTTCAGGATCACCAGATGGTCAGCCAGCTTCAACGCCTCATCCAGATCGTGGCTGATAAAGATGATGGTTTTATGGAGCTCTTTCTGAAGCTCCAGCAGCAGATCCTGCATATCAGTACGGATCAGCGGATC
>JAOXSA010000003.1 GCA_025800245.1 Amphritea sp. | reverse complement strand
AACCAATATGAGTACCATACCGGAGAGCATTAACTAAACTATTTACAAAAGATGTATCAGGATGGTTAACCAATTCAGTTGCTAATAAATCTACGTTAAGGGGAGTGAACACGGCAGGCTGTTGATGCTGCTGGCGCTGTTCCACCCTATCTTTTGCTGCGATCGCCGGAGGTAGGCTTGATACTGCTAGCTGACTGCTTGGGGCAGTTGAAGAGGGCGTGACTGTTGGAACCACAACGGCGGCAGTTGTGCGGGAAGAAACAGGAGTGACGCTGGCAGCCGGAGGGCTTGTTGAAGTCGAAGCAGACCAGACCTGTGCGGCGGGGCCTTCTGCTGAAGTCCTGGTTGGGACAGTCCTCTGGCTGGTGGAAGGGACTGGAGCACACAGAACAATGTGGCTTAGCGAGGCCAGAAAAAGTTACTGTCCAAAGTTCAAGGGCGATACTATCCCAGGCAATGTTAAGATCGTAAGCGGCGTGGTGTCTGAACTGCTCATCATAAGACAGCCAGGCTAAACCTTTAAATTTGGAGACGGCCCTGCTGATGATCTGCTGGTATTTGATAAGTTCAATGGACCGCCTTGGGTGCACCGCAACAATGACAAGCATGTAGGCCGTGAAAGCATCAAGCCATTTGTGGAAGG
>JAOXSA010000536.1 GCA_025800245.1 Amphritea sp. | reverse complement strand
CAACACTGACATAGTCATCCAGACTTTCAGGGAACAGCGTACTTTGCTGTCGGGACTCACCTTGTATATGACGCATAAAAAATACCCGCATAAATGTATGCGGGTATTTTTACCGATTAAGGAGTGTTTTTACACAGCCTCCTGCGGCGGTTTTTCATAAACATAATTATATGATCAGCTGCTGCATTTCTTACAGGTACTGACTCCCAGCACACGATACAGCGGGCACCAGCCAAACAGGGCAATCGCGATGACCGGGATACCGATCCAGCCCCATACAGTCTGCGGACCGACAAACACCAGCGCGATCAGAACCAGACCCACCAGGACCCGGATCGCTTTATCGACATTACCAATATTCTTTTCCATGAGTTGTTACCTCTGCCACGGGGGCATTTATGACGTTGATGGAGGTATTATCCAACTCTGAAAACCGGAGTTCTGTGACTTAGTCACATTCAGCAAAAATTATTCACTCTTTGCCAGCACCCGGATCGCATCTTTATTCAGGAACATAATCTGATTGCGGCTCAGCGCCAGCCACTCCTTCTGCTCGAGCGCTTTAAGATGACGGCTGATCACCTCCCGGGCAGTACCCAGTTCATCAGCAATATCCTGATGAGACCGCAACAGTACAAAACCTGCACCACTGTGGTCGATCAGATACTTTGCCAGGCGCTGGTCGATACGCTCAAAGGCGATCTCCTGTACCAGCCCGATCATTGCCGCCAGCCGCTCACCATAGGAGTCAAAAATAAACCGGCGTAATCCTGCAGATTCTGCCAGCGCCTGCTGGAAATCCGTGGCCGTGAGCAGAAACGCACTGACCTCGGTCTCGGTAATCCCTTCAGCCGGATACTGTTCGCCTCCCAGCAAACAAGAAGTAGTCAGGACGCAGGAGCCCTGCTGTTCGATCCGGTAGAGCACAATTTCACGACCAGAGGCGCTGCGCCCCATCACCTTCACAGTACCGGACACCACAATAATGTAGTGGCTGCACTGGTCACCCTGATGGAACACAATCTGCTCAGCGGGCAGGGTTACCTGCTTCGCCCGGGACAGAATCGCAACACCCGGTTCATCCAGCCCATCCAGTATAGGAAACTGTTGCGCCAGCGCTGACAGTTCAGTCATTACCGTTCTTATCCACCGGCTCTTCACGCTGTGCTCTCACAGCCAGCATGACAAAACGAATGTTGTATGCAAACCCGATCACCAGTGCGATCGGCATCGTGACCAGAAAAACACTGCCGAAGGCCGGATCTTCGAAAAAGTGGCCCAGCCAGAGACACAGAATACTGACCACAGCGACCGGAATACCGGTACGCATCATCATCTTCAGCCAGCGGTCAGCACGAATCTGTTTTTTATCAATTGCCATTTTTTTCTCCAGATACAGAATCCCGTAAGCATACGGTTTTCAACGGCGAAACAGTAGCCCACCTTCGGTGAAGGTCAATGATGAAGGTGAATATTTCGCAGGAAGGACTCCCCCGCGCAAGAGTTTTGCTATAATCTGCGGTCCAATGAAAAGCACTGTTGAGTGCTTATACCGCTTAGAAAACCACTTATCGCTAAGTCGCTGAGGTCTGTGCATGCCACAATATCGCTCCAAAACCTCCACCGCTGGTCGTAATATGGCTGGCGCCCGCGCGCTGTGGCGCGCCACCGGCATGAAGGATGATGATTTCCAGAAACCGATCATTGCCGTTGCTAACTCATTCACCCAGTTCGTACCGGGTCACGTGCACCTGAAGGATATGGGTCAGCTGGTTGCCCGTGAAATTGAAAAAGCGGGCGGCGTCGCGAAAGAGTTCAACACCATTGCGGTGGATGACGGTATCGCGATGGGCCACGATGGCATGCTGTATTCTCTGCCTTCCCGTGACATCATCGCCGACTCTGTTGAGTATATGGTGAATGCTCACTGTGCCGATGCGCTGGTTTGTATCTCCAACTGCGACAAGATCACACCGGGGATGCTGATGGCCTCTATGCGCCTGAACATTCCGGTCATCTTTGTTACCGGTGGTCCGATGGAAGCCGGTAAAACCAAGCTGGCTGAGCACAAACTGGATCTGGTTGACGCGATGGTACTGGCCGCTGACCCAACCGCCTCTGACGAGCTGGTTGACGAAGTTGAGCGTTCTGCCTGCCCGACCTGTGGTTCATGTTCCGGTATGTTTACCGCCAACTCCATGAACTGTCTGGCAGAAGCGCTGGGGCTGGCGCTGCCGGGTAACGGTACCGTGGTTGCAACTCACGCTGACCGTGAACAGCTGTTCCTGCGCGCTGGCCGCACCATTGTGGATCTGGCACGCCGTTACTACGAGCAGGATGATGAGCGTGTACTGCCACGTTCTGTGGGTTTCAAAGCGTTCGAGAACGCAATTACCCTGGATATCGCCATGGGCGGTTCCACCAACACCATCCTGCACCTGCTGGCGATCGCCCAGGAAGCCGAAATCGACTTCACCATGGACGATATCGACCGCATGTCGCGCATCGTTCCACAGCTGTGTAAAGTGGCACCGAATACCCCGCAGTACCACATCGAAGATGTACACCGTGCTGGCGGTATCATGGGTATTCTGGGCGAGCTGGATCGTGCCGGGAATCTACACACTGACGTACCGACCGTCCATGCGCCGACCATGAAGGACGCGCTGGACGAGTGGGATATCATGCGCAACCCGACTCCGGAAGTAATGGAATTCTATAAGGCAGGCCCTGCCGGTATTCCTACCCAGCAGGCGTTCAGTCAGTCTACCCGCTGGCCGACTCTGGACGGTGACCGTGAAAACGGCTGTATCCGCTCCCTGGAGCACGCTTTCTCTCTGGAAGGCGGTCTGGCGGTACTGAAAGGTAACATCGCGCTGGATGGCTGTGTGGTTAAATCTGCCGGTGTGGATGAGTCCATCCTGGTATTTGAAGGACCTGCTCACATCACCGAATCTCAGGATGAAGCGGTTGCCAATATTCTGGATGATAAGGTTAAGGCTGGCGACGTGGTTATCGTTCGCTACGAAGGCCCGCAGGGTGGCCCGGGTATGCAGGAGATGCTTTACCCAACCTCGTACATCAAGTCCAAAGGTCTGGGTAAAGATTGCGCCCTGCTGACCGATGGCCGTTTCTCCGGCGGTACCTCCGGTCTGTCTATCGGTCACGTATCTCCGGAAGCAGCCGCTGGCGGCGCGATCGGTCTGGTACGCAACGGCGACCGTATCCGTATCGACATTCCAAACCGTACCATCGACGTACTGCTGTCCGACGAGGAGCTGGCGGCACGCCGCGCGGAACAGGACAAGCTGGGCTGGAAGCCGGTTGAAGAGCGTCCACGTAAGGTGTCTGCAGCGCTGAAAGCCTACGCCAAGCTGGCGACTTCTGCCGACAAAGGCGCGGTACGGGATCTGTCCAAGCTGGACTAAGACTTAAGGTATATACCTGCCACGCAATAACAAAAAAGCAGCCAGTTGGCTGCTTTTTTATTGTCCGCACAGTGCAGAGATTTCAGCCTGCAAGTACTTGCCAGATCAGCTTCAGTGCCAGCGCTGAGACAATCAGCTTAAACAGCAACTGAAAGCGTTCCGCCGGAATCTTTTTCAGGATATGCAGGCCAAACCAGGTACCTGCAAAGCCGGTTGCGATCATGGCCACCACCATCGGCAGCCAATCCATAAATGCGAAACCGATAAAACCGAACACCACAATTTTCAACAGATGCTGAACCGTCATACAAGCAGCAAAGCTGGCGACCGTTCTGTACTTATCAAACCCCAGTCGGTGTACAAATGCCGCAACTAAAGGCCCGGTCGCACCCACAAACATAGAGATCACGGTCGTCACGGCTCCCGCCAGGACTAACCCGGGAGCAGAAACTTCATGCTTCGAGGGTTTTGGCCCCCAGACCATAAACAGAATAAAACCTGCGACCGCCAACTGGATGGTCGACACCGGCAACTGCACCACAATCAGACTGGCGATCAGAGCGCCCAGCACCGCACCGGCGATAAACAGACGCGTTAACGACCAGTCGATATGCTGTCGGGTCATTACTGCCCGGTTGGCGTTGGAACCCATCTGTACAAGACCGTGCACCGGGATCAGCGCAGCCCCCGGCACAATCGTCGCCATCACCGCCAGCAATAGCACACCACCACCGATGCCCATTGCTGCAGTCAGCATCGAGGTAGCAAAACTGGTAGTAAGCAACACGATGGCTGCTGCCTGTGAAATACTGTCGGGTAGGAACTCAAACATAGCCATCCTCAAAGGGCCGCTGACCAAACAAAAACGCACCGACAATGCGGTGCGTAAATGTTCGGAATATTATCCTCAGGAACCTTCTTCCAACGCTTCCAGTACCTGCTGCGCCCAGGCCATACTGTGACGGTAGGCAACTTCATAAAACTTCTTGTCCAGCAGCCCGGACATATTGTCCCAGTCACCGTGTTCATACAGTGATACTTCGTGGAGAATCTTACCCATCTGATTCTGCTCGGTAAGAATGGCATCCTTAATCTGATCATCCAGCGGCACCTGCTGCAGCAGCTCGTCCATCGCCATGTCCATCATCGCATCCAGCTGCGACAGCAAACCCACCATAAAGTAATTGATCGGATTTTCGTAACCGAGCATTTCAGCCAGCAACTCACACATCCGGCCCCGCATCAGCATAATCCGGGTCAGTTCGACCGGCTTACCGGACTGACCACTGAGCAGAAACAGAGTTGCCCACTTCTTCACCTGATCCATACCGATCAGCGAGATAGCATGAGAGATCGACGAAATCTGCCGGGTCATGGCAAACGCCGCCGAGTTCACCAGGCGGAGAATCTTATAGGCCATCACCGGATCATTGATAACAATCTGTTCCACCGATTGCGCGGTAGCGTTGGGATTTTCCAGCTCTGCCAGCAGTTCCAGAATCAGCGCCTTGGAGCTGCCCATTTTCTTACCGGTTACAACCTCGGGCTTGCACAGGAAAAACCCCTGAAACAGTCGGAAACCCAGCTCAATACAGGTACGGAAGTCCTCCTGAGTTTCAACTTTATCCGCCAGGATATCCACATGATACGGTCTGACAAAGTTGACCATCTGCTGCAACTCTTCCCGGGTGTGCTTCTGGATATCAATTTTCACTACATGCACAACATCCAGCAGCGCGGTCTGGGACTTATCGCCGGTGTAATGGGTCAGAGCAAAGCGATAGCCTTCATTTTTTCGTTCCCGGACAGCTTTAACCAGCTCTTTACTGACACCCTGTTCCCGCAACAGCTCGAAAATCACTCGTTCTTTAGGCAGGTTCGGCAGCATATCCGACAGCAGCATACCTTCTGTCAGTTTCACATAGAGCGGCAGATGACGCGGTTCTCCGCGGGCAGCAACCACTGCATAGCTGTTCATAATGACCGAAGCAGTGGCCTGCTCATCGGTGAACTCACTCGGCAACGTTCCGTCTTCAGAGCGGTACATCAGACCGTAGGCTTCAACGTCCTGGTTTTTATTGAAGATTGGCTGTCGTGCCAGTAACACTGTGCCGTCGGTTAAAACATCTTGTTCGATTGTACTGTTCACCGTACGTCCTCTACTCCTGACACAGCGTCGGTTTGATGATGCTGTGCTCAATTGTGCGGAAAGCCCGACACAATAAATTTATCTGGCCGGTATTATATCCATTATGGCCGAATTCTCATGGTAACTGTTGAAAATAACACCAATTTAAGTAGTTGTTTCAAACAATTAGAGTTGACGACCCGAAGCACTCACAATAATCTGAGTGCGCAAAGGCAAATGGAATCTGCTATGCCGTTCAGAATCCAGAGGCAGGGACAGCCGATTCAACAACTGTAAATACGTTCTGCAACACGGTATCACGCTTATATGATGTCAGCGCGCAAACCTGTTATTACTCTTCTTTGTCTGCTGAGCTGCCTGCTCAGTCTGATCAGCTCCAGTGCCTTTGCGGCAACCGAACGACTGGAAGTACGTATTCGCTCCACCATTCTCAATATCCGGGAAACCACCTCCACAAAGAGCCCCATTATCGACGTACTGCAGCAGGGTGATGTAATTACCGTCACCACCACCGGTCTGCCAGACTGGATCCGGCTTGATGATGGTCGCGGCTATATCTCAATTCACTACGTTGATGTCCTGTCACGCACTCCGGTCATCGAGTCTCCCGCTGAAATTGCAGAACGAACAGCGCGGCAGCCAGAACCAGCACCAATAACCGAAGAACCGGCTAAGGCACCTACGCCAGAGCCTTCCGTGGCGACAACACCAGTTGAAGCATCTGAACCAGAAGCCCTGAATGCACAGGCACAGACACCAGAGTCACAAGCGGCGGAGCTGATAACTGAAGAGACAGCAACGACCGAAGTATCTCCGCCACAGGAAACTCCGTTACAAGCAGAGCCAGAATCCACAACCGAACTCAGCGCTCCCCTGCAGCAATCATTAACCGACAATCAGGCTCAACAGCCCGATGTTGTGACACCTGATACTCCGGCAGTCTGCAGCGTCAGTTCAGCCAACTCAGAGATGACCGTTAGCAGTATCGCAACCACCTGCCGGAAGAATCTGAAGACCCTCTATTACGAAGCCTGCGAAGTTGCATTCAATCTCGAATTTAATTCAAGTTGCGATCAGGCAGGTGAGGTATCAGTGACCTGCTCGGCGACGGTCCAGACAACCAATATCAATCAGACAGATAAGGTGGCTGAATTACAGCAGGAAGCCACTATCTATCTGAAAGAAAAAGCCTCTTCCAGGCAGAAACTGCTATGGATGCCTGCCACTGCACAACAGCAAATCACCGATATTCAGCTACGCCAGAAACTGTGTGTCTTGAATTAATTTTATGCTCATCCCCAAAACGAGTATAAAAAAAACGTACAACGTTGCCTGACCCCATTTATCAACTATCCTTTTCTGAAGTAGCTATACGAAAAAAAGCCCCATCCACAGGGTTTACAAGGAGAATTGATAAGATGGACCAATCACGATTATGCAGCGATTGCTTTCTGCTAATTCGTCGACAGCTAATAACAACCCATGCCAATCTGGTTGAAAGAAATCATGTGCACAATGATACGGTTTATGAGTGTCAGGCCTGCAATCATCTGATCAGACTGTCCCACGTTCCTCACAAATGGAGCGTAATTGAGGATGAGGAACACAATCACACACACAATGAGACAGCAGAATCTGCTTAACCCCCCCTAACCGCAGAAGTTCGTAGTTGCGGTTACCCCCTTACCCGATACAGACCTCCCACATACCCATTTTGGACAATTGTGACATGCAGATGACGAACAGCTGTTTTATGCTTAGCTATTATCGTTCCGCAAGAGATTGTTTATGACCACTGCCAATATCCTGTTCGTTTGCCGTCACAACGCTGTTCGTTCTCAGATTGCAGCCGCACTGACAGATAAGATCAGTCATGGAAAGGTAACCACTGACAGCGCTGGCCCTGAGCCCCAGTCTGTGCCTGACTATATCAGCCAGTGGGTTGGCAACCTGCTTGGGGATTCCCGCGACCTGCAATCACAATCGCTGGAAGCGGTTGCAGAAAAGCAATTCGATATGATTATCACCCTCTGTGATAAAACTCATACGGCGCTACCGGGGCTGGCCAGTGACACTCAGCATATCCGCTGGGACTTTCATCATCCGGACGATCAGAATGCCCTGAACCACCTTGAAATCGAGCTTGCCGAACGCATCAGGCTACTGCTGCTGGCCAAGGGCCTTATCTGACCAGATCTGCAGCTTACGCCCTTCGGATAGCCGGAGGGCAGAACATTTCTTTGCCCATACGGGTCTGTTAAACTAGCGCCCCATTCAATACCCGCTGGAACAACAGTTCATGCCCCCGGTTACTGCCTCATCCTCAACATCGACGGCCATTTGCAGCAAATATCTGCTGATACTGCTGGGCACTATTGTAGTGCTGTTCGGATACCGCGAATGGGTTGTTCTGAACACCCCGATAACGTTGTTCTACGATGAAGCCTATTATCTGGGCTGGGCACAAACCCCGGACTGGGGTTATTACTCAAAACCTCCGGTTGTTGCCTGGGTCATCGCCCTGACCACAGGACTGTTCGGTAATGCCGAGTGGGCCGTCAAACTCGGCGCTCCGGTACTCTATAGCCTGACCGCTATCATCCTCTATTTCAGCGCCCGTAAACTAGCGGGTGATAAGGCCGGACTCTATAGTGGCCTGATCTTCCTGCTGATGCCACTGGTGGCATTCAACAGCCTGTTTATCACCACCGACGCCCCGCTGCTGTTCTTCTGGGCACTGAGTTTTTACGCTTTTCTGCAGGCACTGGAAAACAACCTCTGGCGATGGTGGCTGGGCGCAGCGCTGGCGGGCGGTTTAGGCCTGCTGTCTAAACTGACCTTTATTCTGCTGCCGGTTACATTCCTGATGTATGCCCTGTTCAGCGCTCAGGGCCGCCAACTGCTGCTTAACCCACGTTTCTGGATCGCCTGCTTTCTGGCGCTGGGCTGCCTGCTGCCGAATCTCTACTGGAACTACCAGCATGATTTCATCAGCTTTCAGCACGTTGCCGATATCTCCCACCAGGGCAGCAAGCCGATCAGTTTCAGCCGTCTGACAGAGTTCTGGGGCGGTCAGCTGTTTGTATTTGGCCCGGTATTCCTGGTCTATATGCTCTGGTGCGGTATCCGCCGTAAACAGCGCTCCGAACACACGACGCTGTTGTGGGGCCTGTTCTGGCCAACATTTATCGCCCTGTCCATACAGGCACTGATGGCCCGTGCCAATGTTAACTGGGCCGGACCGGCTTACGTCGGCGCCGCCCTGCTGACCGGTTACTATCTGAGCCAGCTCAACAGCAAAAAAGTACTGATCGCCGGTTTATCAGTAAACCTGTTGCTGAGTATGGGGTTCTACCATTACGTTGCTGTCACCGACGCCATAGGTATTGAACGTAAGCATGGCAGCGACCCATACAAGCGCCTTAAAGGCTGGCCGGAGTTTGTCGGTCAGTTCCAGCCCTGGTTCGAGCAGTATCCGGATCACAAACTTGCCAGTGACTCACGCAAGCTGCTGGCCTATTTCGGCTACTACATCTCACCGCAGGACTTCAAAGGGGTTGCGCTGAGTAACGACAGCTATATCGAAGATCACTACGAACTTAAATATCCGCTCAGCCAGAGCACAGAAGATCGTTTTCTGTTTGTCACCGAGGAAGATCTGGAACAGGAGCTGCAGAAATACTTCTCTGAAGTCACCCTGCTGACAGTTCAGGAACTGGCGATCTACAGTAACTTCACCCGCCATGCCCGACTTTACAAAGTCAGCGGCTTCAGAGGAATACCGAGTGAGTAACGCCCGACGCCCGGCCTGGCTGAGACTGGATCTGCTGCTGTTCATCGCCTGCGCGATCCTGTTCATCACGTTTCCGCAACTGGACCTGGCCGTTGCTGGCTGGTTTTACAGTCCGGAAGAAGGGTTCTTCTACAAACACAGTGCACCGGTACAACTGCTTTATCGTCTGTTTGCCGTTCTCCATATCCCGATGCTGTTGCTGTTTATCGCAGCCGGCATCTATATGAAGCTGCGTAAGTATTCTCCTGCCTGGTACCGCAAAAAAACGCTGACCTTTCTCATGCTGTCACTGATTCTGGGCCCCGGACTGCTGGTCAACACAGTGCTTAAGGACAACTCCATCGGCCGGGCACGTCCAGCACTGGTCGAACCGTTTGGCGGTCAGAAAACCTTTACTCCGGCATTTGTCTATTCAGGCGAATGTGCCAGAAACTGTTCGTTTGTCAGCGGTCATGCCGCACTGGGCTTTTACTTTATTGCGCTGGGCTGGATTCTGTCGTCGCGCCGGTGGTTTATCGCGGGCTTTATGGTCGGCGTAGCTCTGGGACTGGTGCGCATTGTTCAGGGCGGGCACTTCTTCAGTGATGTGACATTTGCCTTCTGGGCAGTCTACGGCACCAATCTGCTATTGGGACGCTGGCTCGGGTTCAGCAACCCCTTAAACCAACCGGATACTCAGGACTGATCACTGTCCTGAACCGGCTCCAGTACCGCCGGTATAAAACTGATCTGATTCCGGCCACTGCGTTTCGCGGAATACAGACAACGATCTGCCACAGAAAGAACCTGACTGGATTCGATGGCTGTCGGGCTATAACCATCGATCACCGCAACCCCGATGGACACCGTAAACCGCACCGGCGTGCCGGCTTCTGTCACCAGCAATAACTGCTCAACCGCTTCACGGATACGCTCAGCCGCCAGTCCCGCCTGCTCATGATCAGCACCTGGCAGAATAACCGCAAATTCTTCTCCGCCAATCCGTCCGGCGAGATCCGTTTCCCGCATCATGTCGGTCATCGTGTTGCTGAGCTGTCTGAGTACCTGATCACCAAATTCATGACCGTAGTTGTCATTAATCCGTTTAAAGTGATCGATATCCAGCATACAAAGCGCCATTGACTGCTTATAGCGCTGCGTCCGGGATAATTCATGTTCGAGCCGTTCCAGCAGGCTGCGTCGATTGGGCATGCCGGTCAGCTCATCGGTATTAGCAAAGCGAATGAGCCGGGCTTCAGTCTGGAACTCCTCCACCACCAGCCCAACGAATGCAGCGGTCTTGCGGATCATATCCAGATCCGATGAAGTCGGCGCACAGGGCTCGCTGTGATAAATAGCGAAGGTACCCAATACCCGGCCTTTTTTACCGAAGATCGGTTCGGACCAGCAGCTGGCAAGATTAAAAGCCCCTGCCAGATCCTTGAATGGTGCCCAGTAAGGGTGCGTCTGAATATCCTCGACAATGACCCGCTCCTGGCGATAAGCGGCAGTCCCGCAGGAACCAATACCATCACCGATCTGCAATCCCTCTATGGCATTGTTATAAGCGGGCGGCAGGCTCGGGGCAGCCCCGCAATGGAGGAACTGGCCGGTTTCATCCAGCAGCAGAATGGAGCACAAAGAGTGAGGCTTCTGATGCTCTATTCCCTTGACCACCTGCTCCAGCACCTGTTTCAGGGAATCGCCTTCCAGAGTTGATTGCATGGCCTGACTCTGGATATGTTCCAGCCCCTGCAGAAAGCGCTGCCGGGTCACGTTGATACCTGCGCAGAGCATGCCGCTGACCTGACCATCCGGGGCAAACTGCAGCGCGTTATGCCAGGCGATGATCTGGTCTTCATCATCAACCGTGCGGATAGCATACTCGGTATCGGAGTGCTGCGGTGTAATACGGGTATGCTGCATCGCCTGTTGATAAGTTTCGGCGTGAAGCGCGGCATCACGCATGAAGCGTTTACTGAACCAGCTCTGTCCCAACAGTTCCTGCTCCGGCTTACCCAATAGCTCACAGGCTTTACGATTGATCATGGTGATCCGGCCTTCAACATCAAGCGCCAGCAGAATCGTTTCCACGGTATCCAGGTAGTTCTGAGCATGCTCGCCCGCAGCCACCGCCTCTGATAGCGCCCTTTGCAACTTACGCAACAGAACCACCAGAAACGTTGTCAGTAACAGGCCCAGCAGCAATACCCAGAGAGCTATCTGATAACGAGCCATACCACTGAGCGGCTGATCCGGATCGACGCTGATCTGCAGCCGCCATTGCCGCGACAATACACTGAACGTATCCTCAATCGCGCCCTCATCAGACAGCAAAGGTCCGGCCCGCCCCAGCATTGCTGGTTGCTCCGGTGAAATATCGTCCAACAACAGGGAATAATTTCTGGCTCCCGCGTGAACCTGACTCAACAATGACTGCGGTCTGATCAGGGCAACGATATATCCCATCAGAGCAGTCTGTCTTTGTGTTGCCGAGTTCAGCGGTAAACCGATCTGATAGACCGGTCGCATCAGTATGGTGGTTACCGCGCCAAGCCGGTCCTGAACCAACCGGAACGGCGATGAAGCAATAAAATCGGTTCCCTGTGCAAGGGTCTGCGCCATTATCCCCGCGTTACGGGGGCGGGTAGAGACATCAAAACCGATAACACTGCTGTTACGGCTGAACGGTTCGGCAAACAGTATCGGGAAGTATTCGGACCGGGGTTCCGCAGTCCTGAGACTGCTTTTATGGGGAATCAGTTCTGCAATTCCCCGGGTAAAGCCCTCTACTGCCAGATCCAGTTCAAACTCATGGCGCTGTTGTGAGGATACGCGGGGAATCCATTGGATCGAGTAAATTTCCGGGTGGCGACTGAGCACAGGGGTGGTGAAACGGGCAAAATCATCGCGACTGATCTGCTCCGGACTGGCCACAAAGCTGGCCACCGCATCAACAATCTCAATGACAGCGTCCACTTTGCCCTCAAGCCGGGTGCGCTGATGATCCAGCAGGCGTTCAACTTCCTGCTCCTGCAGCTTGCGCTCCAGTGATCCGCTGTAAACAAACCCTGCAAGGCTAAAAATAACTCCGAGCACTGCTACGATGATTAGTGTCCCGGACCTGATTTCTGCGCTCATACTCATCTGTATATCGCTACCCGACTATCTGGCTAAAACGCAATGCCACATCCATATAGCTCTATAAGGTGTTCTGATAAGCATACAGTATTCTTGAGAAAAGACCGTTAAACCTCAGCAATAACCGACTAATGACTACCCGCTTTTGCTGTTTTGCTTAGCGATATAGCGAGTCAACAGCTCCATCTTCGCCGGATCATTATCGGTAAACAGAACATCAACGCTGATAAAGTTGGTCTCGATGTCCGGAGAATTAGCCGCCAACGCGCTGATAAATCCGTTCAGCTGCACCAGCGTCTGTCCGCCGCCATCAATATCCACAACAACGTGTTCAAGCAACTGAGGCACACCGCCTTCACGTTTGATAATGACCTTAATGGATTGCAGAGTGATATCCTGAATCGCACACTTAAGCAGTGCGCCACCGCAACGCAGTTGCGCCAGTCCTTTCGGTTTAACCGTGGTCTTCTTCGCTTTTGCAGCACTTTCCCCGGCCGCCAGCATCTGCGCCGCACGTCGACGGGCATCAGCACTGGCCTCTATTTTCCGACCCACAAACTTACGGATCTTATCCACCAGCTGAGAATCTTCAAACGGCTTGCTGAGGTAGTCGTTCACACCCGCTTTAATTGCCTGAAGCACATAATCCCGCTCACCCCGGCTGGTAACCATCACGAACGGGATATCACGGTAGTTATTCTTGGCACGGGCCCATTGCAACAGCTCCAGCCCTGACAGACCGGGCATCTCCCAGTCACACAGGATCAGATCATAAATATTTTCTGACATCACCCGCTGGCCATCATCTCCATCGACCGCTGAATCGATCAGATAGTCGGGAAAGTGATGTTTAACAATCCGGGTTACATGGTCACGAATAAACTGTGCGTCATCGACAATCAGTACTCTGGGCTGACTCATTATCGTCCTCAAATTCTCTACACGACTGTCAGCACCCGGATCGATCCGGGTACAACTACTTCTTACACCTGCCGGTGCAGCCTCATGTGATGATCTTAAGAGCGACTCAGCTGTATAGGAAGTAGCCTATTAACTGATTTGGGGACAAAACCTGTAGACGCCAGCCGGATCAGACAGGATCGCTGTCCGGCTTATCATCCAGACCGGATACCATATCATCCACAGCATCACTTTCGTGGAGCGCCTCCACCAGCCCGGATGCGGCTTCAGGTACCGCTTCGACGGCAGCCACCGCAACGTCCATTGCCTGCTCCGGCGCGACATCGGCAATCATCGAAACGATCTCGGTCACGGTCTTATCGCTGTCATCCGCCAGCCGGTCGGCATAGCGCATATCTTCCAGATTATCCGACACATTGCTCAGATACGCTTCGGCAATATCCACCACCATCTCCGGATGCTCATCCACCACCGCTTCTGTAGCAGCCTCGATAATCTCCAGGCTCTGCTCCGGTGCAGCTTCTGTCATCGACGCGGCCAGCTCGGCGATCTGGTCACTTTCAGCATCTTCAAATACAGCAGAGATCAGGTCAGATGAAGGCTCACCGCCTGCGCCAACAATCGCCGGTGCAAAGCTCTGCGGATCATCCGCGACACTGTCCTGCAGAATGGCATACAACCGCGCAGAATCGACCTCATCGACAGAGGCCACTGCGGTGATCACATCCTCAAGCTGCTCCGGTGCACTGCGGGCTATCAGGCTGACCATCTCAATCGCCAGGGCCGGGTTACTCTGCGCCATCTCTACTGCTGCCTGCTGCAACACTGTCAGGGACGGCTGCTCCTCTACCTGCTCGATACGTGGATCCAGTTCAGTGCTGACCAGACCAGATGCCCCCTGCGCCACAAACGCCTCCTGCTGTTCCACCGGCACGGTACGGGGCTTTTTCACCCAGTAAGCGATCAGACCAGCAAACAGCGCGTGCACAAGCGCCAGAAAGACAAAGAAATAGTTATCCCCGAGCTGCTCCATCACCAGACCGGCCACATACGGACCGATCGTGCCGCCAATCGCGTAGACAATAATCATCGCACCGATCGCGGCGCCCATCTCACTCTGGCGCAACTTATCAAACGCCTCAGCCAGACCCAGAGGGTAGAAACTCGACAGAATGCCACTGGAAAAACCCACCATTAGCAACAGCACGACAAACAGGTCCAGCGCAACTATCCAGGGAATCATCATGCAGCACAGCAGTGACAGCAGGACCGAATAGAACATAACCATCCGCCGGTCATACCGGTCCGCCAGATAGCCAATCGGAAACTGTAGCAGGAAGCCTCCCATGATCGCCGCACCCAGCAGCAAAGAGGCGTTGAAGCCTACGATCCCCTTAGCTTCACCGTACACCACCAGCATGCTCAGCACAGAACCAAAGGCCACACCGCAGATAAATACCGAGGTTACACCGATAGCCGATACGCCGAATAACTGCCGTACCGGCATCGACGGAATATCTTCAACTTCGGGCGCGGATACCCGACTCATTGCGATCGGGACAACACCACAGCACATCAGCAAACCGGCAATAATGTAGAGCGTGGGCGCGGTAGTAGGCGCAATATTGACCACAAATGCTCCAAGGAACATCGCGATATAGATCACCATCTGATTGGTCGCCAGGATCCGGGCCCGGGTGTTACTGGTGGCCCGCTCGCTGAGCCAGCCATCCACCACGATATTGGTTGAAGCGATACAGAAGCCGGTGACGATACGCATCACTGCCCAGAGCCATTCGTTCATCCACAGATAACAGGACAGAATCGCAAACGCCAATCCAGCGGCGCATGCCGCATACACCCTGATATGACCAACCCGGAGAATCAGACGGCGGGCATACAAACCACCCAGTAGCAGGCCGATCGCAAACATCGACATGATCAGACCAATATTATCGGCGCTGACGCCCTCCACGCTCAGGCGGGTAGGAATAAGAATATTGATCAGTCCACTGGCCAGCATCACCATAAAGCCGCTGACAAACAGAGAGATCAAAGAGAGGAGGGTCGCAGTCATAGAAATGTCGCCGTTTTTTATGGCGACTGTATGTGCTGCGGGAAATGGCTGTCAAACAACAAAATGTAATCTCAGCCAGCAAAAAAAGTTAAGTGAAAGCCGAACAGCCCATCAGAGGGTCGCAGCACCGCTACAACCCCTTCCAACCGGGCTTATGCAACCACTGTCTGTAGTTCAGAATTCAGATTATCCAGCAACCGTCCGACCTCCATACTGGCCTTCTCCATCGTCGCCAGACAGGCTGCTGCATGTTTCAGATCGCCTTCCCGTGCGGCTTCCACTGCCGCCAGACCGGAAGAATGAACCTGCTCATGAGGTGCTTCAAGTAACTTAAAGCTATTCAGGTGGCGATAAAGCTGCTGGCCTTCGCCGGTGTAATACCAGTTACCCAGACGACAGGAGGTATGATCCGCCAGACCGACAAAGTTATCCAGTTGCGAGGAAACAATCGCCTCGTAAACCGTATTCTTCCAGTTAATGTGATCCAGTTTCACCGTTTCGATAAAGGCATCCGAAGCACTGCCACTGATCACATCGCTCATACGCTGAGACAGATCCACTACCTGAGACACGCCGGCTTTAATCTGCTCAGCTGAAGAGACGACCTCTGAACTGAGAATATCGACCTGGCCGATATCGTCCGAGGCTACATGGGTCTGGTCACTGATCTGGCCGACCAGCGTGGCGATCTCATCACTGGCTTCACTGGCCTTCCGGGCCAGGTTACGTACCTCATCAGCAACCACCGCAAAACCGCGGCCGGATTCACCGGCGCGGGCAGCCTCAATAGCCGCGTTCAGCGCCAGTAGGTTGGTCTGATCGGAGATATCACGGATAACACCGACAAATTTTTCAATCTCATCGGATACCGCCAGCAGACTCTGCACATTGGTATTACCAGACTGTGCCCGCCCCTGAATGACCTGTACACGATCCAGAATCACCTCAACCGCCTGACGGGTTTCATCAAAGATACCCAGCGAATCAGACAGGCTGTGTTTCTCTTCACGCAGACTCTGCGCCGCATTCGCCAGCGTCTCACGCACATTCGCGACCAGACCGCCGCCCTGAACCCAGGCAGTACAGATCTCCCGTTGACTTAGCTCAGCCGCATCCGCTGCAATATGTTTCTGATCATAGATACGCTGGTTGAGATCCTGATTTTCGTTCATCAGCATCAGGTTTTCAGACTTCAGTCGTTCAACTTCCGCCTCAAGATCATCAATCTTCTGATGCAATTTGCCTGAGAAAAACATCGCCATTCCCTCGAATACGCTGAACTATTGTTTTTGTGGGCACTGATCATAGGGATTCAATGCCGCGTTTTCACTACTTTTTTCTCTCAAGCGGTGAATTGTGTGACGACGGTCAGCTTCAAATACCCCTATAGTTCCTATAGACTTCGGTGAGTGCGAGTTATAAAGGACTAAAGCCGCCAGAAGTCAGAAGGCAGCGTCTGCCTCAGTGTTAATCGGTTTCATTAGCTAAGGCAGTATCAATGACAATTGAAAGCAAGTGGGCCAGATGGCTTGTCCTGATCGCAGCATTCACATTCTCCGTCACCGGTTCTGCCGCCGTCAGTTTTGAAGATGCCTTTGAGCGCCACAGCGCTGTCATGCTGCTGATTGATCCGAGCAGTGGCAAGATTATCGAAGCCAATACCGCCGCCAGTGAATTCTACGGCTATCCCATCAGCACTCTCCAGGGGATGGCCATCCAGCAGATCAACACCCTCACCCCGGAACAGGTTGCTGAAGAGAGAATACGGGCTCAGAAAGAGGGGCGGAATTACTTTATCTTCCGCCACCGCAGCGCAGATAATCAGGAGCGCACGGTCGAAGTACACTCGATTCCCATCGAACAGAATAATCGCAAACTGCTGTTTTCAATTATCTCCGATATTTCTGATATCCGTGATCGTAATCAGGACCTCTGGCACTACCAGGAACAGCTGGAAGAGATGGTCGCCATTCAGACCGAAGAGCTGCGCAGCAAAACTCAACTGATTATCTACACCATGGGCATCTCTATTGTGGTACTGATCGCCCTGCTGATAATGCTGATGATCGCCAACAGCCGCAGCCGTGATTCCAGAAAGCGGGCCGAAGAGCAGGAAGCCACGCTGGACACCATTTTTAACAACATTACCGACGCCATTATCTATACCGACCGTAACCGCAACATTGTCACTGCCAACCGCAGCGCCAAAGCTATTTTTGGCTATAGCGATGAAGAGTTCAACGGTGCCAGCGCAGCGATCCTGTACGCCAGCACGGACGATTATATTCAGCAGGGCGTCCTGCGCTTCTCCCCCGAGGCCGAGCCTCATACCGACCTCTACGAGATCACTTACCAGCGCCGTACCGGTGAAACCTTCCTTGGCGAGACCATGGGATCGGTGATCAAGAATCCCGCCGGTGAAGCGCTGGGCTTTATCGGTGTTATCCGTGACATCACTGAACGTAAGGATATCGAGGAAGACCTGCGCCGCGCCGCCAGCGTATTCGGTAACGCCTCTGAAGGCATCATTATTACCTCAGCCGATGGTACCATTCTCGATGTAAACGATGCCTATACCACCATCACCGGATACAGCCGTGATGAAGCGGTCGGACACGACTCAACTATTCTCAAGTCCGGTTTCCATGATGAATCCTTCTATCAGGCCATGTGGGAACGGCTGCAGCAGAACGGTCACTGGGAAGGCGAGATCCTTAACCGTCACAAGAATGGTCACACCTATATTGAACAGCTATCGATCAATGCTGTGGTCAATGAGAAGGGTGAAACCCAGTCTTATATCGGCCTGTTCTACGACATCACTCCGCAGAAAGAGCACGAGAAGCAGCTTCAGCATATCGCCCACTACGATGCCCTGACAGAGCTTCCCAATCGCCTGCTGTTCTCCGACCGTCTGCAACAGGGCATGCTCCATGCCGATCGTCAGGGCGATCATCTGGCGGTGGTGTATATCGATCTGGACGGCTTTAAAGAGATTAACGACCACTACGGTCACGACATCGGCGATAAACTGCTGATCGAAATGGCCCGCCGCATGCGCCGCGAGCTTCGTGAAGGCGATACTATCGCTCGCTTGGGCGGTGATGAGTTTGTCGCCGTATTCAGTGATCTGGGTACTCCTGACTCCTGCAAACCACTGCTGGACCGGATTCTCCAGTCCATCTCCGACGGCGTGAAGATCAACGGTAAGCTGCTCAACGTCACCGCCAGTCTGGGTGTGACATTCTATCCGGGTAATGAATCCGAGCCGGATCAATTGCTGCGTCAGGCCGATCAGGCGATGTATCAGGCCAAGCTCCAGAACAAAAACGGCTACCATATCTTCGATCCGGTGCAGGATCTGTATCTGAAAGGCCGGCACGAACGCATCGAGCGCCTGCAACAAGCCCTGCATAACAATGAATTCGTGCTCTACTACCAGCCTAAGGTAAATATGCGCACCGACGAAATTATCGGTGCTGAAGCCCTGATTCGCTGGCAGCATCCGGAGAAAGGGATGCTACCGCCCGCTGTATTCCTGCCGGATATTGAAGATCACGCGCTGGACATTGAGCTGGGTAACTGGGTAATCAACAACGCCCTGCAACAACTGTCGATCTGGCAGGCTCAGGGGCTGGATATCCAGGTCAGCGTCAATGTCAGCGCTCAGCAACTGCAGACCGAAGACTTCCCACAACAACTGCGCATTCTGCTGAACCATCATCCAGCGGTTGATCCACATTCACTGGAGCTGGAAATTCTGGAAAGCAGTGCACTGCAGGATCTGCAGCACGTATCAGAGCTGATGAGCGCCTGCTCAGAACTGGGAGTCCGCTTTGCACTGGACGATTTCGGTACGGGTTACTCCTCGCTCACCTACCTGAGAACACTGCCGGTTTCGGTACTTAAGATTGATCGCACCTTTGTCAACGATATGCTCAATCACGCCGAAGACATGACCATCATAAAAGGTGTAATGGGACTGGCTCAGGCCTTCCAGCGGGAACTGGTTGCCGAGGGCGTGGAAACACCTGCACAGGGGCAGGCACTGCTTCAGCTTGGCTGTGAAATTGCACAGGGATACGGCATCGCCCATCCGATGCCTGCAGCCGATATCGCCGAATGGTCGCAGCGCTGGCAACCACCTGCTACATGGAAAAGTACTGTCACGGATAGAGAACTGATCGATCTGGCTGCAGAAGACTGAGTCAGAGAGCGAACATAAAAAAGAAGAAGTGGCAGTCCCGCCGGAATTCAACGCGAGCCGCTGCCTATGAAAGATGACAGGCTGGTATTCTAATTTTTAGTAAAAAGTGGCGGAACGGACGGGACTCGAACCCGCGACCCCCTGCGTGACAGGCAGGTATTCTAACCAACTGAACTACCGCTCCGCAGCGGTGCTTCTCAGACTTACATCCAGAAGCAAAATGGTGCCGGCACCAAGAGTCGAACTCGGGACCTACTGATTACAAGTCAGTTGCTCTACCAACTGAGCTATACCGGCGATGTAAACATGACGTTTAAGTGGCGCGTACTATAAGGATTTCAGGGCATCGGATCAAGAGGCCGGCCTTTAATATCTTTCAATATCTCCCCTTCGATCAATCCATTTAACTATCTGATATATCATCTATATCCGGCCCATAAAAACTCCACAAGCTCGTATGTAATTACATGGTGAATGCAATCTACCTCCCTAAAGCCAAAAAAAGATGCTTCTCTGCCTGTCATATCTTCAGAAATAACTAAAGTAATATTCAGGAGAATCGTGAGAGTAGCGACCAAAATAGTTTTAGTGCAGAGTTCGCTTATCGGCGAACTCTGCACTAAAATTCCATAGTATTTTCAATGGGTTATGGACGACCCGTTGAGGATTCTAAACTATGGTACAGAAGCTGGTACAGAACCACCATCCCTTTATTGCCCTTCGGGGTAATACCTACTACTTCCGATACGCTATCCCTACACACGTTCGGAAGATATGTCCGTCACTTCCTGTTGAAGTCAAAAGAAGTCTACAAACAGATTCCTACTCTGAAGCTGTGTCTCTGGTCAGCCAGAAGCTTTCCCTGATTAAACTATTTCGGCGTTGTACAGAAGCTGAGTCGATTAAGTGTCTCTGGAGTCAACTACTGGATTTTAAGGGTTTGATTCAAGGTCGGGTCGACAGACAGCTAAAGCCTCTCTTAGAGGGGGTAGAGAAGCCTCAGATGCTTCCTCAGAATGTGGTTCAGGAGACTATCAAAAAGAGTCCGACTATGACTGAAATGTGGACTAAGTTCGTATCCTGGAAGTCTTGGAATGAGAAAAGGGCAAAGGACAATCAGCGTGTTTTCGATAACCTACTGTACTTTCTTGGTGATATTCCTGTAGGTGATATATCGAAAGCTGATTTGAAGGCTGCATTAACTTCTGTAGCAGGTCTGCCTCAACGCAATAAGAAAGCATACAAAGATCAGCCTCTTTCTAAACTAATTGCTATGGATATACCTGATAATGACTTGGTCTCCGGCAAGTATGTGAAGGAGCATCTCAAGCTATCTCAAGGGCTGTTCAACTCTTACCTGGTTCGTGAGCTGGATGTGCTGAGTGTTTCTCCTACAGAAGGGCTCAGGTGGGAACATGATGATAACCGCTATGCTTCTTTGACAGATGCTGAGATCAGGCAGGTGATAGAGCGTTCAGAGAGTAGACCAGAGTGGTTCCAGTGGTTCCTTTTGATAGCGGTATACTCAGGAGCAAGACGGTCTGAGATAGCTTCATTGAGACCGTGTGACTTCAAGCTATGTTCAGATACTGGTCGTCATTACTTTGTAATTCATGAAGGTAAGACGAAAGCTGCTCGGCGGATGGTGCCTGTGCATAAGTCTTTAGAGGCCCTAGGGCTGTTGCAATGGATAGGAAAGGGGGAGATCTTATCTTCCCAATAGCTGCCGGGAACTTAAACCGGGTAACTGAGAACTTTTATGCTCTCCTAGATGTAAAGTTAAATGATTTAGGGGAGCGTAGGGTTTTCCACTCTACTCGTCATACATTCATTACCAAGACGCGAGCAGCAGGTGTTGCAAACTCGATAGTGCAGCAAGTTGTTGGTCATGAGAAGACTGGGGCTGGGATGACAGATAGATATACCCAT
The DNA here is from genome assembly GCA_025800245.1 of Amphritea sp. Lineage (GTDB taxonomy): Bacteria > Pseudomonadota > Gammaproteobacteria > Pseudomonadales > Balneatricaceae > Amphritea. The sequence continues at coordinate 830 of JAOXSA010000536.1, read as the reverse complement.
ACTTTCCAGTTGAAAGATGTCTTGGGTGCAGTGGATTGCATAAAAGTTTAAAGGGGACAAAGAGGGGGCAGTTGTGTCCCATGATTTAATCACTTAAGTATGTCTTGTAAACATTGTTCTATTTGGTGGAAATATAGAGAATCTTAAGAAGATCTCATACTAATTATTAATGGCAGTCTATAAAATATACACTGCTATATATTTTAGCTGTAAGCCACCTCAAGGTGGTTACTCCAAGTGGGCGAACTGGTTGCTTACACATCAGTAAATAGTGTAGTTTTTTCAGCACGTTGTTAGACATTGAAATTATGAAAAAATACAACTTGGGTGTTTGGTTTTTTGTACCCTGAGTTTCTATGATTATCTTCGGAGATATAAAGCACATGGATAGAGTAGCAAGCCTCGTTGTCGTTAAAGACCGTGTAGTAAATGATGATCGAGGTGTCGTGAAGCCGGTTTTAGCAGTCGACAATGACGGAAACTATAAAACACTCGATCAATCACGATTTCCAACAGGTATCTACATATCGAGAGGTTACTCCAATCTTGATACTACCTATGATGATAATCAGCTGTTTTTGCTCCAGGATTTTCATAAGGATCAAGAAAAATCTGCGGAAGACGGTGTTGATAGATATTGGGCTTTTGGAAAAGATACTGTAGCAATACCAACAAATAGCCTCTTACCAGTTGTGCACACACAGCTGCCAAATGTCGAAACCGGAATCCTACCTGAATCTGTGCAGCCTCCTCGCGGTCTTTTTTTTATTATTGATGATGATCAACATAAGATGTTTGGTCCAATGCAGGCAACGTCTGTTCCGGGTGAA
>JAOXSA010000535.1 GCA_025800245.1 Amphritea sp. | reverse complement strand
CGAAGCCGCTGACAGACTTAACCCGAGAAAAGATCGCGTGGCGCTGGGAAGATGCCGAAGCTAACAGTTTCACGGCATTAAGGGTTGCAATGGCAACTGCACCTGTCCTCCGTCTTCCTGACTTCGAAAAGCAATTCGTTGGCATGACAGACGCGAGTGATGTGGCTGTAGGAGTTATTTTGGAGCAGAACCTCGGTTCTGGTCTGCAACCTATTGCTTTTGCGAGCCGGAAACTGAATGCTACAGAGATACACTACTCACCGTATGATAGAGAAATGCTCGGCACAGTATGGGCCCTGGGGCAGTGGAAACACTACTTCCAGGGACCCTACCCGATTATTATACAGACGGATCATGCGCCCTTAAGGCATCTACCGAACCAAACATCTGTAAACAGCAGAGTGTGGCGCTGGCTCTCAATCTTACAGGGATATAATGTGGAAATTCGCCACATCCCGGGTAAGAAGAATCCAGCAGATTCATTGAGCCGCCAGCTGATTTCAGATGCTTTGGTAAGGAAAGAATCTGTAAAAGCTGCCAACGCGGAATATGTGACGCGGTTAAGAGTTGCAGAAAATGCAACCGAT
>JAOXSA010000534.1 GCA_025800245.1 Amphritea sp. | reverse complement strand
AGGTAAACTCACATTATTGGTTCATGAAAAAGGTAATGACCTTACTTTGTTCGAAAACCGACACATATGTATAAATAGCAAGTGAATGAAATAGTTATTGCTCAAGTGACAGCTAAACCAAGTGACCCAAATTGGGTTATGCACAGGTACCAGGTCACAATGAGAACGGCTCGAGGGTACAGATCAGATTACGTGCGGTAATTGTCTTTGGTGCTGAGTCCTGACCTCTATTTTGATTTCGCTGGCTGACTAATGTGATACACAATCGGAGCATGCCGGTTTTCTTACTCGCACACAGACCGGGATGCTTCGGTCACCAGTTTCACACATCCCCGACAATCTGAGCGTGGCAATGGAAGCCGGGCAGTTCCAGCCGCTGATCCCGGGCACTGGTAAATGGTGATCTTATGTCACTCAAGTCCTTTGTGGCTGGTGGCTCCGTGATACGGTCACACCAGCTGATGTCTGTGAAGCATTCTGCCCTCCAGTTCGGGCAGGGGACGCGGAACACCCGTGGCTGGGGCACGTTTTGTTATCGTGCGGCCAGGATCCTGGTGACAGCCAGCTGTCTCCCTGCGCGGCGCAGTCAATGTCATTCAGCATAGCTGTCAGGATTCTCCCTGTGGGCGAAGTACGCGTTCATCTGGACGACTTTCTTGACTGTTTCCTGGAATTCTTGTGGCTGCTGCTTCAATAACTGTATGAGTTGGAGCGGATGGGCATCTCCCTTATTGAAACACGGGTTGGC
>JAOXSA010000530.1 GCA_025800245.1 Amphritea sp. | reverse complement strand
CTCTGCTTTTGATACATAGCCCATTGATGGAACCCATTCAGTTTTCAGGCTTCTGAAGAGCCTTTCCATTGGTGCATTATCCCAACAGTTACCACGACGACTCATACTCTGCTTAATGCGGTATCGCCATAACCGCTGACGGAACATACGGCTTATATACTGGCTACCCTGATCGGAATGGAACATCACGCCGCCAGGCCTGCCTCTTTGCTGGTAAGCCATTTCTAAAGCCTTCACGACCAGACTTGCATCTGCCCGATCCGATATGGACCAACCCACGACTCGGCGCGTATATAAATCGAGCACCACCGCCAGATAGACCCAGCGATTACTCGCCCATATGTATGTAATATCGCCACACCAGACTTGATCAGGTTGAGCGACATTAAACTGCCGATCCAGGTGATTCGGTATATCAGGACGTTCTACAGTCGCCTGTTTGTAGGCATGAGGGCTAGGCTGCTTGCAGATAAGTCCGGACTCTTGCATCAGCTTACGTACTTTGTAGCGACCAATCGTGACCCCTTCGGCTTGCAGCATCTCGGTAATGGTGCGGCTGCCGGCAGAACTGCGGCTTTGCCTAAACACTTCATTCACCCGAACTTTCAGCTTAAGTCGTTCATGGTCAATGACCGCTTTTCGTTGTTTATAGCTGTAATAGCACGAGCGCGTGACACTAAATACATTGCAGACCAAGTCGGTGCTTTCCTGCTCACTTAACTGGTCTATCAGCGCGAACGATTCATCTCGTCTGACATTAAGAGAGCGGTTGTAGATTCAATTGGTCATTGCAACAGTTCAACTAAAATACTGATTTGCATGAGTACTTTTGATGAAACGAGCAAAGCGAACTTTTACACAGGGCGAGAAAGATCTGATCTTCAAACTTTGGAAGCAAGGTACAGGCTTCA
>JAOXSA010000529.1 GCA_025800245.1 Amphritea sp. | reverse complement strand
TTTCGTGGATAGATATCGGAGCTTGCTATGAAAAGGATTCCCTTCGTCAAGTACACTTCCTGCGGCAATAATTTCGTGATTGTTGACGCACTGGATCAGTCCCATCTTTCTGAAGCGGAGATGTCTCGCTTTGCATTCCAGGCGACGAACACCAGCTTTGGTGTGGGGTGCGATAACCTGCTGGTCTTGCAGCGTTGTAGCCCTGAGCCGTTACAGCAAATAGTTGAACAACGTAACTACTGGCGTTGGGCGCCGGATGTTTCGCAGGCTGATTTTTTATTCCGGATGTTTGAGCCAGATGGTGAAGAGGCTCTCTGCTGTGGCAACGGGCTGATGTGTGTTGCCAGTCATCTGTTCAATCAGCATGGCATCAGCAATGCCCGGATTATGACCGAGATTCCTCTGCATGAACCCAGAGTTATCGATATTGGTGCGGGAAGTGATTGTCTCGGTGGTTGGGTTAATCTGGGTAATCCCCGCAAAACCCCTGCTTCTCTGTTGGCTGAAGGTGCGGCTGAAGCTGTTGATCCTGTTATCGATTTTTTCCCAGAGCTAACCATTACCTTCCGGGAAGGCGATCTGAGAACCTTTACCACAGCGACTGAACTTAAAGTTCGTGCTCATCTGGTGTTTACCGGTGAGCCGCATCTGGTCATTTTCCCGGATCAGGATTTTTCGATTCCCGAACTGGCCGATTATGTTTTCGGCGGGCGCTCAAAGTGGTCGGTACAGGATCGTCGGGAGAGCTTCGGTACCTGGCTGGTGGACCATATAGGCAATCAGATTAACAGCCGGTTCAGGGATATTTTCCCCGCCGGTATCAGCGTTAATCTGGCCCGCAGACTGAAAGATGATGAGATTGAGAACCGCTGTTTTGAAAGAGGTATCAATCGTGAAACCCTGGCTTGCGGTACTGGCTCCCTGGCTGTTGCCTATGTCTTCAGCCATCTGCATCAGACCTGGCGGGATGAAATTGATATTTTGCCCCATCGCTGCCGCTGGCATGACGAAAGTGCCAGGATACGGATTCAGCGCACTGACAATGGTTGGCGTCTGTCCAGCTCTCCGGTGTTGCTGTTCGATGGCATATACAGATTACTGCCTGAAAATAACCAACTGGTAGCTGCCCTGAAACAAGAGCAGCATGTTTCTGAGTCAATTGCAGAGGTGAACGAGTAATGACCGGATTCAGATTATTCGCGACAGGCCTGTTACAACTGCTGATTATTCTGTCGCTGGGCGGCGCACTTTTGTATGCCGCTTATCTGCGCACAGAGGGGGCTGAGTTGATGGTGCCGGAAAACTGGGTACTGAATGCTGGCAGTGTTGCGCTTGCTGCCTTGATCGCGGGTGCTTTCTGGCTTTTGCGACAATCGCCGGATATTCAGGATCAGCGCCGCAGTCAGTTACTGATGGGTGTTACCCTGATCGGTCTGGTCGCCCTGCTGGGGCAGCATCTGATGTATGGCGATCGCCAGGTTTCCATAATTGATATCGGCGCGGCATTACTGATCGCCTTCCTGATTCTGGTGGAATTGACAGTGTTCCAGCAGGGTAGAATCCGACAGCAACAGGAAGCCTTCAGTTATAAACAGATGCGGCCAGCCATCTTCCTGTTTCTATTTGGTATCGATCTGTCGATGTCGTTCATTCCACTGCATATGGAGACATTGCCGCAGTCCCTGTCTGGTATCGCGCCGGATCTGCTGATCGGACTACCGATCTCGGTTGAGTTCCTCTGTGTCGGTATTGCGATTCTGGGGTGTGGTGTCTGGCTGGATCGCAGTGGCTGGCAGAAACCTTTCTATACCGGTCTGGTGCTGACCGGCATTGGTTGTCTGTATTCCTGGCTGGCACCGGATGCGGTGCAGTTTATTATCTCCCGAGGCATTCTCGGCTTCGGCTACGGTCTGACACTGCTGGCATCCCAGGGCTATGTGATCAGTCAGACCGACAGCAGTAACAAAGCCCGTGGCCTGGCCCATCTGTTTGCCGGACTGTATTCGGGCAGTATCTGTGGTGCGGCTACCGGAGCGGTAATGGCTGAGCAGTTTGGCTACGGCGCAGTTTTCCTCACCGGTGCCATGATTGTATTCAGTGTTATTTTTTACAGTGTCTGGAGCCTGAATAACCGGGTTCGACCGGACCGTAAACCTGATCCGGTAAAAGCGACTGCACCCGCGTCTAAACCGGTCAAAGCCGGCCTGGGAGCCTTCCTCTTTAATCGTCACGTACTGGCTGCGACTTTGTTCAGCAGTATGCCGGCCTCGATTGCCGTTGTGGGTTTCATCAACTACTTCAGTCCGGTCTATCTGGACCGGGCAGGGGTAAATGATGCAATGATCGGTCAGGTACTGATGCTGTTCGGTGTCATTCTGGCACTATTCGGACCGGCGATAGGGCGCTTTGCAGATGCCAGTGATACCAAGCGCTTACCGATCGTTCTCGGTTGTATTCTCGGCGGGCTGGCATTCCTGGTGTTTCAGTTCAGCAGCGGTATTACCGCGGTTACACTGGCGGTACTGCTTTTAGGCTTGTCCAACAGCCTGGTGCTTTCCGCGCAGAGTGCTTTTGTTCTGAAACAGCCGGTAACGCAGGGATTTGGCGAAGGTAAAGCGATGGGTATCTTCCGCTCCAGCAGCCGGATCGGGCAGATGCTGGGGCCGGTTATTTTTGCAGTGATTGTGGCAACCGCAAATATAGATGCCGCGGTTGTCTGGTTCGGGATTGCTTATCTGGTGACCGCTGCTCTGTTCTGGATTTTAACTGTACAGGTCAAAGAGCAGGATCAGCCGGTTCTGGAGGCTGAAGCACATGACTAAATCAGCAGACAGTCTTTGTGATTACTGGTTGAGAAGCGTTCGAGAGCGCTCACCGGTGATGGATAGAGCATTGCAAGGTTTTGCTGATATATCTGTCACCGATTACCTGAGCGAGGTGTTCCGGTTCTCCGGGCAATCATATCAGTCCCGTTCAGATCTTGGTGTGGTATTGCATGACTATATTGAGCCGCTATTGGGACAAGAGCTGGCTGAGCAGGCCGCCGTCGATATTGCCAAGCATCCGGTGGCACTGACAGCCAATCATCATGGTGTTGATTATTTTGCCCAGTCTGTACAGGGCTCGTTGCTGTTCGGAATGGGGAAAAAACGACATGCCGGAGTACGGACCGCGCCGGTTTTTGCCTGCGGTAACATACCACTGGATAACTTAACCTTTCCCCGGGGGGCGCTCATTTACCAGGCCGACACAGCCAGCCCCGGACCGAAGAAATTAGCGGTCTTCCCGAATAAGGTGAGGCGGCAACCGGTTTCACTGGTATCAGGTGTTGATCAGAATAAGGTAAATGAGGTCATCAGGAGGATCAGTAAAACTGAGAAAACAGAGTGTCACAATGATGGCTCGTTAGCGGCGCTACTTGAGATCCTGGCTGATGATTACGCTGCGGATGCATCCTGTAAACACGCCCGGTATTCCGATCAGTCGGTGATCATCAATCACAGAGTCTGGCAGCGTCTGTTCGCAGATCAGCAACTGATGCCCGATCTGATTACGCTGGAGCTGGAAGAAGTTGCCCGACGCTTGTTGCTGAAGGATCTGGCCGACAGCGGCAGCCTGATTTACCAGCTACTATTCAGTTCCGCAGTCAGAGAGAAGCTGATCCCTTTGCTGGATGGTGTAACCGGATGCTGGAATATCAGTAAGATGCGTAACCGGATAGCGCATGATGGTTCGGATACTGTACTGAAAACCGAGGGTACCGGAACCTTTGCTTTCTGGGGGATTGATGATGCTAACCGGCGTGTTCCTCTGTTCCCGGAGCAACAATCTGAGAGCCTGATTTTAAACGGAATCAGTGACAGTGGTCAGCCACAGGTATTTCCTTTTGCACCGGATGAGCTTATAAAAGCTTTAGAGAACAGGAGGTTACTGCCTTCTCTCTTCAGTTGTTTTACGGTTATAGCACTGGCGAGAGGGGTTTCATGCCTGGGAGGTTACTATCAGGCTGAATATCTGCCAGCTATTCAGGCGGGCGTGATTGAGGCACTGCAGCCTGAATCTGAACAGACTGGTATGAAGCACGTTATTGGTGCAAGCTATACCGAAGGTTATCTTTCGGGTATGCAGTTGATTATGACCGGCCGCGAGCAGTCGGTGTATCCTGCAGGGCCTCTGGAAATCATCTCTGGCGGAGCTCTGTCGGAGAGTGATCTGAATATAATGGGTAACGTTAGTGTGGGGAATGCTCACCTGGCATCACTGCTTGAAACCATCTCTGATGTGGTACCTGCAAGTGATTTAACGGCCGAGGGAGTAAGACGGTTGCTCAGAGAACAATATAGTCGTTTGAGTGGATCGGTTCTGATCAGACACTGACAGATGAAACTGGTCCATCTGTAGTCTCAAGTGAGGGGAGTAAGCATGCGTACATTTAATCGCCTGATTGCGTTTTTAGTACTGTGGTTCAGTATGGCAGCAGCGTGGGCTGGGCCAACTGATGATGCGGTTTTCAGCACATCGCCTGTTGATAATGAGGGTAAGCGATGGCGTGTTGCTTACTTTGAGGGAGGCGAATATACCGACTATCAGAAAATTCTGACCGAAACCGTCAAAGGCCTGATGCGCCTGGGTTGGATTGAAACGGTGGATATCCCTGCACAGCAAGGTGAGCAGACCGCAGTGCTCTGGCAGTGGCTCCACAATAACGTAAAAAGCGATTACATCGAGTTTGTGGCAGATGGCCATTACTCGTCTGCCTGGGATGAAGCGCTGCGCGACAGCACTGCAGAAAAGGTTATTCAGCGTCTTAATGAACAGCAGGATATTGACCTGATGATCGCCATGGGGACCTGGGCTGGCAAAGCGCTTTCCAATGATCGTTATCGTGTTCCGACAATGGTGCTTTCAGCCAGTGACCCGCTGGCGGCCGGTATTATCAAGAGTGTGGATGATTCAGGTTACGATCATCTGCATGCGACAGTTGATCCGGGCAGGTATGACCGTCAGGTCAGGGTTTTTCATGACATCATCAACTTCAAGCGATTGGGGGTAGCCTATGAAGATTCCGAAAACGGTCGCAGTTACGCCGCACTTGATGTCATTACCAAGCAGAGTAAGAACCGGGGATTCGACATTGTCGGTTGCCACACTCTGAGTGATATCAGTGATACTGCCAAAGCTGAACAGAGCGTTGTCGATTGCTTTAACAGTCTGGTGGCTGAAGTGGATGCGATCTATATCACCAACCAGGGCGGTGTTAATTCAAGAAGTATTACCCGGCTGGTCGATATTGCAAATCAGCGAGGTATTCCCACGTTCTCACAATCTGGCTCCGAAGAGGTTCGCTATGGTGTGCTGCTGAGCCTGTCCCAGGCGGGCTTCCGTTATGTCGGAGATTTCCACGCCGCAACCTTTGCCAAGGTTTTCAACGGTGCTTTACCGAATCAGCTGACACAGTTTTTTGAGGAACCTCCGCGCATGGCGGTGAACCTTAAAACTGCGGAAATAGTCGGCTTTAATCCGCCGTTACTGCTACTCGGGGCAGCGGATGAAATATACAAAGATATTCAGAACCCTCAATAGTAAATGGATTGCAATTAAAGTCCGATCAGGGATGAGATGAAACTATACAGAACGATTATTTTCCTGCTGCTCTGCTGTACCGGTGCAGTAGCTCAGGCAAAACAACCTGTTGATATAAACCTTAAACCGGCGGCTGTTCCTGAGCAGCCCTGGCAGGTGGGCTTTTATCAGGGCGGGGATTATCAGGACTATTATGACTATCTGCTGGTTACCGTTGAAGGGCTGGCAGAACTGGGCTGGATAGAGCCTCTTTCGCTGCCTGATTTTGTTGATGGTGACACAGCGGCGGTCTGGCAGTGGCTATCAGAGAATGTTGAAAGTCGTCATCTGAGCTTCCGAAAAGATGGTTTCTATGACGCACAGTGGGATCAGACCCGCCGTCTTGAGGTTCGGGGTGCCCTATTGTCGCGACTGAATCATGCTCAGGATCTGGATCTGATGCTGGCCATGGGAACCTGGGCCGGCCAGGATCTGGCCAATAACCTGCACCGGGTGCCGACTGTGGTTCTGTCTGCCAGTGATCCGCTCAGTGCCGGTGTTATAGAAAGCCTGCAGGATTCAGGCTATGAACATGTCTTTGCCAGCTATGATCCGGGCCTTTATCCCCAGCAGGTACAACTGTTTCATACTCTGATTGGCTTCAAAACTTTGGGGGTGCCTTATGAAGACACGGTCAGCGGGCGGAGTTATGCCGGCATGGATATGATCGAAAAGGCCGCCCGTGAGTTGGGTTTTGAGGTTGTCCCCTGCTACACCCAGAGTGATATTGCTGAGCAGAGAATTGCTGAGCAGAGTGTTATCAGTTGCTTTGAAGAGTTGGCACCGCAGGTCGATGCGATCTACGTCACGACTCAGGGCGGGGTGAATTACCGTACCACGCCACGATTGGTTGAAATTGCGAATCAGCATGGTGTACCGACGTTCTCACAGAACGGTGAGTCGGAAGTGCGGTTGGGATATCTTCTGAGTCTGGCTCGGACTCATGGTTTGCTGCCGGAAGGCAGGTTTATCGCGGGCAATATCGGCAGAATTATCAACGGGGTCTCACCCCGGACGCTGGAGCAGGTTTTCACCGGTGCTTCCAGTGTGGTGCTGAATATGAAAACAGCGGAAGAGATCGGACTCTATCTGGATGCCGATCTGCTCGCCGCTGCAGACAAGATGTATTGGCAGATTGAGTCCCCGGAATAATGAATGAATGTATCGCTGAAGTTTAAAATTCTGGCGTTGGTGGTACTGGTGCTGTTAATGGCATCAGCAGGCACCTTCTACTTCACCCAGCGTGATGTGGGCAGCGCTATGCTCAGAGCAGAGCAGTCTTCAGCGGAAAACGTTCTTCACCTTGCCGATCTGAATATTCGTCGTAGCTATGATCAGCTTATCAATGAAAAAGTAGAGCTGCTGTCGCAACTCAAACGGGAGATGGTTCACACCTCCGGGATGGCCAATTCGATCATCCATGAATTTATTCTGCTGAACAGTTACGGACGTCTGGAGCAGCAGGAAGCTCAGGAACGGGCGAAAAGCTGGCTGCGGAAAGTACGCTTCGATGATGGTGAACTGTTGCTGTTTGATCGTGACGGTGTCGTGCTGGCCCATTCCCGAGGCGAGCTGGAAGGCTCTTCAATCGCCAATATCGAAGATGTAAAAGGTCGGAAACTGTATCTGGCGATGCGCGATGATCATCTCTCCTTGCAGGGTGACACAGGTATATTTCTCTGGCAGAAAGCGGGGCAGACAACTCACAGCAAATATATGGGGCACTTCCGTCCTGTCGTGGGCTGGCCGTGGACGCTGGCCGTCGTAGTCAACTTTGATAATGTTGAGCAGGAAAGTCAGCGTAAGATGGAGGCGATCATTGCCTCGCTGAGTGACAGTTTTGCCCGTATCCAGATTGCTGAAACCGGTTACGCTTTCATCTTTAACGGCGACAAGTCGATCCTGATTCCGCCACCGGGTATGAATCTGACCCGGGTGGCTGCGGAAGGAGGTTTGTCTGACTCCGGACAGGCGGTACTCAACAGGATTATTGAAGCCAAGGCGGCCGATGAGTTGGCGATAGACTATATCGATCCTTTCAGCGGCAACCAGAAAGTGCAGACCTTTATCAGTTATTTCAAAGCGTTTGACTGGTATCTGGGGGTCGTGGTACCCAGCGCTGAGATTGCTGCACCGGGTAATCAACTGATTCAGCGTCACAGTATCGTTATCGGTCTGATTATGCTGATCAGCCTTGGTGCCGCGCTGGTGGTGGTATTCCGTATTGCCCGACCGCTGAACCAACTTGCGTCTTATGCTAAGTCTCTGCCAAAGCAGGACTTCAGTCAGGCTGGATCAACGAATAATGAAATCCAGAAACTGGCTCAGAGAAATAGCGATGAGGTCGGCCGACTGGCGGACTCCTTTATCTTTATGGAAGCGGCGATCAGAGCCACGATTCAGCAGGTTCGGAAAGAGAAAGAAACCGCGATTGAGGCCAGTCAGGCGAAAAGTGAGTTTCTGGCAACTATGAGTCATGAGATCCGTACTCCGATGAACGGTGTACTGGGTATGACTGACCTTGTCCTGGAAACTGAACTGACCTCGGAACAGCGGCGCTTTATGCAGATGATCCGCTATTCCGGTGAAGGGCTGCTGGATATTATCAACGACATCCTGGATTTCTCGAAGATCGAAGCGGGTAAGCTGCAGTTGGATCTGCAGCCTTTCAATCTGCACGATGTCATTTCCACGCAGGTAGAAATTCTGCAGCCACAGGCGGCCAAAAAAGGGCTTAAGCTGAAGTGCGAACTGCCCGATGAACTCAATACCTCCTTAATGGGTGATCCATTCAGAATGCGGCAGGTACTGACGAATCTGATCGGCAATGCTATTAAGTTCACCCACAGTGGTTCGGTAACCGTTACCGTTCTGCTGTTTGAACAGAGTGATGATGCCCTGTCATTCCAGGTACGGGTGCAGGATACCGGTGTGGGTATCTCGCCTGAACACCAGCATCTGATTTTTGAATCTTTTGCCCAGGCTGACAGCTCAACCACCCGTAACTTTGGTGGTACCGGGCTTGGGCTGGCGATCTCCCGGCAACTGATTGAGATGATGGGAGGCACTATCGATTTCAGCAGTGAGCTGGGAGCAGGGACGACCTTCTGGTTTGGTGTGCAGTTGCAACGTACCGATGATGCGCCCTGCAAACTGAATTTCAGTCGTATTGTCGGTGATATGCCGATCGCCGTGCAGGGACGGATTCTGGTGGTGGAAGATCACCCGGTGAATCAGGAATATGCACTGCAGGCTCTCAAAGGGTTGGGAGTTACCGTGACGCTGGCAGAGAATGGCCAGCAGGCAGTCGAGCTGATTGAGCAACAGGCTTTTGATCTGGTGTTGATGGATTGCCAGATGCCGGTGATGGATGGTTATCAGGCAACCCAGGTGATTCGGCAGCGTGAAGCGGCGCTTGAATTGCCCCGTATGCCTGTCGTTGCCGTCACCGCGAATGCGATGAGTGATGACCGTGAACGTTGTCTGGCGGCAGGAATGGATGATTATCTATCGAAACCGTTTAATAAATCGCAGGTCGGTAAAACGCTGAGCTACTGGCTGTCGGAAGATCGCGGAAAAGGGTCGTTGGTTGCTGCGGATACGCATGAGCAAGAAGCCGGATCGCTGCTGTCCGATGATCTGCCGTTGCAAGATGATGTGATTGAGCAACTCAGAAGTATGGATGCCGACGGTACCTTCCTGCAGAAAATTATTAATGCCTTTCTTGAGAAATCGCCATCCGATATAGCGCAGCTCGAGATGGGGCTGGAACTGAATGATCCGGAGCAGATCCGGATCTCTGCGCACAGCTTTAAATCCAGCAGTTATAACTTAGGAGCGCATTTGCTGGCGGAACTGTGCAAACAGATGGAACAGGCCGGGCGAGAGCAGGATCTTGCCGGTGCAGGGGATCTGATCGTTGAGATCCGCAGGGAATATGAACGCGCCAGTGAGGCGCTGATTGAAATACGAGAGTCAGAGTATGCCGCTATCTCCGGTAAGTAATCCCAGTTCAGATCTCTATCGGGTATTAGTGGTTGATGATGACCCTACAGCCCTGTTACTGGCCAGTCAGGCATTAGGCAATGCCGGATTTGAGGTGATTGAGGCCAGCGACGGTCTGACCGCGATCGATCTGTTCCAGCATGCTGATCCGGATATTGTGATGATGGATGTCGAGATGCCGGGCCTGAACGGTTTCGAGGTTTGTCGCCAACTGCGGAATCTGCCCTGCGGTAAACTGGTACCGATACTGATGGCGACCGGACAGGACGATATCCGTTCGGTGCAGCAGGCCTACGATGCTGGCGCAACCGATTTTGTCACCAAACCGTTCAACTGGCAGATTCTGGGTCATCGTCTGCAGTATATGATCCGGGCGAGCAACGCCACAGAACAGCTGCATGAACTGCAGAAAAGTGAAGTCCGGTTGGGCAATGCACAGCGGATCGCCCGCCTGGGTAACTGGGAGTGGAACTTTAAAACCGGTGAAGTGTACTGGTCGGATCAGCTGTTCAGTATGCTGGGTATTCGGCGGGGATTGTTACGGCTCAATTATCGTAGCTTTCTGCAGGCTGTACCTGCAGAGGAACGCTGTGAGTTGCGTTACTGGTTGCGGGAGATGGTCCGGTCCGGTTCAACGGGCTTTTCCAGTGGTATCAATCACTCTTTATCCCACAAAGATGGCAAGCGACTGAACGTTCAGCACCAGGCCGAGATCTTCTTTGATGATGACGGTAATCCGTCAATGATGTATGGCACCGTGCTGGATGTGTCGGAGCTGAAGCAGGCCCAGGACCAGATTCTGCGTCTGGCGCGTTTTGACAGCCTGACGGGTCTGGCTAACCGCAGTGTCTTCCGCCAGCGGGTGACCATGGCGATGGATCAGGCGGAACGTCAGGGGCGGTTGGGCGCGGTCCTGTTTCTGGATCTGGATAACTTCAAGCGCATTAACGATACCTTCGGTCATGGTATTGGCGATATGCTGCTACGGGAAGTTGCTGTAAGGCTCAGCAACTGCGTTCTTCCGGTTCAGCAGAACAGCGCCGATGAGTCTGAAATGCCATTGGTATCGCGTTTCGGGGGGGATGAGTTTACCGTTCTGCTGCCGCAGATTAATCAGGTAAAAGATGCGGAAAAGATCGCCAGGATTATTCTGGAGACGATTGGCCACAGTATTGATCTGGCCGGTCAGTCGGTCGTCATTACTCCGAGTATCGGAATTGCGATCTTCCCGCATCACGGTGATGACGTCGACAGCCTGATGAAGAACGTAGATGCCGCAATGTATTACGTTAAAGAGGCTGGTAAGAACAGCTACGAGCTGTTTGTGAAGTCGATGAACGTGGTGGCCAAACGACGGCTGGAGCTGGAAAGTAACCTGCGTAGGGCTATCGAACGCAACGAGTTGTCACTGAATTATCAGCCGCAGGTTGAGCTGGGTAGCGGGCGTATTGTCGGCGTAGAAGCCCTGTTGCGCTGGAATAGTCCTTCACTGGGATTTGTGTCGCCGGTGGAGTTTATTCCCATCGCAGAGGAAACCGGTCTGATCTCCAGTATTGGTGAATGGGTTCTGCGGGAAGCCTGTTCCCAGGCTCGCACCTGGCAGGAGCAGGGATTACCTGAATTTCGTATCGCTGTGAATCTGTCAGTGCGACAGTTTGCGCGACAGAATCTGGATAAACTGGTGAATGAAGTGTTGCTGGATTCCGGTTTGCCAGTGCATTGTCTGGAACTGGAAATTACCGAAAACATGCTGATGGATGATGTCGAGGGGTCGGTTGAAACCCTGCACCGCCTGAAGGCCTTGGGTGTCTGCCTGGCGATTGATGACTTCGGTACCGGTTATTCCAGTCTCAGTTACCTGAAGCGCTTCCCGATTGACCGTTTGAAAATCGACCGCTCATTTATTACCCATGTAACCTCGGATCAGGGGGACGCCTCGGTAACCCAGGCGATTATCGCGGTGGCCCATAATCTGGGTCTCAGCGTGACGGCCGAAGGTGTGGAGGAGCTGGAACAGCTGGCTTTTCTGAAAGAGTACAACTGCGAAGAGGTGCAGGGGTATTATTTCAGTCGACCGCTGGTGGCAGATGATCTTGCGCAACTGCTTCATCAGTGCAAAGGGGTCATGGCTTTACCGGGGAAAAGTAACTGATCAGCAGTGATGGCTAAGCCTTCAGCAAAAGGGCCACAGACCCGGGTTGATATCTTCTGCAGTCAGTGTGGAAGTCAGCTCTACCGTTATCGTAAAGGCGGCAAGGGGCGCTGGTGAAATGCTTCATTGAACGTATTGTGGAGGATTACACTGAAACGCCCTGTACCTGTCCTGGCTGCGGAGCAGTGTTTGCCAGAGAGACTATGATCCGGGGCGTGCCGGCTTATAAAATGATTGGCGGTAAAGTCCGGATGAAATAGATGGTCAGGATCTATGCCGTTTCAGGATCAAGCATCACTCCGACGGCATCTGCCGGTAGTGGTCGGGCATAATAATAGCCCTGAACCATATGACAGTCGGTTTGTTGCAGGTAGCGCAACTGCTGTTCACTTTCTACCCCTTCTGCCAGCACTTTAAAGTCCAGCGCCCGGGCCATATTGGTGAGCATGGCCACAATCACCTGATCCTTGGGGTTATTTTCCAGATTACGAATGAAGGACTGATCGATTTTGAGTGTCTCAAAAGGGATCTCTTTCAGGTACTGCAGTGATGAATAACCGGTGCCGAAGTCATCAATGGCGATACCAAACCCCTCTGCTTTGAGACGATAAAGCAGCTCAATGATTTTTTCTGGCTGCTCCAGCAGGCTGGTCTCGGTGATCTCCAGTTCAATACAGCTGGGTGAGACCTGATAGTGTTCCAGGGTTTTCAGCAAGTTGGGCAGGAACTGTTCATGCTGAAGCTGCTTGGGAGACAGGTTGATGCCGATCTTCCGGAAGTTAATGTTGTCTTTCTGCCACTCCTGAATTTGTCGTGCAACGCAGTCGATGACGTAATTGCCGATTGAAATAATCAGATTGGAGGATTCGGCAATCGGAATAAATTCCGCCGGGGAAACCTGACGATCAAGCTCCTTTGAGTACCAGCGTACCAGTGCCTCAGCGCTGGTAAAACGGTGCTGTTCCAGGTCGAACAGCGGTTGATACTCCATATAGAACTCCTGATGGCGCAGGGCATTATGCATGGCGCTGGTCAGCAGTAGTTCGTTGCCCAGCTGGGCATCAATATCGGTCTTATATACGCCGATATCGGCAGCTTCGGTTTTACTTCTGGAGGCCATTACGGCAAAGGCTTTGTCGATCAGCAGTTCCAGATGGTGGCCGTGCTGCGGGAATACGCTGACGCCGATACGAAAACTGCAGTTAATCTGCTGATCATGGATCGGATAAAACTCAGACAGCTCGTGAATCAGGGCATCCAGTTCCTGCAGGCGAGTCTGTTCATTACACTCGCGACTTAGTGGCAGGTAGGCAATAAACCGGCTTTCGGAAAACACACCCAGAATGCTGTGGCGGTCCAGATGGGACTGAATACGCTGACTGATCGCCCGTTGCAGCTCTACTACGGTATCCGTAGGATAGGCAGCGGTAATACGGCTGAAGTTATTGGTGCTGATCAGAAGCAGAATACCGTCCCGCTTCTGTTCCAGAAACTGATCGGTGACATACTGTTTGAAGTGCTTCTTGTTAGGTAAGCCGGTGACTGAGTCCTGCTCCAGATAGGTGAGGATAGGGGTGATAATCTGACGGTTATAGAGCAGGAACAGACCGCTGACAGCGACAAAAATGCCCAGGAAGTGGGCCAGCATAACGATGGTTCGCTGATAGATCTCGTACATCAGTACCGATTTGGGCAAGGCAAATGCCAGTAGCCATCCGGAGTTATGCACTGGGGTGATCATCAGGTAATCTTTACTGGTTTCCAGCAGCGTACTCTGATCCAGAGTCGCTAATGTCTGACGCAGTTGATCCTTATTGAGGCCGGGCAGGGACCGGTTCTGTAGCGATCGCTTCGGGTGAATCAGTACGTTGCCTTCGCGATTCAGCAGTAATGCCGTGGCATTCATACTCAGATCAAGGCCGAGAATGGTTTGCTGTACAAACTCCAGTGTAAGGTCTCCCGAGATTACCCCTTCAAACTGACCTGCTCTTACAATCGGAGCGGCCACAGAGATGTAGTGCCGGGTTTCACCGGCGCCGACGAACGGATCAGTCACAATCGGTGTTTCCGCGTGTTTCGCTTCCAGATACCAGGGTCTGTTGCGGGGATCATAACCGGGAAAAGGTTGCCAGTTATGGCTCCAGTAATAGCCGCTTTCGAGTCCGTAAGAGATATATATAAACTGACCGGAGTTGACTACCTGGCGGGCAAAGAACTGATAATTGGGGTTGTCTTCCAACGGCTCATCCGATTCGGACAGGGCCTGCGCCACGCTGCTGACCAGATTAAGGCTCTGATCCAGCCAGAGGTTCAGTCGCGCTGTTGCTGCATTGGCTTTGGTGAATTGTTCGTTGCGTACGGCATCCAGCATTGAGCTGCGTACCTGATAGTACGCAACGGTAGCAGATGCCAGCAGGCCAGTTAATAGCAGGCCTAAAATGCTGAGCTGTAACTTATTCTTATTACTCAGTCTAACCATGTTGTTAGTGATTCATTCCGTTTTAATTCAGTACAACTCAGTTACGAATCCATTAAAGAACATCTTTGAAATACCCAAAACTTTATACAAAAAGGGGGGGATTGTCTAAGTACACCTACCTAAAATGTGCTCTTTTATGGTTTCGGTGGGCTGTTTGAATTTTTTTTGCCTGCAAATAGTGTTTTTCGGGTTAAAAAGGGTGGTCGCTTATGCGCAAAATTTCCGTGGCTGCTATTGCTATGATGGCCGCCATTATCGGCCTTTTATATGCCGGTCGGATCAATCGGGGAAATGTTATGAACCAGAATACAGTCAGTCTGCTACAACAATATTATGATGCCTTTAACCGTCAGGATATGAGTGCATTCCTTGCTTTGCTGACCGATGATGTCGTGCACGATATTAATCAGGGCGGTCGGGAAACCGGTCGTGACGTATTCAGTCTGTTTATGGAGCGTATGAACCGCCATTACCGGGAACAGATTGTCGATATTGAGATCACTACCAACGATAGTGGCAGCCGTGCTGCGGTCGAGTTCCGGGTGCTGGGTGAATATCTGAGTACGGATGAAGGTTTACCGGAAGCAAACGGCCAGACCTATGATCTGCCTGCCGGTGCTTTTTTTGAAATCCGTGAAGGGAAAGTTGCGCGAATCACTAACTACTATAACCTGCAGGACTGGATTGCCCAGGTTGCGGGTTAATCGGTGAATTAAGCTGACAGGTTGAGTAACGCGGGGTTACATATGGTAGAGATTAAGCGCTTCAGCGGCGATCAGTTAGGGCAGTATATTGCCGAACTGGCTGATCTGCGTATCCGGGTGTTCCGCGAGTTTCCCTATCTTTATGATGGCAATCCCGAATATGAAAAGCAGTATCTGAAAACCTATACCGATACGGCTGCCAGCGTTATCGTGCTGGCGCTGGATCAGGAGCGGGTGGTCGGCGCTTCTACGGCGCTACCGATGGCCTGTGAAACCGATGAGTTCCGTAAGCCTTTTATCGATGCCGGCTTCAACACCGATGAGGTGTTCTACTGCGGCGAGTCCGTGCTGTTACCCGAGTACCGTGGGCAGGGTATCGGTGTGGCTTTCTTTGATGAACGGGAAGCCCACGCCAGAGCGTTGGGTGGCTTTCGGTACAGTTGCTTCTGCGCGGTTCAGCGTCCTGCTGATCACCCTCGCAGGCCTGTCGGGTATCAGCCGCTGGATCAGTTCTGGCAAAGGCGCGGTTATCAGCGCCGTGAGGATCTGAATACTGGCTATAGCTGGAAAGATCTTGATGAAGCAGAAGAGTCGGTCAAACCGATGGGATTCTGGATCAGGGAGTTGGTATGAGTACTTTTCGTATCGCTGTGGCTCAGTACGATATTGGTTTTTTTACTCAGTGGGAGCAATTTCAGCAGAAGCTTGAGCACTGGGTTTGTGAAGCAGTAGATAATCAGGCCCGCTTACTGGTGTTTCCTGAATACGGCAGTATGGAACTGGCTTCACTGTTTGGTGAAACGGTGTACAGAGATCTGCACCAGCAACTGATCGCAATGCAGTCGGTCTATGAACGCTGGCAGCAATTGCATCTGCGATTAGCCAGCCAGTACAACCTGATCATTCTCGGAGCAAGTTATCCGGTACAGCAACCGGATGGCAGTTTCCGCAACCGGGCAACGCTGTTCGGACCTGATGGCATTCTGGGCTATCAGGACAAACTGGTGATGACCCGGTTTGAAAATGAGCAGTGGCAGATCAGTGCAGGTGAACAGATTGAACTGATCGATACCCCGATTGGAAAAGTGGGAATCAATATCTGTTATGACTCTGAATTTCCTCTGATTGCCCGACAGCAGGTAGAAGCCGGTGCCGACCTGATTCTGGTTCCCAGCTGTACGGATACCGAAGCCGGATTTCATCGGGTCAGAATTGGCTGTCAGGCCCGGGCGCTGGAAAATCAGTGCTATGTTGTGCAATCTCCCACCTTCGGCTGTGCTGAGTGGTCAGAAGCAGTGGATATCAATACCGGACGAGCCAGTGTTTACACGCCTGTAGACTACGGTTTTCCCGATAATGGGGTGCTGGTGCAGGGAGGATCTGAGCTGTCCGGCTGGGTGTATGCCGATCTTGATCCCGGCGCAATCAAAGAGATCCGTCAGACCGGTCAGGTGTTTAATTACCGCGACTGGCCACGGCAGTCGCAACTGACGATCAGGGATTGATCGCCAGTAATTCAACTTCAAAAATCAGCGTTGAGCCTGGCGTGATAATGCCAGCGGAACCGTCGCCATAAGCAAGATCCGCAGGAATAAACAAGCGCCGCTTCTCGCCAACGACCATCAGCTGAACGCCTTCAGTCCAGCCTTTAATTACCTGATTCAGGCCAAAGCTGATTGGCTCACCGCGATCCACCGAACTGTCGAACACCCGACCATCAATCAGTGTGCCATGATAATGCACCTGGACTTTATCGTTGGCAGAGGGGTGCTCGGTACCGCTGCCGGGCTGGATGATCTGGTACTGTAAACCGCTGCTGGTGGTTGTGACATCAGGATTATGGCCGTTCTGTTCCATAAACTCCCTGTCTGCTACTCGGTTCTGTTCAGCCTGTTGTTTATTCTGTTTCTGCGATCGGATCAGCAGCCAGCCCACGCAGATAACGGCAGCGATCAGGATTAATTCTGTCATGGGAAACTCCGGTAAAAGAAAATCACTTTAGACTGTCGGTCCGACTCAGACAAGCCCGTTAGCAGGGCATTGCTGAAGGTATGCTGCAAACCCATCGGCAGGTAATGCCCGGGCAAACAGCCAACCCTGAGCATGATCACAACCGGCATAGCGAATGAACTCCAGTTGTTCACGGGTTTCGATGCCTTCAGCAATGACCTGAATTCCCAGTTTATGAGCCATAACAATCATCGCTTCGCACAGTGCGGCATCATCAGAATTACTGGAAAGGTTCTGAATAAAGCGGCGGTCTATTTTCAGGAAATCAGCATCAAACTCTTTCAGATAGGCCAGCGATGAATAACCGGTTCCAAAATCATCAATGGCAATACCAAACTGATTGCTGTGCAGCTGTTGTAGGGTTGTTTTAACCGACTCTGAAGTCTCTATCATCAGACCCTCGGTTATTTCGACGACGATGGAACCATCAGGAAGTCCCAGTCCGCTCAGCCGTTCAGCCCAATCGCCGGGTTTCAGGCCACCATTCTGTAGTTGTAACGGAGACGCGTTAATACTGACACTGATTGTCGGCAGCCCCAGTTCCTGCCATTGCTTCAGCTGCTCTGCCGCCGTTGTGAATACCCACTCACCCAGAGAGTGAATGAAGCCGGTCTCTTCCGCCAGCGGTATAAAGTGATCCGGTGTCAGCAGGCCACGTTCAGGGTGGTGCCAGCGGATCAGTGCTTCTGCTTTAACAATCTGCCCGTCGGACAGATCGATAATCGGCTGGTAGTGCAGTTCAAACTGATTCAGAGTGATGGCATGGCGCAACTCGCTGATAAGCTGCATACGTTTACGAGCGGCTTCCTGCATCGCCGGTTTAAAGTAGTGATAGCCATTTCGACCCTGGGCTTTAGCCGCGGACATTGCCTGATCAGCATTGCGGAGCAGTTGTGGCGCGTTCTCGCTGTCGATAGGGAACAGGGAGATACCGATGCTGGCGGAAATGTAGACGCTATCGTTATCGATACTGAAAGGCTGGCTCAGCGCCTTCAGCAGAGACTGGGCTGTATGCTCCAGGCGCTGCAGGCTGTCTATCGGATTCAGAATCACCGCGAATTCATCGGCGCTGTAGCGGGCCAGAAAGTCTGAGTCTCTCAGTAGCTGCTTCAAGCGCAGTGCGGTTTCTTTCAGTAGCAGATCGCCGTATTCATGCCCCAGAGATTCATTGATCTCTTTAAACCGGTCGATATCGAGATACAGCAGAGCACCGGTTTCCTACTTATCTGCCGCTTTAGTCATCTCCAGCTTGAGGTTTTCCATCAACAGACGGCTGTTCGGCAGCCCGGTGAGAGAGTCATAGTTTGCCTGTTGCAGAATCAGTGCTTCGGCTTCTTTCTTATTGGTGATATCAGAGAACAGCGCTATCCGACGGTAAACGTCCTGATTTTCATTGTAAATTGTATTTATCGTCAACCATTCAGCAAACGCTTCACCGTTCTTTCGCTTATTCCAGATCTCTCCGTTCCAGCTACCGGTCACTTTCAGGCTGTGCCACATCTCCTCGTAGAATGCTGAATCATGACGCCCTGAACTTAGAATACTGGGATTGTGTCCCAGCATTTCGTCCAGTGTATAGCCTGTAATCGCCGTCAGCGCTGGATTGATATCGAGTATGCGATTATCAGCATCCGTGACCATCATCGCTTCACTACTATTCTCATATACCATTGCCGCCAGACGCATATTTTCCTGGCTGCGCAGAATCTCTGTCTGATCGACAATCTGACTGATAAACCGGAGTACGCGCCCCTGAGAGTCAGGCTGAGCCACTATTGTCAGCAGACAGGGAATGATATGTCCACTCTTGTGCACGTAACGCTTTTCGATCTTTACCGGTGTAAATGGATCTTCGGTCAGACGTGCGCGGATATAGCGATTGCGATCGATTTCCCAGGGTGAGAGATAATGACATCCGGTTGATAGATCTCGTCTTCGCTGTAATCGAACAGTTCCAACAGAGCGGTATTGACGTATTCAAAGCTGCCATCCGGCCGCGACAGCACCATCGGTACCGGGGTGGCATCAAATACTCTTAAAAGCTGCTCATCGATATCCGTATCAGGGGCAGGAGGATATTGTGTGTCGCGACTCATAGAGTAATACGTTGAGAAAAAGTAATGATCTGGCCGTTGAGTTTAAACACTTTGGTGTCATATGGGAATCGTCACATAGTCGCCTGTTTTCAGTATTTACAGGGGATTGATCAGGTGCAGTTGTTTTATCTTAAACGCATCAAAGGCTCTGGCGGACGACATTCTGGTTGTGTTTTTATCAACAAATAGTAACGATTGATTAAAAAGTGAACAAAGATCTGGCAGCGGCTGTCTAAGGCGGTAGCGAATCATGTTGATTCGCGTCAGGGAGGCCGTATGTAATGGGGAGACGTATTTACATTCTTTTCTGGCTGGCACTGATTTTCATTGTGTTTCTGATGCCAGAGAGTGCTGAGGTGAAAAACTGGATCTACTGGTTATGGCAGGACATAAGGAACCTGTTACCAATACCCCAGGGGCTTTTTTCAATTGCTATCCCATGATAACCATCTTTAGCTGTGCTCAATAACCGGTTCTTGCACGCATTCTGATCAGGCTGGCCGGCTGAAAGTTACCGCATGGTTTTGTTATAGCAGGCGATCTGATTCCGGCCATTGTTCTTAGCGGCATAGAGAGCTTCATCACTGTGCCTGATCGCCTGATTGATATCACTGTTTCTCAGTTCAGCCACCCCGATACTTACGGTACAGCCGGTATTATTTATTCGTATCTGATCGGCAACTTCAGACCTGATCTTTTCTGCCACGATAGCTGCGTTGTATAGCTCCGTCTTATGCAGAAATATGGCAAACTCTTCGCCGCCAAAACGTGCGACGAGATCACTTTTCCTGAGAGTGGAGCTGATCACCCGGGTCACAGCAACCAGAAACTGATCACCGGTATCATGGCCATGGGTATCGTTGATCAGCTTGAACCGGTCTATATCAAGCATTAAAACACAGGCAACCTGCTTGTCTCTGTTAAGCAGCCTGATCAATGGGGCTGCCAGCTCAAAGAAGTGTCTGCGGTTACATATACCTGTCAGGCTATCGGTATTTGCCAGTTGAGCCAGTTTGTCGTTCGCCTGCTGCAGCTCGAGGGTTCGCTGCTTAACTTTGTGTTCCAGCTCTTCAGTTAATATCCGCTGTGATTCGAGAGCTTCCTGCTGTGCCTTCTCCCGTCTGTGCTGGTTGTAGGCAACGATTTTGACCATGTCGTTGTAACTGTCGATCAGTGTCTGCATCTCATCACTGACTTCAAAATCGATAATGTGAGGTAATTCATTTCCCCTCATGCCATCAAATGCATGGGCGATCTTCTTTCTTATGGTTTCAAACAGCCGCTCTTCAGGGAGTGTGGCAAATAGTACCCAGTGAGCCTCCGGCAGGGTCTGATATAAAGCAATATGCGACTTACCCCGGGCATCCTCCAGACGTAAAGTGCCTTTTTTATCAGTGATGATCTGCTGTAGATTCAGCGTCTGAAAATCACCTCCAAGCTGAGTCAGTGGCGGCTGATAGAAGGAGCCTTTTTCCTTGTCGATCTGAGTTGAAATACTGGGGTGGGTAACGAGGTTACCATTGAAGTCGGCTATAAAACTGGTTTGCCCGGGTACAACGGTATCCAGTACGCAGTTCTGGTGGATATTTCTCAGGGGCATATCAATGCTCCAGACGCCGATCTGTTTACCCTGCTCATATACCGGAATTGAGATGATCGTGATCAATCCCTCGCCGGCGTAATCAATATTGGGAGGTGCCCATTGAATCGCTTTCTGTGGATTATTTTCAGGGCTGACACTGTTAACGCTGACGTATTCCAGCCAATTGAAGTCAGCTGGGATAATTTCTGAGATGTCAAAGAAAGGGTAAGCGATGGAAGCGTTATACTCTATATCCTGATAATAGATATAGGTTGCTCCGCTGAGACTGTCTCTGATCGGTTTAAGAACGCTACCGATACCCCTCAATGCATAGAGTCGCTTTCCTAGAGTATTTTCCAGATCAGATAGTTCAGGGCAGAAATAGGCTATTTCATTATCACCGGGGGCATCGCCTTTCTGGATGCTTCGTGAGCGTTGGTTAGTGATGTAGCCTCTTTCATCGTGCTGAAAGGCTTCCTGTATCAGCCAGTCCTGAATAATACGACTGTCCTGAGGAACTGAAGAAAACAGCATTCCGGTGGTTGCACTGAGCAGTTCTAAGGCGTCATAGATGTTCTGAATATTATGATGAAGAACCAGTACCTGTCTTTCCAGCTGCAGCTGTAATGAGTCGATCTCGTTCATTGTTTACTCAGTCTGAAAAACACTCTGTTATAGATCACCATAGCGTGTGGGGCAGTTTATGACAATGATGTCTGACAAGCAGTTGAACAGCTGATCAGGAAGGTATCCTCTCGACAGAGGGCGAAGAATTACAGAACAGCCGGATCTGATGATCCGGCTTTGTGTAAGATGAAGAGTCGCTATCAGGGTCAGCCTTTTACAACCAGGACTGGCATATCGGCTCGGCCAACCACTTTGTTGGCAATGGAGCCGATCACCGTTCTTTCTATCCGGCTTTGCTTGTGGCTTGCCATCACAATAATCTCGACCTTTTCCTTTTTAGCTACAGATAGAATCACATCAGCAGGTTTACCTTCCTGAACAATCATTGAGCACTCAGACGGATCAATGGGCAAGCTGTCTTCAATAAACTCTTTCAGCTGAGCTTTGATGCCCTTAACCAGATCATCAAAAGTGCCCTGCGGGAAATAAGAGCCGACAATAGGCATCTGATAACCCGGAACAGCGGAAAGGAGAATCAGTTTTCCATGGGGTTTGAGAATGCTGAGGGCATGTTCCACCACTTTATCGGCAAAGCCTTTTTCACCCATATCGATGGGTACCAGAATTGACTCATACATAGCTTTCACTCCCAAGCGATTTCCTTCTTCTGCGTTGCAGCCAGGCGATAAAGGCGAGCACTGACAATGCAGGTATAAAGACCAGTTCTTTAGGTGGCCTGTCACTGGCTTTTTCAATGCCCGTGATTTGCCAGCCAAAATCGACCCCGGATTTTTCTGCAGTACTGCCGAATACCACCAGATCAACCACCCAGCTATCGGCGTCCTGAATCAGCATTAAGCCCATCGCCTCCAGACGTTTGGCAGCATCGCCGGATTCACTTTCCAGCTGCAGAGACACCGTTTTGCGCACCGAATCACCTTCGATGGTTTCACCCTCAAACTTCAGCTGAATAAATTCACCCTGCCTGAGCTGCTCAACCTCAGACACCAGCTGTGTTGTGGGCAGTGATGTTGAAGGTGGATAGACCATGTCCCACCAGAAACCGGGACGGAACAGGCTGAATGCAATTAAGATCAGAATTAACGATTCCCACAACCGGCTTTTAACCAGCCAGTATCCCTGGGTTGCCGCAGAAAAGACCAGTATGGCTACTACGGCACTGAATACAGTGAGTGCAAGATCCCAGATCGAGTCGATACCTATCAGCAATAACTGCGTATTGAAGATAAACATGAAGGGCAGGATCGCGGTCCTGATATCGTAGGTGAAACCCTGAATACCGGTTTTAATCGGATCGGCTCTACCAATCGCGGCAGCGGCAAAGGCCGCAAGCCCAACGGGCGGTGTATCGTCCGCCAATATCCCGAAATAGAACACGAACAGGTGCACGGCAATCAATGGCACAATCAGACCGTTCTCGGCACCCAGAGAGACAATCACCGGCGCCATCAGTGTTGATACGACGATATAGTTTGCGGTGGTCGGCAGGCCCATCCCCAGAATGATGCAGATCAGCGCTGTGAAGATCAGAATCAGAATGAGGTTACCGCCTGAGATAAACTCAACAAACTCAGTCATCATTTGGCCAAGGCCTGTCAGCGTAACGGTACCGACGATAATACCGGCAGCTGCCGTTGCGATACCGATACCCACCATATTCCGTGCGCCGGTAATCAGGCCGTCGACAAAGTCATTCCAACAATCTCTGAATTTACCCGCCCAGTCGGCTTCGCCGCGGAACCAGGCTTTAATGGGTTTGTGTGTCAGTACGACGGCAATCAGGAAGACCACCGAGTAGAAAGCCGACTGTTGCGGAGAGTATTGCTTAACTGCCAGCGCCCATAACAGAACAACGATGGGCAAGCCGAAATACAGGCCTGAGTTAATCGTCGGCCTGGCTTCAGGCAGATGGTCCAGCTCAATGCTGCTGTCATCATCGGCCAGATCGGGATACTGAGCCGACAGGCGCACCAAAGCAAAGTAACCGGCGATTATTGCCAGCAACATCACCACATAGCCCATGGTACCCAATGTTGATTCAAGGAACGTTGAGCCGTAGTAAACCACTGCTGATAACACCAGCATGATGAGCGTGGTGGTTACCCAGGAAAGCATGCGTTGCGCCATCGTCGGCACAACCAGGCGCTGTATACCCTGCATATTCAGCTTTAACGCTTCTAAGTGCACGATATAGATCAGTGCAATATAGGAGATTAACGATGGCAGAATGGCGTGCTTAATGACTTCAATGTAGGGGATACCGACATATTCGACCATCAGGAATGCAGCGGCGCCCATTATCGGAGGCGTTAACTGACCATTTGTCGATGCTGCTACTTCAACCGCGCCCGCTTTAGTCGCCGGAAAGCCAACCCGCTTCATCAGAGGGATCGTAAAGGTGCCTGTGGTGACGACGTTGGCAATTGAAGAGCCCGAGATAATACCGCTCAGGCCTGAGGCAACAACTGCCGCTTTGGCCGGTCCACCACGCATGTGCCCCAGCAGAGAAAAAGACACCTTGATCAGATAATTACCCGCACCGGCTTTATCCAGCAGGGAGCCCAGCAGTACAAACAGGAATACAAAGGCGGTCGATACACCTAAGGCAACCCCGAATACCCCTTCAGTGGTTAGCCACTGATGTGAAGAAACCTTGTTTAAGCTGGCACCTTTATGGGCAATCACATCAGGCATGTACTGACCAGCAAAGGTAAACGTCAGGAACACGACCGCAACGACAAGCAGTGGTGGCCCAAGGGCCCTGCGGGTCGCTTCAAGCAGGGTCACCATCCCTACTACAGCAATCACAACATCGCCTGTTGTCGGAGCACCGATACGATCGGCAAGTTGCTCTCTGAAAATCAGCAGATAAAGGCATGAAACCGCTGCACCCAGGCCAAACAGAAGATCGAAAGGGCTCAGTCCGAAACGGTTAGAGTGCTTAGTGGCGGGGAACAGACAGAACGCCAGAAAAGTGGCAAACGACAGGTGGATGAACTTAGCCTGATCTTCGTTAAAGGTGCCAAAATTCAGTATGAAGGGGACTGGGGATGCGTACCAGAGTTGAAACGCAGACCACGCAATCAGCAGTCCGATGACCAGTTTACCCATGGGGCCGTCGAGGGTACGGCTGCCCGTTTCCGAGTTGAGAAGGTCTTCTATCTCTTTATTATTTTCATCAGGTTGTGGGCCTGACTGAGCTTCCGTATTCATAGAACGACTCCGGATCGCAAGTACTTGTTATAAGCTCTTATCAAGGGCTCTTATCAAGGGCTTTTATCAAAAGAGCTCATTACAAGTGCTTAAGCTAATAAGGCCTGTGGGAACAGGCCTTATTAAGTTCAACAGCATAGAAATATCTGAGAAAAGGTCTTACATCAGACCTGCTTCTTTGTAGTACTTCTCAGCACCCGGGTGCAGCGGCGCTGACAGACCATCTTTGATCATCTCTTCCTTCTTCAGGTTGGCAAATGCCGGGTGCAGCTTTTTGAAGGTATCGAAGTTTTCAAATACGGCTTTAACGACGTTGTACACCAGTTTCTCATCAACCTGTGCAGAGGTGACGAACGTTGCGCCCACACCGAATGTTCTAGTGTCGGTATCGGTACCGTTGTACATACCGCCAGGGATAGTCGCAGTACGGTAGAAGTCGTTATCGCTGACCAGCTTATCCACCGCTGCGCCGGATACTTCAACCAGTACGCTGTCACAGGATGTTGTGGCCTCTTTGATAGAGCCGCTCGGGTGACCGACGGTGTAGACCATGGCATCAATCTTGTTATCACACAGGGCTTTCGACTGCTCAGCAGCCTTGAGCTCGGACGCCAGCTTGAAAGTGTCATTGGTCCAGCCTAACGCACTCATCAGCACTTCCATGGTGCCGCGCTGACCGGAACCCGGGTTACCGATATTGACGCGCTTACCTTTCAGGTCCATGAAGTCTTTGATGCCAGCATCCGCGCGCGCCACGACTGTGAATGGCTCAGGGTGAACAGAGAATACAGCCCGCAGGTCTTTAAATGCGCCTGCCTCAGCAAACTTGCTGGTGCCGTTATAAGCGTGGAACTGCCAGTCAGACTGAGCCACACCCATGTCCAGCTCGCCCGCTTTGATGGTGTTGATGTTGTAAACAGAGCCACCGGTACTTTCTACCGAGCAACGAATGCCATGTTCTTTACGGCCTTTATTGACCAGACGACAGATGGCACCACCGGTAGGGTAATACACACCGGTGACACCGCCGGTACCAATGGTAATAAACTCCTGAGCCTGAACACCCGGGGCCATTGCAAAAAGCGCAGTCAGACCGGCACCCATCATTGCTGTTTTTAGCTTCATCATTTTATTCTCCTTAGATCGTGCATTTTTATTTTTATTCACAACCGGATACTGGCTGTAAAAATTAAGTACTTTTAAGGCTAATAGGTTCCAAAATTCGCTACGGGTTAAACTGTTTTAAAGTCTGCAAAGATATTCAGCTCCCGACACTTTTCAGCATTAATTACGTCGCGGCCTCTCGCCTGGATCTGTTTAACCAATGCGCTCACCTGAGCGGCATTGGTCTCTGCTAACTCCCCTTCGGGTGTGTAGCAGTTATTCTCAAATCCAATGCGGACATCGCCTCCCAGTTGAGCGGCGTAAAGCAAACAGTCCTGCTCTTTATGTCCGAATGCACATACGGCCCAGCGAATGTTCTGCTCACTCAATTTGCTCAGTAAGGGCAGAAATGGAGCCAGATCACCCGGATCAGACTGTTGTCCATCGGCATAACGACCCAGTACGATGAGTAAGTGATGAGGGCTGTCTTCCTGAATAATCCCTCGGTTTATATAGTCAAAATACCGGGCTAACTCATTCATAGAATAGACTATGTATTGAGCAATGATTTTTTTTGCCGCTACCCAGGAGAAAAACTCACAGGCTGCCTGTTCGGATTCCTGAGTGGGAATAAGCTCTTTAATCGCAAAGGATGCAGCCTCGGGTTCGATGCCACGGATCAGTGCCATTTGTTGCTCTGGCTTATAAATTCCTACCGCTTCGGTTGTGACCTGCACGATGACCTGATCACCAACCCGTTCACGGACCGCCTTTAAAACGGCCAGGTTGTCATCAATTTCAAGCGAGTGCTGACCATCAGCCTTGCGGGCATGGAGATGAACCATGCCTGCACCGGCTTTTACGCAGGCTTCTACTTCTGAAGCTATCTCTTCAGGGGTGATGGGCAAATTGAAATGATCCGTTTTCTGTTTTCGTGCACCGTTCGGTGCGACGATGATGAGCGCGTCCTGCATTATGAACTCCTCTGATGCTCTGTAAGGAGTCCGGAGTCAGCAGACAATACGGAGTTAACTGCGCTTTTAAGTTTTACAACCAGCTCGTCAATTTGTGCTTCACTGATAATATAGGGCGGTGCCAGTAAAATATGATGGCCGTTCTGTCCATCAATCGTGCCACCCATTGGGTAGCACATCAGGCCTTTGGCCATGGCGGCCTGTTTGATTTTCTTATCTATTGCCGAGTCCGCCAGGAACGGTGTTTTGGTGTTTCTGTCCTGAACTAATTCAAGCCCCCAGAACAGACCGCGTCCGCGAATATCACCAATCAAAGGTGAATCACCGAATGTCTGTTTCAGCTTGCGCCCCAGATAGTTACCTTTTGCCCAGACATCGGGAATCAGGTTGTCGCGTTCAAAGACATTCAGTACTTCCAGTGCGGTTGCCGTAGCAGCTGCGTGAGCCATATAGGTATGGCCATGCTGGAAAAAACCACTGCCCGCTGAAACGGTGTTATAGATCTCATCTGAAGCCAGCATCGCCCCGATCGGCTGATACCCGGCTCCCAGACCTTTGGCCACCGTCACAATATCTGCTGTAATGCCTTCCTGTTCATGGGCGAACAAGGTGCCTGTCCGGCCAATGCCGCACATCACTTCATCCAGAATCAGCAGGATGCCGTACTTATCACAGATTTCGCGGATACGTTTAAAGTAGCCCTCAACCGGCGTAAGAACGCCAGCCGTTGCACCTACCACCGGCTCAGCAATAAAACCAATGATGGTTTCAGCCCCTTCACGCTGAATGACATCTTCCAGTTCATTAGCTACACGTTGCCCGTAATCATAGAGAGATTCACCGTCACGCTGATCGCGATACGGGTAGCAAGGCGAAATGTAGAGATGCTCCATCA
This sequence comes from Amphritea sp., assembly GCA_025800245.1. Lineage (GTDB taxonomy): Bacteria > Pseudomonadota > Gammaproteobacteria > Pseudomonadales > Balneatricaceae > Amphritea. The sequence continues at coordinate 2,056 of JAOXSA010000529.1, read as the reverse complement.
ATAAAGGAGAGAAGGGTTCTTTGCGCCATTCATTACCGCCAACAGCCAGTGCACCCAGGGTGTTACCGTGATAGCTCTGTCGACGCGCAACAAACCGGGTTCGTGTCAGCTCGCCTTTTTCCACAAAGTATTGTCTGGCGAGCTTAAGGGCAGACTCTACGGCCTCTGAACCGCCCGAAACAAAGTAAACATGGTTAAGGTCGCCCGGTGCCAGTCTGGTTAGCTTTTCAGCTAACTGCTCAGCGGGTTCGGTAGTAAAGAAACCACTGTGCGCGTAACTCAACTGATCCACCTGCTTTATCAGAGCCGCCCGGACATCCGGGTGGCTATGGCCAAGACAGGACACGGCAGCCCCGCCGGAAGCATCCATATAATGCTTGCCGGACTGATCAATGAGATAAACTCCGTCCCCTGCAACGGCAGTGGGAAGCTGGCTATGGCAATGGCGATGAAAGACGCGACTGTCCACTTTGTCTCCTGCATTTATAGCTTTGTTACGAGTAGATGCCATGGCATTAAAGGCGGCTTTGCAATTTGCCTCAATCGATATATTCTCAGTGGGTATGACTAAAACTCATACCCTTTGAGCACCGGCTATACCTGATCCCTCTTTTTCGCAGGAGGTAGTGAGTAACTTATGCGCCATAATTTCCCCCCAATGAATGCTTTAAAAGTATTCGAAGTAGCTGCAAGGCATCTGAGCTTTTCTAAAGCAGCAGAAGAGCTGTTTGTTACACAGGGGGCAGTCAGTAAACAGATTCAGTCGCTCGAGCAGTATTTAGAACAACCCCTGTTCCATCGGGAAAAAGGCGGGTTAACTCTGACTGACGCAGGCAAGCTTTATCTGCCAACCGTTGCTGAGGCGATGGAAAGTATTCAGAGTGCGACTGCGCTGATAAAGCAGAGTGTGGCTGACTCTAACTCTTTATTAATAAACACCACGCCGTCGTTCAGTACACTATGGTTAATACCTAAACTAAAACGAATAAAAGAGCAGTTTCCGGATTTAACGCTACAGGTTACTTCTACGCACTCAGAAAATATTCTCAGTACAGAAAGTGATGTGATTATTCGCTGCCTGCCGATCTCCCCCAATCTGGATCCGGAATCGTTACTGGTGGCAGAAGAGCTGGTCGCTGTAATCAGCCAGGAGCGCTTACAGGCTTCGCCGATAAGAGAAGCAAAAGATATATTGAATCACCCGCTGATTCTGCACACGACCCGCCCCCAGCTATGGACCAGCTTTCTCAGCCATTATCTGGCTGAAGACTATCGTGCTCCGCAATTCAGTGATGGCTTTGAACACTTCTTTATGTCCATGGAAGCGGTAAAGCGTGGGCAGGGGATTGGTTTGCTACCCTCTTTTCTTGCTGGCGATTTGATAGAGAAGGGTGAACTGGTCAATCCCATGCAGATCAAGTTTATGAGCGGCTATGGTTACTACTTCTCCGTTCCCGTTCATAAGCGGAGCAATGTCAGGGTTGTAGAGCTGACCCGATGGATGAAGGAGATGTTGGCCAGTTAGTAGGAGCGCAAGGCGTACTAAGATCTTCTGAAAAGTGAATCCACTCTGGATAGATTGTAGTGGTTTAATGATTCCGGACACCATTTAAGGTGGTAAAGTACCGCCATAGAAGAGGTGTTCAATGACCAACAAACGTCGATCGTATACTCCTGAGTACAAGCTTGAAGCTGCCAGCCTGGTATTGGATCAGGATTACTCTGTGCCTGAGGCCGCCCGTTCATTAGGGCTTAATGAAAATGTATTGCGACGCTGGGTTAATCAGCTGCGAGATGAGCGTCAGGGAACCACTCCGGCCGGTAAAGCCCTCACACCTGAACAGCAGCGTATTAAAGAACTGGAAGCTCAGGTAGATCGTTTACAGCGGGAAAAGACGATACTAAAAAAGGCTACTGTAGATTCAATTGGTCATTGCAACAGTTCAACTAAAATACTGATTTGCATGAGTACTTTTGATGAAACGAGCAAAGCGAACTTTTACACAGGGCGAGAAAGATCTGATCTTCAAACTTTGGAAGCAAGGTACAGGCTTCA
>JAOXSA010000392.1 GCA_025800245.1 Amphritea sp. | reverse complement strand
ACATTGTGGTCAAGTCGATCGACGGATTAGTACCGGTCAGCTGAGTACATCGCTGCACTTACACATCCGGCCTATCAACCTGGTGGTCTTCCAGGAGTCTCATGGGAAACCTAGTTTTGCAGGGGGCTTCACGCTTAGATGCCTTCAGCGTTTATCCTTTCCGTAGTTAGCTATCCAGCCGTGCCGCTAGCGCGACAACTGGTACACCAGAGCTACGTCCTTCCAAATCCTCTCGTACTAAAGAAGAATCTCCTCAAGTTTCGTACACCCACAGCAGATAGGGACCGACCTGTCTCACGACGGTCTGAACCCAGCTCACGTACCACTTTCATTGGCGAACAGCCAAACCCTTGGGAGCTTCTTCACCCCCAGGATGTGATGAGCCGACATCGAGGTGCCAAACCGCATCGCCGCTATGGACGCTCGGATGCGATAAGCCTGTTATCCCCGGAGTACCTTTTATCTGATGAGCTATGGCCCTTCCATTCGGAACCACAGGATCACTAAGACCTACTTTCGTATCTGCTCGACTGATGGGTCTCGCAGTTAAGCACACTTCTACCTTTGCGCTCGACGCC
>JAOXSA010000487.1 GCA_025800245.1 Amphritea sp. | reverse complement strand
GTCTTGTTTGAATGCGATACTCAGCAGTGTGGTGGGTATGATTTCCGGTTTGAAACAGAGGTCCTGCAGGCGCCCGCCATGCACGTAGACCTTGGGGATTATCGCTTTATCTCTGCGCAGAAGGGAGATGATGAGCATCTGAGCCTGTTGGTGTCCCGTTCTGCCAATGCTGGGTTTGTGCAGATGATCTGGGTTCATACGTCAATTAGGGATCAGGCTGGGCAAGCCGTTCAGGGGCCATCTGCCAGTGCGGCAGTGAGAGAGGGAGTCGCCTCATCTGAGGCATCCGTCCCTCAACTAGATCATGCGGAGGGTACGGTGCGAGTGTTGCAGACTGCTGGGCATGTGGTGCTTGATGATCTGGCGTTTGAAACTGGTTCTGCGGATTTGGGTGCAGGTCCCTATAAGTCTTTGCTACAGCTTTCAGCTTTTCTTAATGCGAATGCCGGGAAGCGCGTGGCGCTGGTCGGCCATACGGATGCGGTTGGGACACTTGAGCGTAATATCAATCTGTCCAAACGACGTGCAGCTTCG